>CAMNGM010000125.1 GCA_946538425.1 uncultured Bacteroidales bacterium | reverse complement strand
CGAGGACGGCGAGGTAGAACAGGTTGAGGTTCAGCATCACCTCGAAGATGTCGTTGCCGCCCACATAGATGCTGGACACGGCGCCGAAAAGGAACATCAGGCTATTGCCGATGAAGAACGCCACGACCGTGATCCACAGGCCCACCTTGCCGCTCTTGGCGAAGCGGGTGAAGTTCGGGGTGGCCGTACCTCCTGAAACGAAGCTGCCCACGACCAAGCCCGCGCCCGCGATGACGCCGAGGTCCTTCGTGCCCTTCGCGAACTGCTCGACGAGGCCCGCGTCGCCGTTGCGGACGGCCATCACCATCGCGATGGTGCCCAGGATGGCGACGGCCGGGACGGCGATGTAGCTGATGATGGTGAGGCTCTTGATGCCGAAATAGGCGCTGGCGGTCATCAGGATGCCGGCGACGGCCACCAGGAGATACCCCTGCCAGGGCATCGAATCGGGCGTCACTTCCAGGCCCATCAGCTCCTTCGCCACGGGGATGGCGAACATCGCGAGGCCCACGCCGAACCAGCCGGTCTGCGTGAAGCTGATCATCGCGCTGGGAAGCCAGCTGCCCTTGGTGCCGAAGCTCCGGCGGGCGAGCATGTCCAGCGACAGGCCGCTTTCCGCGCCGATCCAGCCCAGGGCGCCCGTGTAGGCCGCGAGGATGATGCCGCCCAGGATGAGGGCCCAGACGAAGCCCCACCAGTCCAGGCCGGCGGCCAGCTGCTGGCCCACCCACATACTGGCGGAGAAGAAGGTGAATCCGAGCATCACCATGAACATGCTCAGGTTGCTCTTGCGTCCGGCCGCATCGACCGGCGACGTCGTGTAGTCGACGTCGGTGATCTTCTTGTTACTCATATTGCTTCAGGATTGCGTTGATGGCGTTGACGCGCTGGAGGGCGATGGCTTCCAGCGAGAGGGCGGCGGCGTTCTCCAGCAGCGCCGTCTCCTCGTTCCAGAGGTCCAGGAGGCCGGTTTCCGGCAGCTCCGTGAAATGGTTGACTTCCAGCCACTCCTCGTAGGAGAGGGGATGGTCGTAGCCCAGCTTCTCCCCTACGAAGGCCACCGGGTCGATCTGCGCGGCCCGGCCCCAGATGCCTTCCCAGTACTCCAGCGCCTCGCGGAAGTGGACCGGAATCTCGTACCGGCGCGCGCCGCCGTCGTAGATGATGCACTTCTCCAGCAGGGAGTAGGGGTGGCCCAGCACGAAGCGGCGGAATTCCGGCGAGATGCAGCCTCCCTTCCAGCCGAAGTCGATGTCCGGCACATTGATGCCCGTGGCGCCGGCGTTCTCGTAGACCGTGAAGACGCCCTCGTAGAAGAAGCACTCGAAGCCCTCGAACGCCGGGAAGACGGCGCGGATGTCGGCGGCCATCTTCTCCATCAGGGTGATGGCGCGGGTGCCGCCGATGGTGAAGAAGATGATCTTGCGGATGCTGCCGCCGCGGCGGCGGAAGCGGTCCACCACCTGCGACAGGCACAGCCGGAGGGTGTCGCCCGTCGCGATGATGTCGCCGATGACGAGCACCCGGTCCTTGGCGACGCGGATCTTCTCGTACTTGATGTCCAGCCCCGTGATGATGTGGTTCTCGATGATGCGCTCGCAGGAGACGAAATGGATGTCCCGCACGCGGATGCCGTTGCGGGCGCAAGCCTCCTCCACCGGATAGTTCAGGCCGCCGCGCAGGATGGTCAGGATGTCGACGTCGCCGCCGGCGCCGGGAAACAGGAGACGGAGCGCGGCGACGGTGGCGGGCAGCATCGCCTGGTAGGAGTCGAAGCCGACGACCTCCGGGAAGGCCATCAGCTGCCGGGTTCCCGCCCCGCTGAGGACATAGTACCGGTTGGTGAACTGCGGGCCGTGCAGCTCGTACAGGCTCGTTTCATAGTGCAGGCCCACGAAGCGCAGGCTTGCTCCCTGCAGACAGTCGGAGGCCATTACCTGAGGTAGGGTTTCAGTTCGTTCCAGGGCACGGAGATGGAGATTACACCCACGGAGAAGGGGGCGATGACATAGGGCTGGTAGTACCAGGTGACGCCGTCCTTCGTGACCTCATACAGGCCGTTCGGGCCCACCAGGCCGGGATCGGAGACGGCCGCGAGGGCCTCTTCGTCGCCCTCCAGCGCCTCCGGCAGGTGCGCCTGGAGCAGGGCGGCGACCGGCTCGCGGTAGCCGTCGGCGAAGAACGCCTCCTCCGGGACGATGTCGCCGGTCTTCCGGTCGAAGACCACGGGGGTCATCGTGCTGAAGCCGTGGGCGCCGCCGCGGTCGCTGTACACCTCCACCATATAGGACAGGTACTGCTTGTAGCGGCCGGAGAAGTAGCCGTTGACGTGGTCCTCCCAGGTCCTGGAGCCGGCGCCTCCCTCCAGGCCTTCGTACTCGTTGAAGTACTCGTCCTTGAGGTTGTCCTCATACCGGAGGGCGGTCTCCTCCACGGTGCCCGGGAGCTCCTCCATGTCGAAGACGGTGTTCAGGATGCCGTCCTCGATCTTCGCGAGGATCTCCGCCTTGGCTCCCTTCACGGGATATTCGATGGACACGGACTGCAGCAGGGAGTCCGTCTGTCCTTCGGCGAGGGGCGTCGCCTGCTCGTCGGAGTAGGTGGCGGTCCTCAGGTTGCAGCCGGCCGCGAGAAGGAGGGCCGCCGCAAGGGGTAAGAAGCGTTTCATATCGTCAGTCGTTGTTCATTTCTCCGATGTCCACGGGCCGCGGGGTCTTGTCCCCCATCAGCCAGCGGGCGTAGTGGTCCGCCATCTTCCAGAAGAACCACTCGTTCATATCGCCGAAACCGTGGCGCTGGCCCGGCATGATCACGTACTCGAAGCGCTTGTTCGCCCGGATGAGGGCGTTCGCCACGCGGATGGAGTTCGCCGGGTTCACGTTGTTGTCCGTGTCGCCGTGGACCAGCATCAGGTGCCCCTTCAGGCGGGAGGCGATCTGCGGGTTCGTCTCGATCTTGTACACGAAGGTGGTGTCGCCCTTCTCGATCTTCTCGGCGATGCCGTGGTGCTGCTCGCTCCACCAGCGGTTGTAGATGCGGTTGTCGTGGTTGCCGGCGCAGGAGACGGCCGCCTTGAAGAAGTCGTTGTACTGGAGGAGGGCCGCCGTGGACATGAAGCCGCCGCCGGAGTGGCCGTGGATGCCCACGCGGTCCAGGTCGATGTACTTATGCCGCATCCCGAGCTGCTGGATGGCGTATTTCTGGTCCTCCAGGCCGTAGTCGCGGAGGTTGCCGTAGCCGTAGTTGTGGTACCACTTGGAGCGGTTCGGGTGGCCGCCGCGGTTGCCCACGGTGATGACGATCATCCCGATCTGCGCGAGCCGGTCGATCCGGGTCATCCCGCTGGACCAGGAGACGTTGTTGGCCTCCACCTGCGGGCCGGGGTACACGTAGTCCGCCAGGGCGTACACCTTCGTGGAGTCGAAGTCGAAGGGCTTGTAGATGGCCCCGTGGAGGTCCGTGACGCCGTCGGCCGCCTTCACCACGAAGCGCTCGGGAAACTTGTAGCCCGCCGCGAGCAGCTGGCTGAAGTCGGCCTCTTCCAGCTCGGTGCGCTTCCCGGCGGCGGAGATGAGGGCCGCCGCGGGCTTGCAGTCCACGCGGGAGTAATTGGCGACGAAGTACTTGCCGTCATCCGGCGCCACGGCCTTCACGTCCATATCGTCCATATCCAGCTGCTGCATCGGTCCGCCCGCGAGCGGGACCCGGAACGTGTGCATCTGGTAGGGGTTCTCCGCCTTGTTCACGCCGCAGGCGGACACGAGGAGGAACCCGTCGCCCACCGCCAGGACGTCCTCCACGTGGAAGGCGCCCTCGGTGAGGTTGCGCTTGAGCGTGCCGTCAGGCCCGTAGAGGTAGAGGTTGGCCCAGCCGTTGCGCTCGGACCACCACACGAAACTCCCGTCCGGGAGGAAGCGCGGGCTGCGGGACTCCACATAGGTGTTCATCCGTTCGGAGACGACGGTCGTCGTGCTGTCGGCGCCCACGTCCACGCGGCACAGGTCCATCCGCTTGAGGTCGCGGCTCAGGCGCGTGACCCAGAAATGCTTCCCGTCGCCCATCCACTTGCCGCCGCGGAACTCCTTGTAGGCGTCCTTCTGCGTGCGGGGGGCGTTCAGGATGCTGAAGTCCTGGTCCTTGAAGGCGATGATCTTCACGGCCTGCCGGTTGCCCTCGGTGTCCATCACGTACAGGTACGGGGTGGGTCCGGGCTCGCCCGGCATCTGGTACTTGTAGGTTTCCAGCTTGGGACGCGGCTCGGTGACGGAGTTGATCACCCAGAAGGGCTTGATCTTGGACATGTCCCAGCGGACGATGGCGAACTTCTTGCCGTCCGGCGACCAGGAGATCGCGGCGGCGCCCCGTTTCGTGGAGTCCGTCTGGGTGTCGCCGGTGTAGCTGTCCCCGTCCCAGGAGAAATCGGCCGTGCCGTCCTTCGTGAGGGCGATCTCCACGATCGTGCTGTCCTTCTCGTCCTTCGCCGCCTTGCGGAGCGAGGTGGAGTCCATCAGGT
>CAMNGM010000124.1 GCA_946538425.1 uncultured Bacteroidales bacterium | reverse complement strand
GCAACGACCTGATGGAACCGGGCAACCAGAACGAGATCGACCGCATCATCGCGGGCGTCCAGGACGGCACCATCTCCCAGGAGGAGCTGGACCGCAACGTCCGCAACATGCTCAACTACATCGTCCGCACTCCGCGCTTCAACGGCTACAAGTTCTCCAACAAGCCGGATCTGAAGGCCCATGCCGCCGTGGCCCGCAAGGCCGCCGGCGAGGCCATCGTCCTTCTCCGCAACGAGAACGAGACCCTTCCGCTCAAGGGCAACGAGAAAGTCGCCCTCTACGGCGTCTCCGCCATCGACTTCGTGGCCGGCGGCACCGGTTCCGGCGACGTGAACAAGGCCTATGTCGTGAACATGGAAGATGCGATGAAGAACGCCGGTTTCACGCTGGACCAGACTCTCGCCGACTACTACAAGGCTTTCGTCGCCTACGACAAGGCGCAGACCGCCCTGAGCGGCACCCAGTTCTCCTGGTTCAGCCGCCGCAAGCTCGCCGAGATCGCCATCCCCACCGCCGCCATCGAGAACGAGGCGAAGGCCAATGACGTGGCCGTCGTGGTCCTCGGCCGCAACGCCGGCGAGGGCGCCGACCGCAAGCAGATCGACGACTTCGAACTCACCACCGTCGAGCGCGAACTCCTCCGCGACGTGAGCACCGCCTACCATGCCGTCGGCAAGAAGGTGGTCGTGGTCCTGAACATCGGCGGCGTCATCGAGACCGCCTCCTGGAAGAACATGGTCGACGCGATCGTCCTCCCTTGGTCCCCGGGCCAGGAAGGCGCCAACGCCGTCGCCGACGTCCTCACCGGCAAGGTGAACCCGTCCGGCAAGCTCCCGATGACCTTCCCCATCAACTTCATGGACCACCCGTCCTCCGCGAACTTCCCGTACAACTACTCCAACCAGGGCAACAACCGCGGCTTCGGCGGCTGGGGCGGCCAGCGCCAGCTCCGCAAGGACGTGGACTACACCGACTACGCCGAGGGCATCTGGGTGGGCTACCGCCACTTCGCCACCAAGGGCGTCGAGGTCTCCTATCCGTTCGGCTTTGGTCTGAGCTACAGCTACTTCGTGTATTCCAAGCCGGTCGTGAAGGCGACGGCCGACGGTTTCGAGGCTTCCGTCACCGTGACCAACCAGGGCAAGGTGGCCGGCAAGGAGGTCGTGGAGGTCTATGTCCACGCCCCTGAAGGCGGTCTGGAGAAGCCGGCTTGCGAGCTGAAGGCTTTCGCCAAGACGAAGCTCCTCGCCCCGGGCGAGAGCCAGGTCGTGACCGTGAAGGTGGACAACTACTCCCTCGCTTCCTTCAACGAGGCGACGAGCGCCTGGGAGGCCCCTGCGGGCAACTACAACGTGATGTTCGGCGCTTCCGTCGCGGACATCCGCGCCCAGGCCGCCTACAGGATGAAGAAGGCGCAGAGCTGGGCCGTGCACAACGTGCTCGCTCCGGTGGCCTCCAAGTAGTCATCGCTTCCGGCCTTGCGTCAATTCCCGGTAGGCGACCGGTGTCATCCCCGTGATGCGGCGGAAGGCCGTGAAGAAATAATCGTAATTCTCGAATCCATTCTCGTACGCTATCTGTTTGACAGGTAGCGTACTGTTTGTCAGGCTTTCCTTGACCCGGGCGAAGCGCACCTCCTGGATGTATTTGGCGGGGGAGAAGCCGGTGTATTCCTTGAAGATCCTCCGGAAGTTGGAGTAGCCCATGCTCAGTTCCTGGGCGATGTCTTCCGGGCGGATAGTCTTGTACTGCCGGGTGATGAGGATCTTCGCCCGGTTGATGAGGTCGCCCACCTCGGAGAATACCTGCTGGCGGTTGTAATAGACGGCCAGGCCCATCAGGTGGCCGACGATGCCCATCAGGCGCTGCTGGAAGCCGGAGGCCTGGTCGGACGACACCTGGATGGCCTCCTCATACAGGTTGACGATCTCGTCGTGCAGCCCCAGCCGGAACATCGGCTTCTCCGGGGAGAAGAAGCCTTTCCCGGCGATGTCCTGGGCCAGGGGGCCTTCGAAGCCGATCCAGTACTCCTTCCAGCCGGTGGACGGATTGGGCCGGTAGGAATGCCATTCGCCCGGGAACAGGATGAACATCGTCCCGCTGGTGACATGAACAGGGGCATGCAGGGAGGCGCTGCGGAAAACGCCCTGCCCTTCCGTGATGTAGAGGACCTGGAACTCGTTCAGGATCCGCCCGCGTTCTTCCGAGAACAGATAGCGGGAGGGATGTCCTGTGGGGGGATAGGGTTTTCCGGGGCCGACGTTCTGGAAACCTACGGAGTTTACGGCAAGGCCCCAGAGGAGGTCGTTCCTGTTGACGGCCAGGTATTTCAGGTGAATGTCTTCGTTTTTCATATCCATTTGCGGCGGGATGACCGACTCGTTTACAAAAATAACGACAGGGTGTCAAAAATCAAAGTTTATTTCGCAGAATCTTCACTCCGAATGTGGAGACCATCCCGTATTTTTGTATCCGGACCCTAATCGGATCACTTATGGCACAAAAACAGCATTTCCTGGCCTTCGACTGCGGCGCCACATCGGGGCGCGCGGTGCTGGCCTCTTTCGCCGACGGCGCCTTCACGATGAAAGAAGTGTACCGCTTCCCGAGCGGCATCATCGAACTGAACGGCAAGTATTTCTGGGACATCCTCGCCATCTACGACCACTTCCGCAAGTGCCTGGCGCAATTGGGCCGGGAAGGGGTCCGGATCGATTCCATCGGCATTGACACCTGGGGCGTGGACTTCGGCTTCGTGGCCGACGACGGCTCCCTCGTGGGCAATCCCCGCGCATACCGGGATCCGTATACGGACGGAATCCCTGAGGAGGTCTTCCGGACCATCCCGCGGGAGGACTTGTACGGCGCTACGGGCATCCAGATCCTGAACTTCAATTCCATCTTCCAACTGTATGCGCAGACGAAGGAGGGCTTCGCCCCGCTGCGCGTGGCGGACAAGGTCCTTTTCATCCCGGACCTCCTCGCCTATATGCTGACAGGAAACAAAGTCTGCGAGTACACCATCGCCTCCACCTCCGGAATGATGGACCAGACTTCCCGCCAGTTCAACCTGGAATTGCTGGAGAAACTGGGCGTCCGGACCGATGTCCTGCTGCCCATTACGCAGCCGGGCACCGTCATCGGCACGCTCCGGAAGGAAATCGCCGAGGCCTGCGGCGTCCCCGAGGTGCCGGTCGTCGCCGTCGCCGGCCACGACACGGCGTCGGCCATCGCCGCCGTCCCGGCCGCGGACGCCAAGTTCGCCTACCTGTCCAGCGGCACCTGGAGCCTGATGGGCATCGAGACCCCGGCGCCGATCATCAACGAGGCTTCCACCCGCCTGAATTTCACCAATGAAGGCGGTATCGACGGCACCACCCGGTTCCTGAAGAACATCACCGGCATGTGGCTCCTGGAGCAGTGCCGCAAGGTCTGGGCCGCGGAAGGCCGCACCTACAGCTATGCGGAACTCGAGGCCATGGCCCGTTCCGAGGCCGGTTTCGCGGGACGCATCAACCCGGACGACCCGCGTTTCGCCGCCCCGGCGAACATGGTGGAGGAAATCCGACGCGCCATGAGATGGCCGGTCGGGGCCGGCCATGACGACGACCGTCATTCCCGGCTTGACCGGGATCTGACCGACGCGCAGATTGTGTCCTGCATCTACCATTCCCTCGCGGACCGCTACAAGGAGGTCGTGGACATGCTCCAGGGCTTCGCGCCGTTCCCGATCGAGAAACTCCACGTGATCGGCGGCGGCAGCGCCAACGACACGATGAGCCAGTGGACGGCGGACGCCCTCGGCATCCCGGTCGTGGCCGGTCCCACGGAGGCCACCGCCATCGGCAACGTGATGATCCAGGCCCGCGCCGCCGGCCTTGTCAAGGACCGCTGGGAGATGCGCCGGATGATCGCCGACGCCTTTGCGGTGAAGACCTTTTACCCTTCTGTATAGATTTCTCGACTTCGCTCGAAATGACAATAGAAAACAATAACACTGAATCATTATGAAAGAAGCACAGATCCTGAAAGCCTACGAGTTCGCCAAGGAGCGCTATGCCGCCATCGGCGTCGACACCGACAAGGCCGTCGAAACCCTCGAGAAAACCCCTATCTCCCTGCACTGCTGGCAGACCGACGACGTGATCGGTTTCGAGAGCAAGGCGGGCCTGTCCGGCGGCATCCAGACCACCGGCAACTATCCGGGCCGCGCCCGCAACATCGACGAGGTCCGTGCGGACGTCAAGTTCGCCAAGAGCCTCATCGCGGGTAACCACCGCCTGAACCTCCACGAGATCTACGGCGACTTCGGCGGCAAGTTCGTGGACCGCGACGAGGTTACCGTCGACTACTTCCAGAGCTGGATCCAGTGGGCCAAGGAGAACAACATGAAGCTGGACTTCAACTCCACCTCCTTCGGTCATCCCAAGAGCGGCGACCTGTCCCTCGCCAATCCCGATCCCGCCATCCGCGAATTCTGGATCGAGCACACCAAGCGCTGCCGCCGCATCGCGGACGC
>CAMNGM010000123.1 GCA_946538425.1 uncultured Bacteroidales bacterium | reverse complement strand
AGGTATGATCAGTCCGATGACCAAATACTCCTTCATCCTGCTGAACGGTGAACAGGAAGGTCTGCTGGAGAAGCTCCAGGAGATCGGCCTGGTGGATATCACCCGCAGCGTGAAGCCCGTGGACGGGCCGTCCGGCGAACTGCTCCACGCCGTGGAGCAGCGGAAGGACCTTGTCCAGTCCCTCGGGAAGATCGACTTCCCGGAAACGCTCCGGCCTGCTCCGGTCGAGGGTGACCTCACCTACGCCACCGCCGCGGCGCTGGATGCCCTGGAAGAGCTCGGCGAGCGGCAGAATGCCCTCGAAAAGGAGGCCTCCGCCGCGGAGCCGTGGGGCGTCTTCGACCCGGAACTGCTCAAGAAGCTCTCCGACGCCGGCGTCCCGGTCCAGTTCCACATCAGCTCCGCCAAGTCCTTCGATCCCGAATGGGCCCGGCAGAACGCGGTCGACATCGTGAAAGAGGCCGACGGCAAGGTGTGGTACGTCGTGGCCGGTCCGGACACCCTTCCCGACCGCGTCCGCGCGCCGCAGCGCAGCATCGAGGCCGTCCGGCAGGAACTCGCCGAAGTCAAGGCCGGGATCGACCACGAGAAGGCGGTCCTCCTGACGGCGAAGCAGCGCCAGGACGAGTTCGAGGCCGAAAGCCGCGCCAAACTCTCCCAGCTGGACCTCTACCTGGCGAAGCAGGCCGCCGTGCCCGCCGCGGAGAACACCATCGTCACCCTCGTGGGCTACGCCCCGACGGAGAACGAAGAGGCGGTCACCCAGGCCGTCGAGGAAACCGGCGTGTACTATCTCAAGGACGCCGCGCAGGTGGAGGACAATCCGCCCATCCGCTTCCGCAACAACAAGTTCGTCCGGATGTTCGAGGTCCTCACCGACATGTACGGCCGCCCGGCCTACAACGGTTTCGACCCGACGCCCTTCATTTCCGTGTTCTTCCTGCTGTTCTTCGCCCTGTGTATGGGTGACGCCGGCTACGGGCTGGTGCTCATCCTCATCGGGTTCCTTCTCAAGAAGGTGGACAGTTTCAAGGATATGGCCCCGCTCGTGGTAACCCTCGGCGTGGGAACCGTCGTGGTCGGATTCTTCCTGCACACGTTCTTTTCCATCGACATTTCCCAGTGGAAGGTCTTCGAGCCCGTCAAGGGCCTCTTCCTCCCGGACGAGATCGCCGGATACGCCGGCGGAATGGTCCTCGCCCTCGTCGTGGGCGTCATCCACCTGTGCCTCGCGATGGTCGTCAAGGCCATCCAGGAGGTGAAGGTGAAGGGATTCGCCGGCTCGCTCGGCACCCTGGGATGGACGCTCCTGATCGTGGGCGGCGTCCTCGTGGGCGCCCTCGCCCTCGCGGGCGTGCTGGACGCGCAGCTCACGAAGTGGATCATCATCGTGATCGGCGTCGTCTCCGCCATCGGCATCTTCCCGCTGAACAACCCGGACCGCAGCAAGCTCGCGAACGTGGGCCTGGGCCTCTGGGACACGTACAACACGGCGACCGGCCTGCTGGGCGACGTCCTCAGCTACCTGCGCCTGTATGCCCTCGGCCTGGCCGGCGGTATGCTGGGAATGGCCTTCAACGATATGGGCAAGATGGTGCTCGGAGACGGGCACAACTGGGTCCTCTGGATTCCGTTCATCCTGCTGGTGGTCGTGGGCCACACGCTGAACATCGCGATGTGCGCCCTGGGCGCCTTCGTCCATCCCCTGCGACTGAACTTCCTGGAGTTCTTCAAGAATTCCGGTTACGAAGCCGAAGGCCGCAACTACAATCCGCTCAAGAAACAATAAACAAATAAAAAACAAACACTATTATGGAACAAGTACTCGGTTATCTCGGACTCGGACTGGTCCTCGCCCTCGCAGGTATCGGATCCTCCATCGGAACCACCACGGCCGGCAATGCCGCCGAAGGCGCCCTCAAGAAAAAGCCGGAGGCTTCCGGAAGCTATATGGTGCTCTCCGCCCTTCCGGCCACCCAGGGTATCTACGGCTTCGTGGCCTTCTTCATTATGCTCGGCAAGTATGCCGGCGGCACCATCTCCGGCGCCCTCTGCTTCGGCGTGGGCGTGAGCGTGGGCCTCGCCTGTATGATCTCCGGCATCCGCCAGGGTCAGGTTTGCGCCAACGGTATCGTGGGCGTCTCCCAGGGACACAACGTGTTCACGAACACCCTGATCTACGCCGCTCTCCCGGAATTCTACGCGATCCTGGGCCTGGTCGGCGCCATTATGGCCCGCTAGGGACATTCCCTTTTTCTTAGACCGGAAAGATTCTTCCCCGGAAGGTCTTTCTGGTCTTACTTTTGCATAAGGCCGGATAAAACGTTGCACGCCATGAAAAGAGCACTGATCACCCTCCTCGCACTGGCCGTCGGGATGACCGCCTTTGCCCAGTACGGACCCGGACGCCCCGGCGGCGGCCGCGGCTACGGCTACAACCACGGAGGCGGCGGATACCGCCCCAACCGCTACTATATGGACGGAGCCTTCGAAGTGGGCATCATGCTGAACCACTTCAACAGGAACGGGAACACGTACCGGCCCGACCGGCTGGGCTACTTCGGCGAATATCGGGTAAAGATCAATCCGGTCGTGGATATGGGCCTTCAACTGTCCACCACGTTCGGGAAGGGGTCCTACACCACTTCCGGCGAGCCTTATGGCCCGGACGCCCGCTTCTGGCAGGGTACCCCCCTGGTGGTCACGGACTTCAACCTGTTCCCCTACAGCGGCTTCAATCCCTACTTCGGCCTGGGCGTCGGCCCTGGATTCGGATATGAGAAGAGCGAATTCGCGGACACCGGGGAATGGACGCAGGCGCTCGTGCTCAGTCCCCGCGCCGGCGTCGAACTGTTCGAGTGCCTGCGCATCAGCGTCCATTACCAGTGGTACCTGAACAATGCGTCCACGTTCTCGCATATCGGCTTCGGCATCAGCTGGGCGTTCAACACGGGAGGTCGCGGCGGAAGGCCTATGAGAAGGTAATGTCGTTCGACCGGAAAAAGGAAGCCGGACTCCCGGCAACCGTCGTATCTGCGGAGACGATGCTCGGCGCCATCGAGACGCTGGGCATCGTCCCGTTTTTCGAGAATCCCATTCCCGGTTTCTCCATCGAGGAAATGACCGCCCGGGACTACTGGTTCAACACCCAGGAAAACCTGAGCCGGACGCCCTGGGACTGGAAAATCCCGGTTGTCCAGAGCGGGGACGTTGCCTACGGCAAGTTCCTCTGGGGCGGGAAGGCCGCTTTCGCGACGGTGGAATGGTATGCGGAGCTCCTGAACTGGCGGCGGAGCCTGGAGAAGTACCGCTCCACGGCCGAACAGGAGCAAGTGATGGAGTATCTCGCCGAGCACGGCAGCATCAGCATCAAGGAGATCCGGGCGCTGCTGGGCGTGAAGAAAAGCGCGGCCGACGCCCTGATGACGCGCCTGCAGATGCAGTGCCGTGTCGTCACCGGCGACATCGCCCGTGTCTATCGGGGCCCCGACCTCCACTACAACGGTTGGCAGGTCTCCTCCTTCTGCACGCCGGAATCCCTCTTCTGTGTCGATGCCATCCCGGGCCCCGGCGGCTTTCCCTTCGGCGAAGCCCGCACCCTCGACGTGAACCACTCCCCCGCCGAATCGCTGGAGCGGCTCGTGGAGCACATCCGGGAAATCGTCCCAGGGGCGACGGACAAGCAGATCCTGAAGATGCTGGGGTAAGGTCGATGTCATACGATGATATTTCAGGGAAGATTTGGATTTTAAATCCTGAATGCATATTTTTGCCAAAAAGAGCGTATGTGCAAGAGGTATAAGACAAAAGAAGAAGCCGTCACCGCATTCAGGAAAGCGGTGCAGGCCCGTGGCGTATGGGAAAATGCCATACGGAATGGCGAAAGTCGGCAGGAGTTGGAGAAGAAGGGATTGAAGCCGGCGGATATCCATGCAGATTAATCTTTCCCTACTATCCATCAATTCACGTTCTCCTTACCAAGTCCAAAGCGGGAATGGCTATTCCTTCTCTTTCAGGACCAGGTTCGGACATACGTACGAAGTGGGCTTCACGGAGGATTACATGCTCAGTGATGACGGGCTTGTCTTCCAATTCTTTATTACCTGCCTGGACACGGAGCATCCCCCAAAGGATTCAAAAGTACGAGACACCATTACCATCATTCTCGAAGAGTTTTTCAGGAACGAATCGGTCTGTCTCGTCTATATTTGTGACACACATGACGGACGTCAATCTGCCCGGCAAAGGTTATTCGCTTCATGGTTTTCCCAATACCATCTTCGGGATCAATATGTGTTCTCGGAGAAATGCCTGAGGCTGGACGGTATCCAATACTTTGTATCTTTAATCTGCAGGATGGACAACTCTTATCTGGCAGACCGGGAACAAGCCTTGGACGAATTATATGGCAGAATCATTGAAAAATAGGAGCCAGTCAGTCCTGGCACGCATCATTAAAAAAAGCGCCGCTTGATGCGGCGCCTTGGTACTGGGTAGGAGAATCGAACTCCTATTGCGAGATTGAGAAT
>CAMNGM010000122.1 GCA_946538425.1 uncultured Bacteroidales bacterium | reverse complement strand
ACCAGGCCTTCGACGCCCTGGACAAGGGCGCGGCCGAGGTCCGCATCTGCCACAGTTCCGCCCTCCTCACGGACGGCGGGACCCTGATCCGATAACAGATTTCTCGACAAGCTCGAAATGACAAGGAAACCGGCAAAGCTCCGGCTCGGCAACGGCCGGGTCCTGGAGGGCTGGAGCTTCGGATACGACGGCCCGGCGACCGGCGAGGTGGTGTTCTCCACCTCGATGGTGGGCTACCCCGAAAGCCTCACGGACCCCTCTTTCCAGGGGCAGATCCTCTGCGTGAGCTATCCGCTCGTGGGCAACTACGGGACGCCCGATATGAGCGCGGGGCCGGACGGGCTTTCCCTCCGCGCCGAGTCGGAGCGGATCCACGTCCGCGGCCTGGTGATCGCCGATTACAGCGAGAACTACAGCCACTGGGACGCCGTCGAAAGCCTGGGCGACTGGCTCAAGCGGGAACGCGTGCCGGGCATCTCCGGCATCGACACCCGCGCCCTCACCCGGATGATCCGCGAGGAAGGCGTGATGCCGGGGGAGATTGAGGTGGAAGGAGATTCCTTCGCTTCGCTCGGAATGACAACGGAGGCTTCGCTCGGAATGACAGGTCCTTGTCATTCCGAGGACGGCGAAGCCGGCCGAAGGAATCTCGTCTCCCAAGTCAGCTGCCGGGAGGTCCTCCATTACGGCCAGGGCCCCAAACGCGTCGTCCTGGTGGACTGCGGCGTCAAGCACAACATCCTCCGGTGCCTCATCGGGCGGGGGATCGAGGTCGTCCGGGTCCCTTGGGACTACGATTTCACGGGAATGGACTATGACGGCCTGTTCCTGTCCAACGGCCCGGGCGACCCGGCCGTTTGCACGGAAACCATTGCCCATCTGCGGAAGGCGCTGCAGGGGGACCGGCCGGTGTTCGGCGTGTGCCTCGGGAGCCAGTTGATGGCCCTGGCGGCGGGCGCGAAGACGTTCAAGCTGCCGTACGGCCACCGCAGCCACAACCAGCCCGTGCGCCGCGTGGGCACGGACCGCTGCTACATCACTTCCCAGAACCACGGATATGCCGTGGACCCGGCCACGCTGCCGGCGGGCTGGGAACCTTTCTTCGTCAACCTGAACGACGGAACCAACGAGGGCATCCGGCACACCGAGAAGCCCTTCTTCGCCACGCAGTTCCATCCGGAAGCCTCCGGCGGACCCGTGGACACGGAGTTCCTGTTCGATGATTTCCTGTCCCTGCTATGATCCGGAAAGTGCTCATCCTGGGCTCGGGCGCGCTGAAGATCGGCGAGGCCGGAGAGTTCGACTACAGCGGTTCGCAGGCCCTGAAGGCCCTGCGTGAGGAAGGCATCCGGACCGTCCTCGTGAACCCCAACATCGCGACGGTCCAGACCTCGGAAGGCGTGGCCGACGAGGTGTATTTCCTGCCGGTGACGCCGGCGTTCGTGGAGAAGGTCATCCGGAAGGAGCGACCGGACGGCATCCTCCTGTCCTTCGGTGGGCAGACCGCGCTCAACTGCGGCGTGGCCCTGTTCCGAAGCGGTGTGTTGAAGCGTTACGGCGTGCAGGTGCTGGGAACCCCTGTCGAAACCATCATCGACACGGAAGACCGCGAGCTGTTCGTGGCCCGGCTGGACGAGATCGGCGTGAAGACCATCCGCTCGCACGCGGCGACGACCCTCGAAGAGGCCCGCGCCGCCGCCCGCGAGGTGGGCTATCCGGTCATCATCCGGGCGGCCTACGCCCTGGGCGGGCTCGGCTCCGGCTTCTGCGAGGACGAGGCCCAGCTGGACGCCGTGGCCACCAAAGCCTTCACCTTCTCGCCCCAGGTGCTCGTGGAGAAATCCCTGCGCGGGTGGAAGGAGATCGAATACGAGGTGGTCCGCGACCGCTTCGACAACTGCATCACGGTCTGCAATATGGAGAACGTGGACCCGCTCGGGATCCATACGGGCGAGAGCATCGTCGTGGCTCCGTCACAGACCCTCACCAACGACGAATACCATTTCCTGCGGAAGACTTCCATCGACATCGTCCGGCATCTGGGAATCGTCGGCGAGTGCAACGTCCAGTACGCCTTCAGCCCCGACGGCGAGGACTACCGGGTGATCGAGGTCAATGCGCGGCTCAGCCGCTCCTCGGCCCTGGCGTCCAAGGCGACGGGCTATCCGCTGGCGGCCGTGGCGGCGAAGCTGGGCCTGGGCTACGGCCTGCACGAGCTCAAGAACGCGGTCACCCGGACGACGCCGGCCTTCTTCGAACCGGCCCTGGACTATGTCGTGGTGAAGATCCCGCGCTGGGACCTGGCGAAGTTCAAGGGCGTCTCCCGGGACATCGGCCCCGGGATGAAGAGCGTCGGCGAGGTGATGGCCATCGGCAGGACCTTCGAGGAGGCCATCCAGAAGGGCATCCGGATGATCGGCCAGGGCGCCAACGGCTTTGTGTGCAACAAGCCGTATGTGACAGAGGACCTGGATTTCGCGCTGTCGCACCCCACGGACACGCGCATCTTCGCCATCGCCGCGGCCTTCGAGTCGGGCTATACCGTGGACCGGATCCACGCGCTCACGCACATCGACCGCTGGTTCCTGGACAAGCTGGCCCATATCGAGTCCACCTACCGGGCCCTGGAGGCCTGCGCTTCGCTGGACGAGGTCCCGGACGGCCTCCTGCGGCAGGCGAAGGTGGAAGGGTTCTCCGACATCCAGATCGGCCGGGTGTTCCATATCGGCGAGGAAGCGGTCCGGGCGCGCCGCGTGGAGCTGGGCATCCGCCCGTCGGTCAAGCAGATCGACACCCTCGCGGCGGAATTCCCCGCCGTCACCAATTACCTGTATCTGACCTATCAGGGCACCTGCGACGACGTCGAGCCGGAAGATCCGGGCCGCAGCGTCATCGTCCTGGGCTCCGGCGCCTACCGGATCGGCAGCAGCGTGGAGTTCGACTGGTGCGCCGTGAGCACGGTCCGCACCCTCCGCGAGAGCGGCCGGAAGGCGATCGTGGTCAATTACAATCCGGAGACGGTCTCCACCGACTACGACACCTGCGACCGGCTGTACTTCGACGAGCTGAGCCTGGAGACGGTGTGGGAGATCTGCCAGCGGGAGCGGCCCGACGGGGTCGTCGTCAGCGTGGGCGGCCAGATTCCCAACAACCTGGCCCTGCCGCTGGACCGCTGCGGGATCCGCATCCTGGGCACCGCGGCGGCCGACATCGACAGGGCCGAGGACCGCGGCAAGTTCTCCGAGGTGGTGGACCGCCTGGGCATCGACCAGCCCCGCTGGAAGGCGATGACCACGCGCTCCGACATCGACCGCTTCATCGGCGAGGTGGGCTTCCCCGTGCTGGTGCGCCCGTCCTATGTCCTTTCCGGCGCGGCGATGAACGTGTGCTATACCGCCGAGGACCTCTCCGCCTGCCTGGAGCGGGCCGCCGAGGTGTCGGAGGAGCATCCTGTCGTCGTCAGCGCTTTCCTGCAGCGGTGCCAGGAGCTCGAGTGCGACGCCGTCGCCGACGGCGGCCGCGTTCTCGCCTGCGCCATCTCGGAGCACGTCGAGTTCGCGGGGGTCCATTCCGGCGACGCCACGATCCAGTTCCCCGCGCAGCGGGTGTTCGGATCGGTCCTGTCCCGGATCCGGAAGACGGCGGCCGCCATCGCGTCCGAGCTGCACATCACCGGTCCGTTCAACATCCAGTTCCTGTCTTCGGACCTGGACCTCAAGGTCATCGAGTGCAACCTCCGGGCGTCCCGGAGTTTTCCCTTCGTGTCGAAGGTGTGGCGGGTGGACCTCATCGGCCTTGCCACGCGGTGTATGCTGGGACAGCATCCTTCGCCCTGGATGCCCGATCCCTTCGACCTGGGCTATGTGGGCGTCAAGTGCTCCCAGTTCTCCTTCGCGCGGCTCCATCAGGCGGATCCGGTGTCCGGTGTGGATATGGCGTCCACCGGCGAGGTGGGCTGCCTGGGCCGGACGAGCGACGAGGCTCTGCTGAAGGCGATGCTGTCGGTGGGCCACCGGGTTCCGGCCGGGCCGGTGCTCCTGTCCACGGGCGACGCCTTCCAGAAGGCGGAACTCCTGCCCGCCTGCCGCGCCCTCGCGGAGAAGGGATATACCCTGTATGCCACGGATGGCAGCTGCCGATATCTTTTGGAACATCACGTGCCCGCGCAGCGCGTGCGTTGGCCGGACGAACCGGACGACGGGACGCCCTCCGCCCTGGACCTGATCCGGGAGCACCGGGTCGATCTCGTGGTGAACAACCCCAAGAACTTTTCGCGCTCCGAACTAGGCAACGGCTACCATCTGCGCCGCGCCGCCATGGACTTCAATGTCCCCCTCGTGACGGACGCGCGCCTCGCCGCCGCCTACATCCGCGCCTTCTGTACCCTTCCGGATGCCGCCTTGGAGGTCCGAAATTGGGCCGATTATGCCGGAAAGTGGTAATTTTTACAAAAAAACTGAAAAAAGTTTTGGTGGTTCAAAAAAAGTTTCTACCTTTGCAGTCCCGTTTGAAACGAGCACGAAAAAATGCGGTTTCAGAAAGGATTTAGTTCACTGACAATACTGAGAGAAAAGATCAAAGAGGTAAAGAAAAACAGAAAGAGAGTCTG
>CAMNGM010000121.1 GCA_946538425.1 uncultured Bacteroidales bacterium | reverse complement strand
GCTGGTTCTACATCTATGTGGGCGATCCGGACCGGGGCATTTTCATGGTGCGGACCCAGGATCCGGCAGGCCCCTGGGAGCCGCCCGTGTGGGTGGTCCGGGAGAAGGGGTTCATCGACCCGTGCCCTTTCTGGGACGAGGATGGAAAGGCTTATCTGTCACTCGGTTGCGCGGGTTCCCGGGCGGGGAACAAGAGCATCCTGTTCGTCGCGCCGATGGCGCCGGACGGGACGCGTCTCCTGGGCCCTTCCCGCATCGTGTATGACGGGCACCTGAGCCAGCCGACCATCGAGGGGACGAAGTTCTACAAGCGGGACGGGAAGTATTACATCTTCTCGCCGGCCGGTGGCGTGGCCACGGGCTGGCAGACGGTCCTGCGGGCCGACAACCCGTTCGGCCCCTATGCGGAACGCATCGTGATGGCCTGGGCGCCGGGTACCGTCAACGGGCCCCATCAGGGCGCCTGGGTGGATACGCCGGCAGGGGAGGACTGGTTCCTCCATTTCCAGGACAAGGGCGCCTACGGCCGCATCCTGCACCTCCAGCCGATGGCTTGGCAGGCCGATGGCTGGCCGCTCATCGGCGTGGATCCCGACGGAGACGGTGTGGGGCAGCCGGTGGCGGACTATAGATTTCTCGACTCCGGCTCCGCCTCCGCTCGAAATGACAAGACACCCGCTGTCCTTCCGAACGACGCCTCCTCTGTCATTCCGAGCGAAGCCTCTTCTGTCATTCCGAGCGAAGCGAAGGAATCTATAACAGCATACAAACCCTACGGCATCGGCCTCGAATGGCAGTATCCCGCCATTCCTTCGCCCTACTGGCACTACGCGCTGCCGGAGGGCGGGGTGCGGCTGTACAGCGTGGAGCAGAAATGGCCGTACCGGAGCCTCTGGGATTGCCCGAATTTCCTCGCGCAGAAGTTCCCGGCCGAACGGTTCACGGTCCGGGCCCGGCTTTCCTTCCGCCCGAATCCGCAGCTGAAGGAGAAAGGGGAGCAGGCGGGTTTCGCCGTGATGGGGAACGATTATGCCGGCTTGCGGCTCACCGACACCCCCGGAGGCGCCCGGCTCGATTATGTGGAGTGCCTGCAGGCGAACGAAGGCGCCGCCGAAACGGTCCGCGAACTGGCGGTGCTGCCCTATCGGTATGAACCCCTCCCGCATAGCCGGGAATCGAAGAATGTCCCGCTGGTCCATTATCCGGACGTGCCCGAAGTGGTCGTCTGGGTGGAGCTGGACGTCCGGGCGAAGGCGGTGGAGGGGAATGTCCCCGATGCCGTTTGCCGGTTCAGCTACAGCCAGGACGGAAAGCGGTTTACAAAGGTGGATGGAAGCTTCCGGGCGCAGCCCGAGCTGTGGGTGGGCGCGAAGTTCGGCTTCTGGTGCAACCGGTTTGCTTCGAAGAACGATTCCGGCTGGGTGGACGTGACGGACCTTGTGGTCAAGTCGGCCTTCGACCCGCTGGAGGGCTTTCTCTATGACGAAGAGAAGGTTCCGTCCTATACGCTTCCCGACCTGCTGGCAGGAACCCGCACCGTGAAGGATTGGGAGAAGAAGCGCCGTCCCGAGCTGGTGAAGCTGTTCGAGGAGGAGATGTACGGCAGCGTGCCGGGCAAGCCGGCGGGTCTTCATTTCCGCGTCCGCGACGACGATCCCGCCGCCCTGGAGGGCCTGGCGACCCGGCGGCAGGTGCGCATCTATTTCAATGCCGAAGAGTCTGCGTACGAGGACCTTCTGCTCTACATTCCGAACCGTCGGAAGGGCCCGGCGCCGGCTTTTATGGGCGTCAATTTCTTTGGGAACCATACCGTCGACGAGGACCCCGGCATCATCCTGCCGGATTCGCTCCGGTACCGGAAGGACTTCACGGTGAATCCGCGCGGCTCCCAGCGGCAGCGCTGGCCGCTCCGGGAGATCCTGTCAAGGGGGTACGCCGTCGCTACGTTCTGCTGCGAGGATGTCGTCCCCGACGCGGACGGCTATCCCGGAATCCGCTCGAACTATGCCGGTTACACCTGGGGCGCCCTCGCCGCCTGGGGCTGGGGTCTGTCCCGCGCCCTGGACTATCTGGAGACGGACGCCGATGTGGACGCCGCCCGCGTGGCGGTTTTCGGCCATTCCCGGATGGGCAAGGCGGCGGTCTGGGCCGGCGCCCGCGACACCCGCTTCGCGATGGTCGTCTCCAATGCCTCCGGCTGCGGGGGAGCGGCCCTTTCCCGCCGCCGCTTCGGCGAAACCGTCCGCCGCATCAACACCCATTTCCCGCACTGGTTCTGCGGGAATTTCCACAAGTACGGGGACAACGAGTCGATGCTGCCTTTCGACCAGCACGAACTCCTGGCCCTCATCGCGCCGCGCCCTCTCTACGTGGAAAGCGGCAGCGAGGACCGCTGGTCCGACCCCCGCGGCGAATTCCTGGGGCTGGCGAACGCCGCCCCGGTCTATCGACTCTATGGGTATGAGGGATTTGCGCCTTCAGAATGGCCGGCCGTGGAACAGCCCGTCACCAAGGGCCGCAACGGCTATCACATCCGTGCCGGCCGGCACGAGATTCTGCTTTACGACTGGCTGCGGTATCTGGATTTCGCAGACCGGAATCTCTAGTAATCCTCCACGTTGTAGCGCGTGAGGATGTCCATATGCATGAAGTGGTCCTTGCGCGGGGGAACCTTGCCCAGCAGGGCGTGCTCGGCGAGGGCCTCGATGGCGAGGCGGACCTGCTCGTCGGGCCGCTGGCCGATGAGGACCGAGACGGTGCCGTCCCGGAGGGCGTCCATATTCGCCTTCAGGTTGTCGAAGCCCACGACGCGGCGCTCCGGGTCCGGATGCGCAGCGAGCCAGGGGACCAGCAGGTGGATGCGGGAATTGAACATCACGATGTGCCGCACCCCGGGATGCTCCGCGAAATACCCGTCCAGGATGGCGCCGATGCCTTCCGGATCGTTCGGGTCCACGAACACGTTGTCGATCTTGCAGTCCGGGACGTTCTCCAGCATATAGTCCAGGAAGCCGGCGCGGCGGTTCACCGTCGGGTCCGACTGCTGGAAGCGGTCGCGGCGGATGCGGACGATCAGGGCGCCGGAGACGGGCTTACCGCCCGTGAGCTGGTCCGCGCACAGGTAGCCGCTCTTGTACAGCGGCATTCCGAAGTAGGCCAGGTAGCCGTTCGAGTCGGGCCGTGAATCGATGAAGCAGTAGGGGATGCTGCGCTCGGCAAGCTGCCGGCTGACGGTTTCCGTCTCGCCCTGGAACAGCGGGGCGAGGACGACCCCGGACGGCTCCGCCTCCAGCACGCTCGCGCAGGCGGAGCGGAACGATTCGATGTCGTACTGGTCGTAGGGGAAGGGAACGGCTTCCACGCCGGCGGCGGTCACCGGGTCCGTGTCCCTTCCGATGCCGGACGCGGCCAGTTCCCAGAAGGAACCCGGCTCGCTGGCGGGGATGAGGACGGCGATGAGGTGCTTCTTGCCCTTGGCGAGGAGGGAGGCGTACACGTTGGGTTCATAACCCAGTTCCCGTATCACCTCCATCACCCGGTCATAGCTCTTTCGGGAGACTTCGCCGCGGTTGTGCAGCACGCGGTCGACCGTCCCCTTGGAGAGACCGGTGCGGCGGGCGATGTCGTTGATGGTGATCTTTTCTGTTTGTGCCATAGTGGTTTCCACCTGCAAATCTGCGAATAAAAAAAGGACTTTCCAAGAAAAAACGGGAAAATCGTGTGCGGTAACGGATGCTCCTGACATTGTTAACATAAGTTGTTGAAAAATATTTCCGTTACCGTGCACGGAAATTCAAAAATCCTTCTTATATTTGTAGCCGTTGAAAAGTAACCGCACGCAACCACTGATGAAAGCACGCCTTACTCTCCTTTCGATCCTGGCCCTTGCCGTCGCCTGCAAGGGGACGCAAACCGACGAATTTGCCGCTCTGTACGAGGGGCTTCCCTTCGATATGCCTCGCGTGGAACTGCCTTCCATTCCCGACCGCAGCGTCGTCCTCACCGATTTCGGCGGCGTCGGCGACGGCGTGGCGCTGAACACGGACGCGTTCGCGGCCGCCATCGACGCGCTCGTCAAGCAGGGCGGGGGACGCCTCGTCGTTCCCGCCGGCATCTGGCGCACCGGCCCCATCGAGCTCAAGAGCCACATCGAACTGGCCGTGGACAAGGACGCCATCGTCGTCTTCGACCCGGACCAGGACCTGTATCCCATCATCGACACGAATTTCGAGGGCCTGGACGTGCGCCGCTGCGTTTCGCCCCTCAACGCCACCGGCGCGCACGACATCGCCATCACCGGCGGCGGCATCTTCGACGGCAGCGGCGAATTCTGGCGCGAGGTCAAGCGCCGCAAGGTATCCGACGACCAGTGGAACGCGATCCTCAAGCGGGGCGGTTACATTCCCGAAGACGGCAAGACCTGGTTCCCGGACGAGGGCTATGCCGAGGCGCGCGCCACGGCCGGCTCCCTGAACTACCAGGATCCTTCTCTGGACGAGCAGGAGATCAAGACTTTCCTCCGTCCCGTACTGCTGTCCTTCCGCAACTGCGAGCGTGTCCTCCTGAAGGACTGCACCTTCCAGAACTCCCCGTGCTGGAACCTTCATCCGCTGTACTGCAAGGA
>CAMNGM010000120.1 GCA_946538425.1 uncultured Bacteroidales bacterium | reverse complement strand
GGCTTTTCCACATACACGTGCTTGCCGCAGTGGAGGGCGAGCATCGCGACGGGGAAATGCGCGAAGTCCGGGATGGCGACGCACACGGCGTCGAAGTGGTCCGCGTACTCGTCGAAGAGCTTGCGGAAGTCCTTGAAGAGCTTCGCCTTGGGGAACTTGGCGATAGTCTTGCGGCTTTCGGCGCTCTCCGGATCCACGTCGCACAGGGCGACGAACTCGCAGAGGCCGGTGCGCTCGAACTCGTCGATGATCTGGGCGCCGCGGTTCGCGATGCCGATGGCGGCGAGGCGCACCTTGGCCCCCTTGGCGGGCGCCGGGGAAGCGTCGCCGAAGCCCTGGGCGGAGAGATGCTGCACACCGAGGATGGCGCCGGCCGTGCCGAGGCCGGCCGTCTTCAGAAAGTTGCGTCGGGAAAGAGTTTCCATGGGTTTCAGTGTTATGTAATGCACAAAATTAAACAAATCTTGCGGAATTCTTCATACATTTGTGTATCCAATCCTGTCCATATTTGTATCATCCGGGTATTATGATGAAAAGATTCCTCCTTTCCGCCCTGCTGGCCGCCGCCGGTTTCGCCGCTCCCGCCCAGACCGCCCGCCAGTTCACCCTCCCCCTGAGCGAAGACGGGGAGGCGCAACTCGTCGTCTATCTGCCGGAGCAGCCCACCGGCCGGGCCGTCGTCTGCTGCCCGGGCGGCGGCTACGCCGTCCTGTCCAATACGCACGAAGGGGCCGCCTGGTCCGAGTTCTTCAACGCCAAGGGCATCGCCTTCGCGCTGGTGAACTACCGCATTCCCCACGGGGACCGCACCCTGCCCATCGGCGATGCCGAGCAGGCGATGCGGACGATGCGCGACAGCGCCGCCGTCTGGCACCTCAACCCCCGCGACATCGGCATCATGGGCTCTTCCGCCGGCGGACACCTGGCATCGACCATCGCCACCCACACCCCGTACGAGCTCCGGCCGGATTTCCAGATCCTGGTCTATCCGGTCATCACGATGGGCCCCGGCACGCACCAGGGCTCGCTGGACGGGCTCCTGGGGGACGAACAGAAGAATCCCGACCTGGTCCGGCTGTACAGCAACCAGTTCCAGGTGAAGACGCACCAGACCCCGCCCGCCATCATCATCCTGTCCGATGACGACGGCCTCGTCCCGCCCGTCCCCAACGCCATCGCCTACTACACGGCGATGCACAACGAGGGTATCAGCTGCTCGCTGCACATCTATCCCTCCGGCGGCCACGGCTACGGCTATATGCCCTTCTTCGCCTACCGGGAGCAGATGCTCTCCGACCTCTCCGCGTGGCTGGACAAGCTGCCCGCGCCGGCCCCGGACGCCGTCAAGGTGGCCTGCATCGGCGACAGCATCACCGACGGACACGGGATCGACCTGCGCGACGTGAACGGCTATCCCGCCCAGATGCAGAAACTGCTCGGCGAGCATTACCATGTCCGGAACTTCGGCCTCAGCGCCCGCACCCTGATGAATTCCGGCGACCTTCCGTATATGAACGAAGGCATCTGGCAGGACGCCCTCGCCTTCCAGCCGGACGTGGTCGTCATCCAGCTGGGCACCAACGATTCCAAGGAATACAACTGGGTCCACAAGAAAGACTTCGCCGGCGACCTCAAGACGATGCTCCGCGCCCTGCAGGCGCTCCCGTCCAAGCCCAAGATCTATCTGTGCAAGCCGATCCCCGCCCTCAAGGACAGCTGGACCATCTCCGAGTCCGTCATCACCGGGGAGATCGTCCCCTTGCTGGAAAAGGCCGTGAAGAAGGAGAAACTGGAAGGGATCATCGACCTCCACGCCGCCTTCGAGGGACATCCGGAAATGATGCAGGACGACGGCATCCATCCCAACGCCGCCGGGGTCCGGAAAATGGCCGAGACTGTGGCCAAAGTCATCGACCCGGAAGTCAAGATTCCGGAGCGGCCTTTCTGGAGGATGCGGTAGCAGGTTTTCAACCCGGAACAGATTCTTTGTTCCGGGTTTTTATTATATTTGTAGGTTGAATTAGAAAGAAAAGATGAATATGAAACGTATTGTTATGATCGTGGCCGCGCTGGCCGTCCTCGCCACCGGATGCAGCAAAGGACAGAAATTCACCCTGAAAGGAGACCTCGCTTCGGCCGGATTCAGCGCCCGCACCGATTCCCTGATCCTGCAGAGCGACGCTTTCCCGCAGTTGATCACCATCCCGGTCCAGGACGGAACGTTCTCGTACAGCGGCCAGGTCGACGCGCCGGTTGCCGCCAGCCTGAAGGCCATCGGCGGCGAAATGTCCACCCTGATGGTCGTGCTGGAGAAAGGCGTCATCACCTTCCAGGACGGCGCCCCCGCCGGAACGGCCTTGAACGACGCCTCGTCCGAACTCCTGCGTTCGCTCAAGGCGATTATCAAGGAGAACAGCGGAAACCGGAGCAAGATCCAGGAGGAAGCCGGTGAGGAAATCCGCGAATACCTGTCCGACCACGGCAAAGATGCCTCCGCGGTCCTGGCCATCCTGCTCGGCAGGCGCCTCGTCGAACCCGCGGTCCTGTCCGAGCTCATCGCCTCGACCGCTCCGGCCGTGCAGAATGACAGCCACGTCCACCGGATCAGCAAACAGCTCAAAAGTATGCGGAAGGAATAATCCTTCCGTTTCACGCTTATGAAAAGACTGCTTCCCGTCCTCGCCGCCTGCCTCCTTGCGGCGTTGTCCTGCGAGAGGAACACGCATTATACGGTCATCGTTTCGCTGGACGGAAACCGCTGGGACTATCCGCAGCTGTATGACCTGCCGTTCTTCGACAGCCTCGCCACGGTCGGCGTGGCGGCCGCGATGGAGCCCTCCTTCCCCGCCTCCACTTTCCCGAACCACTACACGATGGCGACCGGCTGCGTCCCGGACCACAACGGCATCGTGAACAACAGTTTCCGGGACCCGGACGACGGGTCGCACTACGCGATGAACGACTCTTCCAAGCGGTTCAACCCCAAGTACTACCTGAAGGAGCCCATCTGGATCACGGCCCAGAAGCAGGGCCTCAAGACCGGCAACATCTACTGGCTGGGCGGCGACGTCGCCATCCAGGGCCAGTTCCCGACCTATTGGCGCAACTGGAACGAGCAGCCCCACTGGACGTTCGAGGAACGGGTGGACGAGGCCGTGCGGCTGATGAGCCTCCCGAAGAAGGAGCGTCCGCGCCTGCTGATGGTCTATTTCGACGAGCCCGACCATACGGGGCACGTCACCGGGCCCGTTTCCGCCGAAACGGCGGAGATGACCCACCGGATGGACAGCCTGATGCACGGCTTCTACCTCCGGCTGATGAAGCTTCCCTATGGGAAGAGGATCAACTTCATCCTGGCCGGGGACCACGGGATGACCGAGATCAGCCCGGACCGCTTCGTCTCCTGGGCGGAAGCCCTGGACGACAGCTGGGTCGAGGACATCACCGGGTCCATCCCCACCAACATCCACTGCAAGGAAGGCTGCATCGACACGGTGTACAAGGCCCTCTCGCAGATTCCGCACCTGAACGTGTACCGCCACGGCGAGCTGCCGGACTCCCTGAACTACGGGACCTCCGACCGCACCGGCGACATCATCGTC
Source organism: uncultured Bacteroidales bacterium (assembly GCA_946538425.1). Taxonomy (GTDB): domain Bacteria; phylum Bacteroidota; class Bacteroidia; order Bacteroidales; family UBA932; genus Cryptobacteroides. The sequence goes on along the minus strand of CAMNGM010000120.1, from coordinate 1,061 downwards.
AGCCCCGACCTGGGCTGGCAGTTCAACTTCGCCCCGTCCCGCAACCGGGGCACCCACGGCTTCGCGCCGCAGGAGGCCGACATGCTCGTGGCCTTCCGCGCCGTGGGGCCGGATTTCAAGAAGGGATACGAGGCCGTCCCCTACGAGGCGGGGCGCATCGCCGCCTTCAAGAACATCGACCTGTACCCGATGCTCTGCAAGCTGCTGGGCATCCGGCCCGCCCCGGTGGACGGGGAACTCGGACGAATCGAACAAATCTTAAAATAATCACACACTATGAGACTTGATGGAAGACGGGAAAGTTCCAATGTGGAAGACCGCAGAGGAATGAGCGGCGGCACCGCCGCAGGACTGGGCCTGGGCGGCGTCGCCCTGATCGCCCTGATCGTGCTCCTGCAGGGCGGCTCCCTCGGAGACGTGGTCAAGAGCGTCATCAATTCCGGCGGGATGCAGACCACCCAGCAAAGCACCTACGAACCCACGCCCGAGAACGAGGCCCTCGCCAAGTTCTCCCGCCAGATCCTCGCCTCCACCGAGGACGTGTGGAGCGCCTATTTCCGCGAGGCCGGCATCGGCACGTACCGGGCGCCGACCCTCGTCCTGTATTCCGGCGCCACCGCGACCGCCTGCGGCACGGGACAGGCCGCGATGGGCCCGTTCTACTGCTCCGGCGACGAGAAACTGTACATCGACCTGAGCTTCTTCTCCACCATGCGGCAGCAGCTCGGGGCCGACGGCGACTTCGCCTACGCGTACGTCATCGCCCACGAGGTGGGCCACCACGTGCAGAACCTGCTCGGCACCCTGGGCCAGGCCCATCAGCAGATGGCGCGGATGAACAAGGCCGACGCGAACCGCGTGAGCGTGCGCATCGAACTCCAGGCGGACTTCTACGCCGGCGTCTGGGGCCACTACGAGAGCCAGATGTTCGGCTCGCTGGAGGACGGCGACCTGATGGAAGCCGTCAACTGCGCCTCCAAGATCGGCGACGACTACCTCCAGAAGAAAGCCCAGGGCTACGCCGTCGAGGAATCCTTCACCCACGGCACCGCCGCCCAGCG
>CAMNGM010000119.1 GCA_946538425.1 uncultured Bacteroidales bacterium | reverse complement strand
TCGATGCCAGGTGGAACCGCTTGGAAACCTTGTTCCAGCCGAAGAACATCACGGCAAAGAAGGTCGCCTCCATGAAGAAGGCCAGGATGCCTTCGATGGCGAGCGGCGCGCCGAACATGTCGCCCACGAACCAGGAGTAGTTGCTCCAGTTCGTGCCGAACTCGAATTCCAGGATGATGCCGGTGGCGATGCCCACGGCGAAATTGATGGCGAAGACCTTCATCCAGAACTGGGCGGTCTTACGCCAGAAGTTGTCTTTCTTGACAACGTACAGGGTCTCCATAATGGCCATCACGAACGCCAGGCCCAACGTCAGGGGGACGAAGAGCCAGTGGTAGGCGGCAGTCATGGCAAACTGGAGTCGGGACCAGAGGACTGTTTCCATTGTTTCTCAGCCAGGTTATAAGTTTCAGTGTTCTCTCGGTTGCGGGTGAGGTTCTCCCCCACGGTCTCGCTCTTCTCGGCGTCGGTCTTGCCGGCCAGGGCGGGCCGGAAGAAGAAGACGCGGAGGATCGCGAACAGGATGAAGAACTTCAGCACGACGAGCCAGATGAGCGGGCGACCCCAGGTCTGGTTGCGGAAACCATCCCGGTAGAAAAGCCAAACTTTTTTTGCCCATCCCACCATCTTTTCGCCGTTTCCTACAAAGATAGCAATATTTTTCCCGTTTTTTTATTATCTTGTCCCCAACACGAAAAACTGTGACCCGATGAACAAACTTCTGCGAAAACTCACCGACCTTTCCAAGATCACCCACCGCGCCGCCTTCTCCGATATGGAGCACCAGATCAAGAAGTACAAATACGGCTCCGACGCGTTTATGCAGATCCTGGAAAGCCGTTACTCCTGCCACGCCTTCAACCACCACCCCGTCTCCGAAGCCAAGCTCCAGATGATCCTGGACGCCGGCCGGATGGCCCCGTCGGCCGCGAACAAGCAGCCGGCCCGCATCTGGGTCGTCAAGAGCGAAGAGGCCCTGGCCAAGTTGCACCAGGTGCATCCCTGCTACGGCGCGCCGGTGGTCCTCATCGTCGGCTGCCGGAACGAGGAAGCCTGGGTGCGCCCGTACGACGGCATCAACGCCGCGAAGACCGACGCCGCCGTCGTCCTCACGCACCTGATGCTCACCGCCACGGACGTGGGCCTCGCGAATATGTGGATCTGGGACTTCGACCCCGGCAAGATCCGGGAAATGATTCCCGAGACCCGGGAGCACGGCATCTACGGTCTCCTCGCCATCGGCCATCCCGCCGCCGGCGAAGGCAAGCCCACGGAGCTGCACGGAGAGCGCAAGCCCCTCGAGGACCTGGTCATCGAGCTGTAAACCCTTGAAACGGATCGAAGTCGTCGCGGCCCTCATCGTCCGGGAGGGCCGCGTTTTCGCCACCCAGCGGGGCTACGGACCCTGGAAGGACTGGTGGGAGTTTCCCGGCGGGAAGATGGAGCCCGGCGAAAGCCGGGAGGACGCCCTGCGCCGGGAAATCTCCGAAGAACTCTCCTGTTCCATCCAGGTCGGCGAGCTGCTGGACACCGTCGAATGGGACTATCCCGAATTCCACCTCACGATGCATTGTTTCCTGTGCGCGCTGGACGGGGAGGCGCCGCACCTGAATGAACACGAAGCGGCGCGCTGGCTTTCCGCCGACGAGCTGCCGTCCGTCCATTGGCTCCCGGCCGACTACGGCCTGCTGCCGAAACTCGCCGAACACCTATGAGAGTCGTCATCCAACGCGTCCTGGAGGCCTCCGTGTCCATTTCCGGCACGGTGACGGCCGCCATCGGCCCGGGCCTCCTCGTGCTCCTGGGCATCGGCTATGAGGACGGGGCCGAAGACATCGACTGGCTCGTGAAGAAGGTCGCCGCCCTGCGCATCTTCGACGATGCGGACGGGGTGATGAACGTCGACGTGCGCGACGCCGGCGGCGACGTCCTCGTCGTCAGCCAGTTCACCCTGCTGGCCTCCACGAAGAAGGGCAACCGGCCGGCCTACATCCGCGCCGCGCGGCCCGAAGTGGCCATTCCCCTGTACGAGCGCTTCTGCGCCGCCCTGTCGGAGGCGCTGGGCAAGCCGGTCCCGACCGGCACCTTCGGCGCCGATATGCAAGTCTCCCTGGTCAACGACGGACCCGTGACGATCTGCATCGACACGAAGAACAAGGAATGAGATTCCTTCGCTTCGCTCGGAATGACAAACGATAACTTTTGTCATTCTGAGGAGGTCGAAGACCGACGTGAGAATCTATCTCCCCAGTATCAGACGCACTCCCCCGACCGCCAGCAGCGACTGCGCGGCCAGGTAGGTCATCATCACCACGAAATGGCGGAGGGCGAAGGTCATCACGCCGAAGGTGCCCATCGCGATGCAGGCGTCGGAGAAGGTGAAAAGGAGGGCGCCGGCGAGGAGGATCCACCAGGTCGCGCGGCTGCCGCGGGGCATGCGGAGCACGCCCGCAAGGGCGCTGAAGACGAGCAGCATCAGCACGAATCCATAAACCGTCATCGGCCAGAACAGCGCGCCTTCGATGCCGATGGCTTTCACCAGGCCCAGCACGATGGCGGCCATCGCGAAGACCGAGATGGCCCACTGCCACAGGGTCAGGCCCTTCCAGGACTGCCCGCCGAGCAGGGACATATAGAAGATGTGGCCGACCAGGAAGGCGGCGATGCCGCCTGCGAAGAACGGGAAGCCGTCCGGAATGAGGAGGACGTCGCCCGCGCAGCCGAAAAGCTGCGCCGCGACGAGCAGGCCGACCGGCCGGTAATCGGGCGCGTCCCGGCCGAGCAGGTAGGCCAGCGTGGTGGCGGAGAGCAGCGGCAGGAGGGCCGGCTTCACGACTTCGGACAGGTTCGTCACCAGGATGCAACCGATGAGATTCAGGGCGCAAGCGATCAGGAAAAAGGTGCAGGGAATGCACCAGACGGCGTTCTTACGCATTTCTTTTCAAGTTTAAGTGTTGCAAGTTAGCCATTCCCCGCGAATATTGCAACCCGGTTGCACGCGGGGCGGAGTATCTTTGTCCTCGGAAAATGAACGAAACCATGATACACGAAGACCATCACCATCATCACGAAGAAGCCTGCGAGCATTGCCACGGGCACGAGGAGCACGAACATCCCGGGAATGACCACGAGCACCCTGGGCACGACCACGAGCACCATCACCACCACGAAGAGGGCGGCGTCAAGGAGAGCATCCTCAAGATTGCGCTGGCGACCGTGCTGCTCGCCGCGGCGGTCCTCCTCGAGAAGAAGACGGACTGGCCGGTATGGGCCTACCTGCTCATCTACCTGGTCCCCTACCTGATCGTCGGATGGGAGACGCTGAAGGAAGCGGCCGAGGCGCTGGCGCACGGCGAGGCGATGGACGAGGATTTCCTGATGTCCGTCGCCACGATCGGCGCGCTCGCCATCGGCTTCCTGCCGGGAGCCGAGACGCAGTTCCCCGAGGCGGTGTTCGTGATGCTGTTCTTCCAGGTGGGCGAGCTGTTCGAGGGCATCGCGGAAGGACGCAGCCGGAAATCGATCGCCCATCTGATGGACATCCGGCCCGATACGGCCCACGTGGAACGGGACGGCGCCCTCGTGACGGTCGCGCCCGAGACGGTCGCGCCCGGCGAGACCGTCGTCATCCAGCCCGGGGAGAAGGTGCCGATGGACGGAGTCGTCCTGGAGGGCCGCTCGAACCTGGACACGGTCGCCCTGACGGGCGAGAGCGTGCCCCGGAGCATCGGCCCGGACGACGAAGTCCTGTCCGGCTGCGTGAACCTGTCGGGCGTGCTGCGGGTCCGCGCGACGAAGGCGTTCGGCGAGTCCACGGCCTCGAAGATCCTGGACCTGGTGGAGAACGCCGCGGAGCGCAAGTCCCGCAGCGAGAGCTTCATCACCAAGTTCGCGAAGGTCTATACGCCCATCGTGGTGGGGCTGGCGGTCCTGCTGGCGGTCGTCCCGCCGCTGGTGACGGGCGAATGGGCCACGTGGATCTACCGGGCGCTGATGTTCCTGGTGGTGTCCTGCCCCTGCGCCCTCGTGATCTCCGTGCCGCTCACTTTCTTCGGCGGCATCGGCGGGGCCTCCCGGAAGGGCATCCTCGTGAAGGGCGGAGGCTTCCTGGACACGCTCAGCCGCGTCCGGACCGTGGTCTTCGACAAGACCGGAACGCTCACGGAAGGGGTCTTCGAAGTGACGGCCGTGCATCCCGAACTCATTGACGAGAAGGAACTTCTGCACCTGGCCGCCCACGTGGAGCGCCACTCCACGCACCCCATCGCCGCCGCGCTGCGCAATGCCTATCCCGACGAGCAGGACGACTGCGTCATCACCGACGTCGTCGAGACCGCCGGCCACGGGATCGTTGCGACGGTCAACGGGAAACGCGTCGCCGTGGGCAACGAAAAGCTGATGGCCCGGGAAGGGGCCGCTTCGCATCCCTGCGAACTCACGGGCACGGTCATCCACGTGTCCATCGACGGGGTCTACGCCGGGCACATCGTCATCTCCGACCGGGTCAAGGCCGACGCGGCGGAGGCCGTGGCCGCCCTGCATCGCGCCGGCGTCCGCCGGACCGTGATGCTCACGGGCGACGAGGCCGACATCGCGGCGGCCGTCGCCGCCGCCGTCGGCGTGGACTCCTTCCACGCCGGCCTCCTCCCCGCCGACAAAGTCGCCCACGTGGAAGCCCTGCTGGGCGACCGGGCCCTGAGCTCGGCGGAC
>CAMNGM010000118.1 GCA_946538425.1 uncultured Bacteroidales bacterium | reverse complement strand
TGGGAGCTGTGCTACACCATCAACGACTCCTGGGGCTTCCAGCACACGGACCTCAACTTCAAGACCCCGCAGATGGTCCTCAAGACCTTCGTGGACTGCCTGTCGATGGGCGGGAACCTCCTGCTGGACATCGGTCCCCGCGCGGACGGGACCATCCCGGAGGAGCAGGTGGCCGTCCTGAAGGAGCTGGGCCGATGGACCCGCAAGCACAAAGAGGCCGTCTACGGCACCCGGGCGGGCATCCCCGCCGGCTTCGCCCCCGGCTACACCACCCTGAACCAGGCCGGCGACATCCTGTACGTGTACCTCCCCTACCGTCCGAACGGCGCCGTGGAGATCAAGGGCATCATGAACCAGGTCCAGCGCGTCTGGGTGGTCGGGAGCGGCCATATGCTCAACTACAAAGTCTACAACAAGGTCTACTGGAACGAGATCCCCGGCCTGCTGGAGATCGACGTCCCGGAGCAGGCGCTGGACCCGGGCATCACGGTCCTCGCCATCCTGCTGGACGGCCCCGTGAAGTTGTACAAGGGCGCCGGCCAGGTCATCACCGCCAACTGACGAACTATGAGAAAATACTTCATCCTCGGCCTTGCGGCCATCATCCTCACCGTTTCCTGCGCCCGCACCTACCGCGCCGTCGGCGACACGCACCTCACCGTGTTCGACCACGCCCACGTCCAGTTCCTGCCGGACAGCCTGGGCGGTTTCACGGACGCCGATGCGGACGGTATCGTCCACCTCACGAACGGACGCATCATCCTCAAGAAAATCCAGCTGCCCGACTACAAGCGGAAAGTGGCCGTGAAACTCACCGTCCGCGTGGAGTCCGACGGCGACCGCTGGGACAAGTCCGGCTCCGTGTTCGTCATCCCGGCGAACGGTCCGAAAGCGAACATCCTGTCCGTCGCCAAAGGCGAGGCCTCCTGGCCGGCGGTGGATTCCACCCGGTACGAGAAGCTCGTGGGCACGGTCCCCGGGCCCGACTTCGCACCCACGGTGGAGCTGATGCGATTTATGACGCCCTTCGGCGTAGGCTACTACAGCCGCCGCGACACCGCCACCTACGCGTCCCGGAAGCCCGTCTATATCGACGAATGGGCCCCCGAGGCCGTCTGGGAGGCCGACATCACCGACCTCTACCCCCTCCTCAAGGGCGAGGCCTGGGTGGGCGTCTTCATCGACACCTGGACCGCCGAAGGCTATCTGGCGAGTGTCGACATCGACGTGAAGGAGGACGAGTGCAAGTACGAACCCATCCCCCGCGGACACGTCACCCCGCTCGTGAACACGGTCTATTACGTCGGCCAGGAGTATCCCGACATCTTCGCCCGGAAGGACCTGACGGTGGATTTCGAGCTCCCGAAGTTCGCGTCCAATGCCTCCCTGCGGTACATCGTGACAGGCCACGGCGGCCATAGCGAGGGCGACGAGTTCACCAAGCAGGAGAACATCCTGTCGATGGACGGCGAAACCGTCCTGGACTTCATCCCCTGGCGCACCGACTGCTCGTCCTTCCGCCTGTACAACCCCACGTCCGGCATCTGGTACCTCCGCAACGGCCAGCCGGTCGTCACCCGGCGGGACGGCCCCCGCACGCCGCTGAGCCCGGACGATGTCATCCGCGAGATCGCCTCCTCCGACCTCTCCCGCTCCGGCTGGTGCCCCGGCTCGCAGGCCGAGCCGCACGACGTCCCGCTCGGCGAGCTCGCCGCCGGGATGCACCGTTTCACCATCTCGATCCCCGGGGCGCAACCCATCGACGGGGACAAGATGAACCATTGGCTCGTTTCCGCCTACCTGGTGTGGGAGGAATAGTTTTTGCAAACCTATGCACGATATGAAAAACCCCAAGCAATACGTCGAACCGGCGCTCCGCGTCCTGGACATCCGGTTCGAGCAGGCCTTGCTCCAGACATCCGGGTGGGACAGGGCCGATGACGGCTATGACCCGGGCATCGACCTTGGAGACCTGGACTAGCGCTATGAAGAAGATGTTTTGGATGGCTGCCGTGGCAGCCCTGGCCCTGTTCGGATGCCAGAAACACACCGAGGTCCTCGCAGGCGCCCTGGAATTCACCTCCGCGAATCCCGCAACCCGCACCGGCTGGACCGGCGGAACGATCGAATGGACGGCCGGCGACGCCATCAGTATGGCCTATACCGTCAGCGATGACTGGATGGGGCTGTACGCGTCCAATCCCCTGTCGGAGGGCGGTCCGACGGCGCATTTCGTCGTGCCGGGGAACTTCGACCCCGCACCCGTCGGCGCCTGGCACTTCTATGCCGTCCATCCGGCCGTCAGCGGGTCGGAGGCCTTCGACGCCCCGGACGTCTACACAACCGTTCCCGAGATTCAGAAGCCGACCGCGGACTCCTACGACCCGGCGGCGGACCTTCTCGCCGGCGACTCCGTCGATGATTGGCGGAGCCTCCCCGCCGATCCGGTTCCCCTCAAATGGACCCGCCTGACGGCCCACGCCGACATCACCCTCAAGAATCTGGGGCTCGAATCTGGCGAGACGGTGCAGAGCATCGTCCTGCAGGGCCAGAACGGGGCCGAGCTGACGGGCGACATCATCGTCGACCTGGCCAATCCGCTCGACTTCGCAACCGCCGGTGTCCCCCGCGTGACCGTCCTGGCGGACCACCTTTCCGCCGATGCCTCCGGCAACCTGGAGTTCTGGGTGAGCGTGTTCCCGGTGGAGCTGACCGAGCTCACGGTCACGGTCACCACCGACAAGGCCACCTACCGGAAAGTCTTCTCCAATATCTCCAAGACCTTCTCCCGGAACGCACGCAACGTGTTGGGCATCAGTATGCAGGGCGCCATGAAAACCCCGACTGCCCCGGTCGGCGAATATTACGTGAAGGTCACCAGCGCTCCGACGGACTGGACGGGAGACTATCTGATCGTGTATGAGGCGGACAAGTTGGTGCTGGACAGCGACGGGGATGCGAGAACGCACGCCTCTGTCACCATCACGGACGGGAAGATTCCCTACGAGAGTGCCAAGGCCTATAACATCCGCATCGAGCCGTCCGGTTCGGGTTATTCAATGAAGATGGGCGACAAGTATTATGGATTGAATTCCAGCAGCAACGCCCTGAACCAGAGCACAGCCGACCCTACGGACAATTACCGCTGGACCTTCCGGACGACCAATGGAGTCATCCGCGCCTACAATGTCGAGTACCCCACCCGCTTCCTGCAATTCAACGCCAGTTCCAAGCAGTTCCGGTGCTATACCAGTGCACAGAAGGATGTCACGTTCTTCAAACTGGACGGCACGGCATCCGGCGGCGGCAGCGGCACGGATCCGACGCCGGTGGAGCCGACGGTGACCACGGGCGGGTCGTCCAATGTGACCCAGACCGAGGCCACGCTTTCCGCCACATACACCGGCACGCCTACCTACGGTGGTGTCGAGTGGGGCCTCTCCGCCTCCAACCTCAATGAGGACTGGCAGGCCAACTATCTTAATAACGGCGCGTTCAATGTCACCATCGACGGTCTCGGCGCCGGACATACCTACTACTATCGGGCCTACATCGCGGTATGGGAGAATGGCGAATACAAGTTCTACTACGGCGAGGTCAAGAGCTTTACCACCCCGGCCGGCGAGATCGTCATCGGCGGTGACCAGCCCGGCTGGTACGAGACTCCGGTAATGAAAATCCGGAAGAACGGCCAGTACCGGGTGAACGCCACCGACCCCACGCAGTATTACGCCATCCATCTGTGCTCCGGCGGCGAAAAGGGCCCCGGCGGCAAGACGGCGCGCAGCTACACCGTGTGCTACAGTTCCAAGTACCACTGCCCGCTGTGGGTGGCGGCGCCCAGGCACTCTATGTATGTGGGCAGTGCCGGTCGAAACGACTCCTACCGTGCGGACCCGGACATCCCCTCCAATATCCAGTACTCCTCCAAGAGCACCGGCGGCGGCTGCAACAAGGGACATATGCTCGGGTCGGCCGAGCGGACTTCCACCAAAGCCACCAACCGCGATGTCTTCTACTACACGAACATCGCCCCGCAGCTCTCCTCCGGCTTCAACACTGGCGGCGGCGGATGGAACATCCTCGAGGACTATGTGGACACGCAGGTCTGCGCCGACACGCTGTATGAGGTCGTGGGCTGCTACTTCGACAAATACACCGACGGATACGGGATGACGGCCACCCCGAAGACCATCAGCTTCGGCAGCCGCAACGACGTTTCCCAGCCCACGATGTTCTACTACGTCCTCCTCCGCACCAAGAAGGGGAATTCCGGCAAGGCCCTGAAGGATTGCTCCGCGTCCGAACTGAAGTGCGCGGCCTTCGTCAGGACGCACACCAATTCCCTCAAGGGCCAGGATGTCACCTCCCGCGAGATGATGTCCGTCGCGGACCTGGAACGCATCACCGGCGTCACCTACTTCCCGAACGTTCCCAACGCCCCGAAGAATACCTTCAGCGCGTCCGACTGGGGGTTGTAGCGCTCCGGGACGGCAGACAATGTCGAAGGTGGTCCATGTCCTGGACCACCTTCGGCGTTTTTACCCCTTTACTGCCGATGGTGGTCCTCCGTTGGGACCACCATCGACACTTAGAAGCTCTTGAACGTATTCCAATTGGTATTTGTCTCAGCCGAGGCTTCGACCGAGGGCGGGAGGTTGGCGAAGAAGTTGAAGCCGGTCTTGCGCTCGATCTCATCGACGGAGACGGCGAAGTTCTGCCAGTTCTCGCCGCTGTGGGCCTCGTGGGTGAACCAGAAGCCGATGGCGGAGGCGGCGGT
>CAMNGM010000117.1 GCA_946538425.1 uncultured Bacteroidales bacterium | reverse complement strand
GTCGTGGCCATCGGCTACGGCTCCGTCCGCAAGAAGGACCTCACCACGGCCGTTTCCATCGTTTCCACCGAGGATGCCGCCCTCCGGCCCGTTTCCGAGGCTTCCGGCCTCATCCAGGGCAAGGTGGCCGGCGTCCAGGTCCAGCAGACCTCCGGTCTTCCGGGCTCCGGTATGACGGTCCGCGTCCGCGGCAACAGCTCCATCGCCTCTTCCAATGACCCGCTGTACGTCGTGGACGGCGTTCCCGTGGGCGAAGGTTCCTACGCCATCGCGTACCTTTCCCCGAACGACATCGAGACGATGCAGATCCTCAAGGACGCCTCCTCCGCCGCCATCTACGGCTCCCGCGCCGCGAACGGCGTCGTCCTCATCACCACCAAGCAGGGCGGCCGGGGCCAGGCCCCGAAGGTGAATTTCACCGCCTATGCCGGTATCTCCAACGTGACGCGCTCCTATGAGGTGCTCAATGTCGACGAGTACCGCGAATACGCCAAGGAGTTCAACATCAATGTCCCCGCCGGCCTCAAGGACGAGACCGACTGGTTCGACTACACCTACAAGACCGGCATCACCCAGAACTACCAGCTGGGCGTTTCCGGCGGCGGTGACAAGTTCCGCTACTACATCGGCGGCGGCTACTCCGACGAGCAGGGTATCATCAAGGTGGCCTACGCCCGCCGGTACAACGTCCGCGCGAGCTTCGACGTAGATATGTACAAGTGGCTCACCGTGGGCGCCAACGTGGCCTACTCCAACTACAAGAACAACGGCATCATCTCCGGTACGGGCGCGAACCGCGCCGGCGTCGTCCTCTCCGTCATCAACTCCCCGACCTATGCGCCGGTGTGGGATCCGGAGAACCCCAAACAGTACTACGACAGCTTCTACGGCCTGGGCGGCTACACCACCCCGGCCGAGAATATGGCCCGCAGCGAGAACAACTTCGACACCACCGACCGCGCCATCCTCACCGGCTACGCGCAGATCAACTTCTCCAAGAAGCTGAACTTCAAGAGCACGGTCTCGATGGACCGTCGCTGGGTCCACAGCTGGTCCTACCTGGACCCGGTCCAGACCCAGTACGGCCGCACCCAGCACGGCGAGGCGACGGACACCCGCAGCGACGACCGCCGGATGATCTATGACAACATCCTCTCCTACAAGGACACCTTCGCGGGCAAGCACAACCTGGACGTGATGGCCGGCACCTCCGCCACCACCTCCGACTGGCAGCAGCTCAGCGGTTCCCGCAGCAACTTCAACCCCGAGTACTACGACAAGATCTGGGGCCTCGGCGGCGGCAACAAGGGCGGCCTCCGCGGCCAGAGCACCGGCTGGGCCCAGTGGGCCATCATGTCCTACCTCGGCCGTGTCGCCTACAACTACGACAGCAAGTACTACCTCACGGTGAACTTCCGCGCGGACGGTTCCTCCAAGCTGGCTCCGGGCCACAAGTGGGGCTACTTCCCTTCCGCTTCCGCCGCCTGGCGCCTCACCGGCGAGGACTTCCTGAAGGACGTCTCCTGGCTGAACGACCTCAAGCTCCGCGCGGGCTGGGGCCAGCAGGGCAACCAGTCCGGCCTGGGCGACTACGCCTGGGTCCAGACCTACGGCACCACCTACTATGACTGGACGAACGAGGAATACGCCTATGCGACCCCTTCCATCGGCGGCAAGTCCAACTTCGGCAACAAGTACCTGACCTGGGAAACCACCACGCAGACGAACGTGGGTATCGACGCGAGCCTCTTCCAGAGCCGCATCACCCTCGCGCTGGACGCCTACTACAAGAAGACGGACGGCCTGCTGATGAACGTCTCCCTCCCGGCCCCGAACCCGAGCATCTTCCGCAACGAGGGCGCGATGTCGAACTGGGGTGTCGAGTTCGCCCTGAACACGGTGAACGTCGCCCGGAAGAACTTCGAGTGGACGACCGACTTCAACCTCTCCCTGAACCGCAACAAGCTCGAGAGCCTCCAGCTCCAGCAGGTGTACTACTATGTGAATCCCGAGCGCATCGGCGAGAACATCGTCCGGATGACGCCCGGTGAGGCCCTGTCCAAGTTCTGGGGCTACAAGGTCACCGGCGGCGTGGACCCGGAGACGGGCCTGCTGGTGTACGAGGACCTGAACGGCGACGGCGACATCACCGACGCGGACAAGCAGTACATCGGCGACGCCAACCCGAAGTTCATCGGCGGTATGACCAACAACTTCCGCTTTTACGGCTTCAACCTGAGCATCCTGGTGACCGGTTCCTACGGCAACGACATCTTCAACGTGTCCAAGGTGGACATGATGGGGATGCAGAACGGCGCGAACCAGCTGCACAGCGTCGTCCGCCGCTGGCGGATCCCCGGCCAGATCACCGACATCCCCAAGGCCGGCGAGAACTGGAACGCGAAGCCTTCCGACTACTGGATCGAGGACGGTTCCTACCTGAAGGTGAAGAACATCACCCTGTCCTACGACTTCCAGGGCAAGTTCCTGCGCAAGCTGAACATCGCGAAGATCCAGCCTTACGTGACCCTCTCCAACTTCCTGACTTTCACCAGGTACACGGGTTACGACCCTGAAATGAGCCAGTATTCCAGCGCCACTAACATGGGCATCGACTACGGCACCTATCCGAACGTGAAGACCGCCATCTTCGGCGTGAACATCGACTTCTAAACCGGCAGCAATATGAAAAAGATCAATACTATCCTGGCCATCGCCGCCATTTTCGCCCTGACTGCCTGCGACCTGGACCTGTATTCCCCGACTTCCTTCAACAAGGGCAACGTGGAAACCTCCGGCGACTCCGAGGAGACCGCCTCCCAGTACACCAAGCGCTCCGACATGGAGAGCCTGCGGAACTCCCTCTACAACAGCTGGGTGAAGGACATCCAGGAGATGGGCCTCGAAGACTGGCTCGTCTATTCCGAGACCCGCGCCGACAACGCCTACTGCGGCACCAATACGGCCGAGATCATGTCCCTGGAAGCCAACAAGCAGGACGGCTCCAACAAGAACATCACCCGTGACTGGAACTGGTACCAGACCCAGGTCTCCAATGCGAACCAGATCATCTGCAACGTGGACCGCATCCAGGCCGAGGACAGCTCGATGTCCACGACCGAGCGCGACCAGTGGAAGGCCGAGGCCCTCATCTGGCGTTCGTTCTGCTTCTTCCGCCTCACCCAGCTCTGGGGCGACGCCCCGATGGTCCTCGAGATCCCGCCGACCATCACCGTCGAGAACGTGGAGGAGGTGTATCCGCTCTACTATCCGGACCGCACGCCGATGAACGATGTCTACACGCAGCTCGTGGAGGACCTCACCTGGGCCGCCCAGTACGCGCCGAAGTCCAATCCGTCCAACAAGATGCTGATGTCCGACGCCTTCGCCTACGGCCTCCTGGCCCGCATCTATGCCGAGAAGCCCATCCGCGACTGGAACAAGGTCATCCAGTACTGCAACCAGATCGAGGGAATGGGATTCTCCCTGGAGCCCGAATACGGCAAGCTCTGGAGCTATGACGACAACGACGCCTACCGCAACTCTCCGGAGTCCATCTTCGAGGTCCAGTGGACCAACAAGGCCAGCGGCAACTGGGTGTATATGATGTACCACCGGAACGCCTACAGCCCGAACGACAGCTATTCCTGGGCCAAGTGGACCACGCCGTCCCGCGACCTGATCGAGGCCTTCCAGAAGGAAGGCGACGAGGTCCGCTACAAGGCGTCCATCGTGTGGGATTCCTGCGGCTGGAGCAACTACTATCCGTCCGACAACTATGCGTTTATGCACAAGATGCCCACGAACGTGTCCTCCATCCTCGTGATGCGCCTGGCGGAGATCTATCTCCTTCACGCCGAGGCCCTTGCCTGCACGGGCGACCTCGCCGGCGCGACCGAGTACGTGAACAAGGTGCGCACCCGCGCGAAGCTCGCCGCGATCGCGGTCCCGGCCAGCCAGGACGCCGCCATCGACGCGATCCTCAAGGAGCGCCGCCTGGAGCTGGCCTTCGAAGGCTTCCGCTTCTTCGACCTCGCGCGCCACGACCGGATCTACGAGGTCCACGACAGTATGAACGCCAAGGATCCCTATTGGCAGCAGCGCAAGCCCCTCACCGAGACCCGCCTCTTCCTGCCGGTTCCGACGACGGCCCTCGACGCCAACCCGAACATGAGCCAGAATGCCGGTTATTGATATGAAGAAGATATCCTTATACGCCATCGTCGGCCTGTTCGCCCTCTGCTCCTGCTCCTGCGGGGGCAAGGACCCGGTGCCGTCGACGGACCCGGACCCTGACCCGAAGCCGGAACCGCCGGCAGAGGTCTACGACGCGACTCTGTGGACGACGACCTTCGACAAGACCCGCGACTTCGAGAAGTCCGGCGTCGCCTTCGGGAAGGCGTCCACGATGTCGCCGAACGTCGTCCGCTTCACGGACGAGACCTTCCAGACCATCGACGGTTTCGGTCTCGCCATCACCCAGGCTTCCTGCTACAACCTCCTGAAGATGAGCCAGGAAGACCGGACGAAGCTCCTGACGGAACTCTTCAGCCCCACCACGGGCGCCGGCTCTTCGCTGATCCGCGTCTGCATCGGAGGCTCGGACTTTTCGATGGACGAGTACACCTGGTGCGACAAGGAGGGGATGGCGAACTTCGCCGTCCATGAGAGCGAGAAGCAGTTCCTGTTCCCGATCCTGGACGAGATCTACCGGATCAACCCGGCCGTGCAGATCATCGGCTCCCCGTGGAGCTGCCCGCGCTGGATGAAGATGGATCTCCAGGGGAACGGAAACGCGTTCAACAGCTGGACTTCCGGCCGCCTGAATCCGAAATACTACGCCGACTATGCCGACTATTTCGTCAAGTGGGTGCAGGAAATGCAGAAGCGGGGGTATCGGGTGATGGGCGTCACGCTCCAGAACGAGCCCCTGAACACCGGCAACTCGATGTCCCTGTATATGCCCTGGGA
>CAMNGM010000116.1 GCA_946538425.1 uncultured Bacteroidales bacterium | reverse complement strand
ACCGGCGCCGCGCTCTTGAGGACCTTGCCGTCCCCGCCCGTCACGAGGGCGTAGCCCATCGACAGGATCTTCCGCGGGTCGGACGCCTTGATGAGGGCTTCCTTCAGGTCCAGGGCCGCGCGGGCCCGGTCGATGCGCGCGCCGGCCGCGAAGCGGAGCCGCTGCGCGAGGGAATCGACCTTGCGGACCATCCCGTTCACCCGGTCGGCGACCGCACGGCGGACACGGGCCTGCAGGGCGTCCAGCAGGGCGTCCTCCGCGGCGTAGGCGTCCAGGAAGAGGTCCGCCAGGGCCGTGGGCGTCTTCACGGAGCGGTTCGCCACGAGGTCCGCGATGTGGAAGTCGCGGTCGTGGCCGATGGCCGTCACCACCGGTGTCGCGCAGGTGGCGATGGCCACCGCCAGGTCATAGTCGTCGAAACAGGCCAGGTCCATTTCCGAGCCGCCGCCGCGCAGGATGAGGATGGCGTCGCAGGGATGCGCCTGCGCCTGAGCGAGGGCGGAGATGAGGGACGCCGGCGCCTGCTCGCCCTGCATCAGGGCTTCGTACAGGTCCAGCCGGAAGGCGTAGCCCGCCTCGTTTTCCAGCAGGTGCCGCCGGAAATCGCCGTACCCCGCCGCAGTCTTGGACGTGATGACGGCCAGACGGTACGGCAGGCGCGGAATCGCGAGTTCCTGCTGCATCTCCAGGTAACCGCCGGCGGTGAGCTTCTCGATGGTCCTCTTCTTCGCCAGCGCCTGCTCCCCCACCGTGAAGGCCGGGTCGATGTCGTCGATGAACAGGGACATCCCGAACATCTCGCTGAAACTGACCTGCACGCGCACGAGAACCGTGATGCCGGACTGCAGCGGCTGGCCGGACTCCTGCTCGAAGAAGGCCTTCAGCTGCGGGAAATTCCATTTCCAGATCATCGCCCGGATGTCGGCCACGGGCTTCCCGCGGTCGCTCTGAGTCAGGGTCAGGTAGCAGTGTCCGTTGGCCCGGGGACTCCAGGAACCGATTTCCGCCTTCACCCAATAGCGCCCCGGGAAAGCGTCCTCGACCCCTTCCCTCACGCGCGCGAGCAGCTCGGCCAGTTCCAGATAGTCCCTTGCCATATTCAGAAGGTTAGCCGATCAACCACTTCCCCACCTTCGGAATCCTTTGCACCAGCACGCAGAAAAGCGCCGTGCCGCAGAAGGAAAGGAGGGCGATCGCGAAGATTTGCACCGGCGTCGTCCAGATGCCCAGGACGCCGTCCGCGCCCAGGCCGAGCGCATTCCGGATCCAGCCGGAAACCACGCTCAGGAGAAGCAGGTGACACAAGTACATGCCATAGCTGGCCTTGGAGACCGGGAGCAGGACGTGTTCGTAAAACTTGCCGCCCCGCTCGATCTTCCGCAGCAGCAGGACCCAGGCGACGGCCATCAGGGCCACGCCCAGGGTGTCATTCAGCCAGGGCCCCTCCCACAGGGCCGCCAGACCGACAGGCCCCTCGATCGGGAAAACGCCCTTGGAATCCGCCCAGACGCGGGTCAGGAAGCCGGCGTTGCAGATGGAGAAGCCCGCAAGGAACAGCGGGACGGCCCACGCCAGGGTCTTCCCCCAGGAAAGCTTGCCGACGAATTTCCGGAAATACAGCCCCAGGAGAAGGTAGCCCACGAAGCCGCTCAGGTAGTAGAACGCGCCGTAGGTGTTCCAGCTGGCCTCGCCCCAGAGGGGAAATTTCGCCGGATTCGGGATGCCGGACGGGCCGTACATCACGGGCGCGGGACCGCCCGCCCATTGGCGGATGAACGGGATGGCGGTCGTGAAAAGCCAGATCCCCAGATACGCCAGGAGTTCCTTCTTCCCCACTTTCTCCGCCCACGGCGACAGCAGCGGCATGATCAGGTAGACGCCCACGAGCATATACACGAACCAAAGGTGGCCGGCCGCATAGTTGAAGTTCAGCAGCAGGTCCTTGAAGTTCTGCACGGGTTCGCCCCACACGAGGGCGTACACGACGGACCAGATGGCGAAGGGGATGAGGATGCGCGCCGCCCGCCGGCGGAAAAACTCGCCGGTGGGATAGTGCAGCGGGAACTGCAGATAGCTGGAGGCGACGACGAAAAGCGCCACGCAAGCCCGCGGAATCACGTTCAGCACCGACACCCAGACGGCATCGGCCTTGGTGAGGATCAGCGAGCCCTCGCCGCCCAGGTAGAATGGTTCGCAGCTGTGCGTGAACATCACCAGGAAGCAGGCCAAGACCCGCATCCAGTCGATCCATATTTCCCGCCGGGCCGTGTCCATGTCAGATTTCGGGGTCAAAGTGCGGAATGGGCTTGAGCTTGAAGAGGTTCATCACGTGCTTGCGGTCGATGAGCGCCTTCGTGGCCGGGTCCTCGCACACGCCGGTGCGGATGTAGCGGTCCAGGACGGCGTAGGTGAACCCGAGGTTGTCCTCGTCGGTCTTGCCGCAGAGGCCGTCGGACGGGGTTTTCTCCACGAGGTCCACGGGCAGGCCGAGTTCCTTGCCGATGGCGACGACTTCCTGCACGGTCAGGCCGCCCAGGGGGGCGAAGTCGCCCGCGGCGTCGCCGTAGCGCGTGCTGTAGCCCACCCAGTCCTCGGAGAGGTTGCAGGTGTTGGCGACGCGGCCGTTGTTGGACTGGGAGATGGCGTACAGGGCCGTCATCCGCAGGCGCGGGGCCATATTGATGCGGGTCTGGGCCGACGCCTCGTGCCCGAGCTTGAGTTCCACCTCCGTCATCAGGGCGTCGTACGCCGCGCCGATGTTCACATCATAGCGCTTGATTCCCAGGTGGTTGACAAGGCGGATGGAATCCTGGATGTCCGGCTGGATACCGTTGGGCATCGTCACGCCGATCACGCGGTCCACGCCGAGGGCCTCCACGCAGAGGCCGGCCACGACGGAACTGTCCTTGCCGCCGGAAATGCCGATCACGGCATTGCAGCCCGGGCCGTTCTCCTCGAACCAGTCCCGGATCCACTGGACGCAGGCGTCCTTCACTTTCTTCACGTCAAACATAGTCTATTTCGCTCTGGTATACACTTGGATGGGGCAGCCGGTGAAGTCGAAGTGCTGGCGGAGCTTGTTCTCCAGGAAGCGCTTGTACGGGTCTTTCACCCACTGCGGGAGGTTGCAGAAGAAGGCGAACTGGGGCGTGCGGGTCGGAAGCTGGGTGACGTACTTGATCTTGATGTACTTGCCCTTCCAGGCCGGCGGCGGATAGTTCTCGATCTCGGGGAGCATCGCGTCGTTGAGCTCGGAGGTGGAGATGCGGCGCTTCATGTTCTCCGCCACGTGGGCGGCGGCGTTCAGCACCTCCAGGATGCGCTGCTTGTTGACCACCGAGGTGAACACGATGGGAATGTCATTGAAGGGCGCCAGGCGGGCCTTCAGGGCTTCCGTATAGTCGCGCAGCGTGTTGGACTCCTTCTCGAAGAGGTCCCACTTGTTCACGACGATGACGCAGCCCTTGCGGTTCTTCTGGATGATGTTGAAGATGTTCATGTCCTGCGCCTCCATCCCGAGGGTGGCGTCGATCATCAGGATGCACACGTCGGAATGCTCGATGGTGCGCATCGCCCGGAGGACGGAGTAGAACTCCAGGTCCTCGGTGACCTTCCCCCGCTTGCGCATGCCGGCGGTGTCCACCAGCATGAACTCGTGGCCGAACTTGTTGTAGTAGGTGGAGATGGAATCCCGCGTGGTGCCCGCGACGGGCGTCACGATGTTCCGCTCCTCGCCCAGCAGGGCGTTCGTCAGCGAGGACTTGCCCACGTTCGGGCGCCCGACGATGGCGATGTGCGGGATGTCGGAATGGTCGTCCTCCTCCGGCGCATCCTTCGGGAGCACCCGGACGATCTCGTCCAGGAGGTCGCCGGTGCCGGAACCGTTGGCCGCGGAGATGGTCCACACCTCACCGAGGCCCAGGCCGTAGAAGTCGTACGCGTCGTACATCTTCTCGCCCGAATCGACCTTGTTCACACACAGGACGACGGGCTTCTTGGAGCGGCGCAGGAGGTCCGCGATTTCGGCGTCATAGTCGGTGATGCCGGTCTGCGCCTCGCACATGAACAGGACCACGTCGGCCTCCTCCACGGCGATGACCACCTGCCGCCGGATGGCGTCCTCGAAGACGTCGTCCGAATTGGAGGTGTAACCGCCGGTGTCCACCACCGAGAACTCGGTGCCGCACCAGTCGCACTTGCCGTAATGGCGGTCGCGGGTCACGCCCGCTGTCTCGTCGACAATCGCCTGGCGCATGCCCACGAGACGGTTGAAAAGGGTGGATTTGCCCACGTTCGGGCGTCCAACGATCGCTACTAATGCCATATCTCAATCAATCTTGCTTAATCTTCAAATATACTGAAATTCTCGTCAAAAATGGGACTCTCCACGTGGAAAAAGTCCAAAACCGAGTGGAAAACGTGATGCTGCCCCACTTTCGGGAGGTCCTTCAGGCGGAGGGATGGGTCCGAGGTCCAGACGACGAAGGGGATTTCCAGCTGCTCGCGGGGGGCCATCGAGTACGGGACCCCGTGCATATACAGGTTGTTCTCGCCGAGGGATTCGCCGTGGTCCGAGACGAAGAGGACGCAACCCCGGCGGCCGGTTTCACGGACGATGTCGATGACCGAATGGACGATCCAGTCCGTGTAGACGATGCTGTTGTCGTAGGCGTTGAACAGCTCTTCCCGGCTCACCTTGGACATTTCCACGGTGCTGCTCACGGGGGTGAACACCTCGAACTCCGGCGGATAGTTCGTGTTGTAGGACGGCCCGTGGTTCGTGTAGGTGTGGAGCACGCCGAACACCCGGTCCTGGCCGCCCGCGAGGATTTCGTCCTTCAGGCCGGCGAGGAGGTCGCCGTCATACTTTCCGCCCGTTTCGGGGAGCCGCTTCCGAAGGTCGCCGATGGTCTCGTACGAGCGCGCGTGCACCGGGGGCTCGCCCCAGTTGCTGGTGCGCCAGAACACGTCGATCCCGGTCCGGTACAGGTAGTTCG
>CAMNGM010000115.1 GCA_946538425.1 uncultured Bacteroidales bacterium | reverse complement strand
CGCAGATGTCGCCGCACTGGACCTCGTCCACATTGGCCTTGCCCAGGCCCTCGAACACCATCACCTGCTTGATCTTGGACTTCTCGATGATGTCGTAGCGCTTGCACAAGGACACCGGCATGCCGGTCTTCAGGGTTCCGCGCGTGACGCGGCCCACCGCGATCCGGCCCACGTACGGGGAGTATTCCAGGGAGGACACGAGCATCTGCGGGGTGCCTTCCACGACGGCCGGAGCGGGGATTTCCTCCAGGATGGTGTCCAGGAGGGCGGTGATGTCATTGGTGGGCTTGCGCCAGTCCTGGGACATCCACCCCTGCTTCGCAGAGCCGTAGACCGTCTTGAAATCCAGCTGGTCCTCGGTGGCGCCCAGGTTGAACATCAGTTCGAACACCTCTTCCTGCACCTCGTCGGGCCGGCAGTTGGGCTTGTCCACCTTGTTGATCACGACGATGGGCTTCTTGCCCATGTCCAGGGCCTTGTTCAGCACGAACCGCGTCTGCGGCATGCAGCCCTCGAACGCGTCCACCAGCAGGAGGACGCCGTCCGCCATATTGAGCACGCGCTCCACCTCGCCGCCGAAATCGCTGTGGCCGGGGGTGTCGATGATATTGATTTTCACGCCCTTGTACGTGACGGACACATTCTTCGCGAGAATGGTGATGCCGCGCTCCCGCTCCAGGTCGTTGTTGTCCAGGATGAGGTTCCCGAGGTCCTCGGGACGGCGAACGAGATTGGCCTGATAGATCATCCGGTCCACGAGCGTCGTCTTGCCGTGGTCGACGTGGGCGATGATGGCGATGTTTCTGATGTCTTGCATATGACTTCCTAACCTTCTTCTAAAAAACTTGCAAAGTTAACATTTTCCGTGCATTATCCGACAAAAAAGCCCGGAAACTTTCGTTCCCGGGCCTGTGCGCGAAATCAGAGTCGAACTGACACGTCCTTTCGGACACTACCTCCTGAGAGTAGCGCGTCTACCAATTCCGCCATCCGCGCGTTTGTGGATTGCAAAGGTACAAAGTTTTTTCGAATCTGCAAATTATTTGACCGAAAACTCAAGAAGTTTCCTCCCAAGTTCGTGGACACCCTTCTCGATCCGCTTCATCTGCTGGTGGGAGATATAGGTATTTCCTTTTTTATACTGATACAGAAGGCTCCGGTTCATCCCCAACACCTTGGCGAGGGCGGAGATATTGATCCAATTGTATTCATTGAAAAAAGATCCGATATCATACTTATATTCGAACTCCAAATCCCGCAGCTCCTCCGGGACAGGAATCCCCTCTTCTTGATAAACCGACAGGACTTCCTGATAGGAATTCTGCAAATCCTCTTTGGCTTCCTGGACGGTATCGCCGTCACCAAAAAACAAAGCGGAATCAATATCGGGGAGAAAAATATCGAAGCCCCCATCCGGGCCTGTCTCGATAACAGCGGTCGTCTTCATTTCTGTATTTTTTTCAAGTATTTGTAATACAATCCTTTTCTCATTTCGGCGGAAGCATGTCGCTCTATGTATAATGGAACACCATCTTTCCAATACACGTCATGCTTCTTTCCAAAACGGACCAGCACCCAGCCGTTCAGTTCTGCCAGCCTTCTGAATTCACTCCATTTCATTGCAAATATATATCATTTTTATTATATATACAAATTTTGTTATATCCAAAGCTCAATCTCCTCGGTATGGGTCCAAAGGTCTGAAGAGATCGTGACGGAGGTCAGGGAAATGTCCACGGTCAGCGTAAGATCCTCCAAGTCCGGAGCAGACCAGTCATACCCGGCGGCGGCGATGTAGGAGCCCAGGGCGAAGGTGCGGACCACCTGGTCGGAAAAGACGATGTGCATCAGGAGCGAATCGTCCCCCTGGCGCGGGAGACGGAGAACGGCGCGGCCGTCGGCGCCGGGCAGGAGGCGGCGGGAGAAGGAGCCGGAGGCCGGGCTGCCATCCGGCGCCCAGCCACCGCAGAAGCCCTCTACAACGACCTCGAAGGGCGGTCCATACCCGGACGGCCCTTTGAACAGCATTTCGAGCGAGCAGAACTGCTTATGCAGCGTGACCGGCAGGACAACCTGCTCCGCGTCCGTCGATACGGCGGCGTGGAACAGGTACAGGGGCGGAGCCTCCTCCCCTTCCGGAATCCGGACGCTCCCGTCCCCTTCCGCCAAGGCGCCGCCCACGGCGGACACGGCCACCTCTCCCTTCGGGACCGGCAGCACAAGGACCGTGTCCGTGTGGACGACCTCGGTCAAGGCGTACCCCTCCCCCGCCACGCGCAGGACCACGGGACTCACCGGCAGACCGGCCAGGTCCACGGTCAAGGCGCAGGGGCAGACCGTCCTGTCCTCCTTGACGGAGCAGGACGGCACGAGCAGCAGCGGCAACAGGATCCGGAGGAATCGCTCAGAAGACATAGGACAGGGTTAAAGCGAGGTCGTTCGGTAAGATGAATGTCTTCTCGCCCGACTCCTCCGTGATCCCGCATACCGGACAGGAATAGACCGTATACCGCTGCAGGCCGCCCCAGACGCCCGCCCCCAGGGAGACGTTCAGGTGGGGATGGAGCATATAGGTGAAACCGGCGGAGAGGCCCGCTCCATATCGATCCCCCTCGTCCGTCACGGCCGAGCGGATCCCTCCCCGGTTGTATTCCTGATATTGGACCTTTCCCCCGATCCACCAGCCCGAAAACACGTGCCAGGGCCAGAACCGCGCCCCGGCGGCAACCAGGCGCTGGCGCGCCGAGAGCGGCTCGGGCGTGTCGGCCTTGTACAGGAAAGGATTGTATTTGGCACCCGCGGTCAAGGTCCATTGGCGGGCCACCGCCACGTCTCCCTCGACATTCAGGGTCCCGAAATCGGCATAATCCAGCAAGTTCGTCGCCACGGACAGGCGCTGGGCGGAGGCGGCGGCCCCGATGAGGAGGGCGGCCGCGAGAAGCATCATCCTTTTCATCGGCTGTAGCGGCTGAAAACCTGGGAAATCGTCCTTTCCTGCGCGGGGAAGAGCATCACCAGCGCATCCTGCAAGTCGTCGCGGGAGGTCACATCGGCCTTCAAGGACCGGAAGATGTCCGCGCAGGTCATTCCCCGTTCGTACAGGTAGCGGAAGATCTGCGGATAGAACCAGAAGGAGGTGCCGAAGGCGGGCAGGTCGCCGCCGTAACGGTCCTGGAAGAGGACGCTCTCGAGGAAGTAGGCCCACATTTCCCCCACTTCGCAATACCCGGCGTCCTCCCCGGAACCGCTCCCGTACGCCTGCCGCCCTTCCGTCAAATAGGAACGGATGACATAGGTGATGTACGGGTTCCACCAGGCATTGCCCACCTGGGCGTAATGGCTGGCGTGCGCCATCTCGTGCATCACCGCAGAATACAGGTCCACAAATTCCCCGTCGCCGGCCTTCGCCCCGATGGTGATGTCCGGCAGGAACGTTTTCAGCAGGGAAGAATAGCCTCCCAAATAGCGCTGGATGAGGTCGTTGCCATCGACGAAGGCGCCGTGGTGGAGCATCGCCGCGCTGCTCGAGGTCATATTCTTGAAGATCCAGATGCGCAGGTCCTGCGGGGGCGCCTTGAGGTCCAGGTCCGACGAGGCGCAGCGGGCGATGTAGTCGTACGCCGCGTTGTTGACGACCGCCCGGCGCCAGAGCGCGCCGTCGGCTTCCGTGTCGATATGGACATCCACGCCCGCGGCCGGCCCGGTCCCCAGGGTCGACACCGACGCGGGGATGAGGATGAGGTTCAGACCGATGGAGAAACCCGCGCTGTTGCGGAAGACCAGCCGGTACCGCGGCGTGGACGAGTATTTCTTGGGAAGCTGGTAATAGCCGTCGCGGTCCGTATAGGCCGTGGCGAACTTCACGAAGCTGTTGCACACCACCTGGACGCCGGCGAGGCCGTAGGGCTTCCCGCCGAAGGCGTCCGGGTCCTCGACCGTGATGCGGCCGGCAGGGAACGCCGCCCCCGCATCCTCGCCGCGCGTCGCCGGATACAGGTCCTCGTTGCCGGTCAGGCGGTACGCCTCGGCCTCCACGGCATCCCAGTCGATACCGCTTTCCGCTCGCGTAACAGGATCGTTCTCAGAAAGATAGCACTCGTCCAGGATCTCGCACCGGATCCCGGCCGGGAACTCGAAATCCTTCGACACCACGGCATACTGCCAGGTGATGGCGTTCTCCGACAGCTCGGGGTCGTGGTAGTAGTCCCCTTCCTTGACGATGCGGTAATCGACGGGATGGTCCGTCAGTTTCAGTCCTTTCGAGAGCAGGAGCGCGTACTCCTCCTCGGTCTTGGGCAAGAACCGGACGTACAGGTCCGTCGCCTTGATGGAGATTCCGCCCGCACGGGTCGGATACAGGCTTGCCACGGCCTCCTGCATATTCTCCACGGTATAGGGGTCCTCCAGTTTCTCGCCCAGCTCGATCATTCCGTGGGCCAGGGCGGAAACATTCACCCGGCGGCCGTCCGGCCCGGGCATCTCTTCCTCGTGGCACCCCGTCAGGAGCGCCAACGGCAACAACACTTTCCAACAGTTTCGCATAGCACTTTACTTTCGTCCGATGCAAAACTCGGAAACGGAGCCGTTTTAAAAAAATTTTAAACGTTTAAGTTCCAAAAACGCATTCCACGCGGCTGCAAGGGCGATTTTGGCACCCAAGCAACCACGCGGAACGCGGCATTTCACGCAAAATTCCCGGAATTTTACCGCAAAGCAGGCCTTCTAGGGCCCTGGAATGGCGTTTTTCCGGAAAAACCGTAAAACGGTTTTGGAAGAGATTTCTCGACTTCGCTCGAAATGACAATCAGAAGTACGTGACCGTCTTCTGCTCCACGGCGGAGACAAGCTGGTTCGCGAGGCGGCTCACGCCGAAGCGGAACAGGTGCTTGTCCAGCCACTCCTTGCCGAGGACCGTGGACACGATGGAATAGTAGCACACGGCGTCCATCGCGGAGGAGATGCCGCCGGCGGCCTTGAAGCCCACCTTGCGGCCGGTCTGCTCG
>CAMNGM010000114.1 GCA_946538425.1 uncultured Bacteroidales bacterium | reverse complement strand
GCGCAGACCACTTCCGACCTCGGAACCTGGAGCAGCGTCCAGCTTGTCAAATCCTTCGGCGCCCCCTACGCCATGGCCCGTCTGGAGCACCGCTCCTATGACCATATCCAGGGTACGGAGTGCTGGTTCGCGATGGCCGGCGGCGGCTACAACTTCAACAGCTGGCTCAAGGGCGACCTGAGCTACGAGTATTGGCAGATCCCGGCGGCGGGCGGCATCACCCAGCACAAGGCGGTCATCTGCCTCACGGAAACCCTCAAGCGCGAAGGCCTGGCCGTTGCGCTCCGGGAGAAGTACGAACTGGCCTACAATCCGGATGCGGGAGCGGTCACCAACACCCTGCGCACGAGGCTCCGCGGCCAATACAGAGCCCCCGAGAGCCGATGGACCCCCTATCTGATGTACGAGTTCTTCAACAGTTTCGACACCGGCAAATGGGTGCGCTCCCTGCACTATGCCGGTACGGAGATCAGCCTCGGAAAAGGCCACGGGCTGGATCTCTTCTATATGTTCCACCTGTACGACACAGGCGGCCGTCAGGCCGCCTGTCATACCTTGGGAATCGGTTATACGTTCGTTTTCTAGTCCTGCTGTTCCTCGGACAGGGCGTCCGTGGCGCGGACCTTCACCGTGCTGCTGTAGCAGCTGAACATCTCGTCGACCTCCGCCTTCCGGCTTTGCCTGGAGCAGAGGCTCACGACGGGCACGACCACCAGGCCCAGCAGCATCGCCAGCATACCGGCATTGATCGGCGAGGTGAAGTACGGGCTGATGAAAGTCTTGCCCGTGAAGGTGCAGTACATACAGCCGCACATCACGCCCACGCCCACGATGAAGGAGGCCCAGACGGAGGCGGAAGTGGTGCGCTTCCAGTAGAGACCGTACAGGAACGGGGCCAGGAAGGCGCCGGCCAGCGCGCCCCAGGAAATGCCCATCAGCTGGGCGATGAAGGTCACGGAGCTCTTGGCCTGGACGATGGCGATCGCGGAAGACACGACGATGAAGAACAGCACGAGCAGGCGGATGCACAGGAGCTGGCTGCCGTCCGTCATATGCGTGCCCTGGCGGGTCTTGGCCATCGCCGGATCGATGATGTCCAGGGTGAGCGTGGACCCCGAGGTGAGCACCAGCGAGGACAAGGTCGACATCGACGCGGAGAGAACCAGGATGATGACGACGCCAATCATCAGGTCCGGCAGCGTAGCCAGCATCGACGGGACGATACTGTCGTAAACCGGGGTGCCGGCCGCCGTGTATTCGATGTTCTGGCCATAAAGCCGGCCGAAACCGCCCAGGAAATAGCAGCCGCCCGCCACGATGATGGCGAAGAAGGTGGAGATGAACGTGCCCTTGCGGATGGCCGCCTCGTTGCGGATCGCATAGAATTTGCCCACCATCTGCGGCAGTCCCCAGGTGCCCAGGGAGGTCAGCATCACCACACCCAGCAGGTAGATGGGCTGAGGTCCCAGGAAGGAGACGAAGGCGCCGTTCAGGTTGGGAGCGGCTTCGGACGGAATCTGCGAGAGGCTTTCCACCGCCGCGGTGAATCCCCCGTTTCCATTGAGCACGGACGCGATGACGACGCAGATGCCCACCAGCATGATCAAGCCCTGGATAAAGTCGTTCACGGCCGTCGCCATGTAACCGCCCACGACCACATAGATGCCGGTGAGGACGGCCATGCCCAGCACGCACCAGACATAATCCACGTGGAAGGCCATGCTGAACAGCCGTGAGAGGCCGTTATAAAGGGAAGCGGTATAAGGAATCAGGAAGATGAACACGATGACGGACGCGGCGACCTTGAGCGGGGTGCTGAAGAAGCGCTTCCCGAAGAAGTCGGGCATCGTGGCGCTCTGCAGATGCTGCGTCATCAGGCGGGTCCTGCGTCCCAGGATCCGCCAGGCCAGGAGCGAGCCGATGAGCGCGTTGCCCAGGCCGATCCAGGTGGCGGCAAGGCCATACTTCCAGCCGAACTGGCCGGCGTAGCCGACGAAGATGACCGCAGAAAAGTAAGACGTGCCGAACGCGAAAGCCGTGAGCCAGGAGCCGACATTGCGGCCTCCCAGGACGAAACCCTGTACATCTGATGCGGTGCGCCGGCAATAGATGCCGACCCCGATCATCACGGCAAAGAACAGGATGAGAAGAATACACTTGACTAACATGGCTCAAATGTAAGAAAAATAATTGATTATTACGTCATTCCCCCGGAAATGAACGCCCTGTTTTCCGTTTGGTTCGGGATTATTTGGAATTTTGTAAATATTTTATTTACTTTGCCCAAGAGAAAAAACGCGATGGGTCAGAATCTTTATATGAACGGTTGTTGTACCTTCCCCGAAGGATGGTGCACGCTATGTCCATAGGTTCGCCCTGGCAATTTCCGTACGCGGAATTTAGTATATGATGCATCATCCTGAAAAGGGCGGTGCATTTTTTTATGCTTTCATACCAATAACCCTATAAAACGAACAAGCCATGATTTACCAATCTCTTACGGAGCTGATCGGAAGCACGCCCCTGCTGGAGGTCAGCGGATTCGAAGGACAGAAAGCCCGCCTCGTCCTCAAGATCGAAGCCTTCAACCCCGGAGGTTCCGTCAAGGACCGGATCGCCCTTCAAATGATCCAGGATGCCGAAAAGGAGGGCATCCTGAAAGAAGGCGCCACCATCATCGAACCCACCAGCGGAAACACCGGTGTCGGCCTCGCCTGGGTCGGGACCTCGAAGGGCTACAAAGTGATCCTCACGATGCCGGAGTCGATGAGCCTGGAAAGGAGGAACCTGCTGGCGGCCCTCGGCGCGAAACTCGAACTCACCCCCGCCTCCCAGGGGATGAAAGGCGCGATCGCCAATGCCAACGAACTGAAGGAGTCCATCCCCGGCGCGGTCATCCTCGGCCAGTTCGTCAATCCCTCCAATCCCCTCGCCCACGAGCGGACGACCGCCCAGGAGATCTGGCGGGACACCGACGGCGCGGTCGACGTCTTCGTCGGCGGCGTCGGAACCGGCGGGACCGTCAGCGGCACGGGCAGGGCCCTCAAGAAGCACAAGCCGTCCGTCCAGGTGGTCGCCGTGGAGCCGGCCGGCAGTCCCGTCCTGACCCAGGGCCGAAGCGGGAGCCACAAAATCCAGGGAATCGGGGCGGGATTCGTCCCGCAGACCTTCGACGCCTCCGCCGTCGACCAGGTCATTGCGGTCTCGGACGAGGACGCGGCCGCTTCCTCCAGACTGCTCGCCTCGAAGGAAGGACTTCTTGTGGGCATCTCTTCGGGAGCCGCTTTCTTCGCCGCCCTGTCGCTCGCCCGCAAAGAAAGCTACGCCGGCAAGATGATCGTGGCGCTTCTTCCGGATACGGGGGAAAGATACCTGTCCACCGGCCTGTTCAACCGGAACTGACCCGCTATGGAAATACCTGTCAAGACTTTGCGGACCACGCTCCGGTCGATGATGGAATCCCTCTTCGACGCCTTCTTCCCCGAGTACAGCCCCAACTCGTACGACTACTCCGTCGACGAGGCCACAAAAGCGCTTTCAAGCCTTTGCGGCCCCGAAAAGGCGGATCATTTCAAGGAAAGGATTCCCGCCCTGGCGGCCCTTCTTTCCCAGGATGTCGAGGCCATCGGCGGCAACGATCCGGCCGCGAGCGACCCCCAGGAGATCGTCTACTGCTACCCGGCCGTCACCGCGATGGTCCATTACCGGGTCGCCCACGAACTGGACGCCCTGGGCGTCGGGGTCATCCCGCGGATGCTCACGGAATACGCCCATTCCGTCACGGGGATCGACATCCATCCCCAGGCGCGGATCGGCCACCATTTCGCGATCGACCACGGGACGGGCGTGGTGATCGGACAGACCGCCGTCATCGGGAACCGCGTTACCCTTTACCAGGGCGTGACCGTGGGCGCGAAGAACTTCAAATACGACGAAAAGGGAAAGCCGCGGAACATTCCGCGGCATCCCATCATCGAGGACAACGTGACCGTCTATAGCAACGCCTCCCTCCTGGGAAGGATCACGATCGGGGAAGGTTCCGTCATCGGAGGCAACGTGTGGCTCACCCACAGCGTCCCGCCCCATTCCAGGATCCTGCAGGGAAGGAGCCAGGAAGAGTTCCTGGACGGTGCAGGAATCTGAATATCACCAAAGATAGGGATTGTCCGGTAAACCGGCAATCCCTATCTTTGTACGGAAAAACGACTTGTTATGAGCCCTGTCCTGATTGCCTTGCTGATTCCGTTCCTGGGTACGGCCCTGGGATCGGCCTTCGTGTTCTTTATGCGGAAGGAGATGCCGCCCCTGGTGCAGAAAATCCTGCTGGGATTCGCCTCGGGGGTGATGGTGGCGGCTTCCGTGTGGTCCCTGGTCATCCCGTCCATCGAGATGGGGAGCGGCGCGACGGCCGTCATCCCGCCGGCCATCGGCCTGCTGGCCGGGTTCGCCTTCCTGCTGCTGATCGACTACGTCACCCCGCACATCCATCCGGTCGGCGGTCCGGAAGGTCCGGAAAGCCGCCTGTCCCGCACGACGAAGCTCGCCTTGGCCGTCACCATCCACAATTTCCCGGAGGGAATGGCCGTGGGTGTCGCCATCGCCGGGGCCCTGACGGCCGATTTCAACATGGCCGGCGCCCTGGCCCTTTCGCTGGGCATCGCCATCCAGAACGTGCCGGAGGGGGCCATCATCTCGATGCCGCTCCGGGCGGAGGACAATTCCCGCCTGAAGGCCTTCGGAATCGGCGCCCTAAGCGGCATCGTCGAGCCCCTGGGCGGCGCGCTGGTGCTGCTGCTGACCACCTCCATCCTGGGCATCATGCCCTATATGCTGGCCTTCGCGGCGGGCGCGATGCTCTATGTAGTAGTAGAAGAGCTCGTCCCGGAATACTCCCAGGGCGAGCACTCGAACATCGGCACCATCGGATTCGCCCTCGGCTTCGTCCTAATGATGGTGCTCGATGTCGTATTGGGGTAAGACTTTTTTTCACTATCTTTCCTCTATAAATCAAAGAGCGACCGCTATCCTTTGTAGGCCCGCGGTCG
>CAMNGM010000113.1 GCA_946538425.1 uncultured Bacteroidales bacterium | reverse complement strand
GATCCGCAGCGGACGCACGTACTTGGAGTCGGTCCTGGCCGATACATTGGCGCCGCTGACTCCGGAAGCACCTTCCACGAACTTCGTCTGGCCGTCCTCCTTGTAGAGATCGTTCTCGTACAGGTCTCCGCCCCAGAGGTTGACGCCTTCCGGAATCCACTTCTTGGTGAGAAGCTGGTCAAAGGCGCGCCAGCGGATAAGGTCGTTCCAGCGGAAGCCTTCGCCGATGAACTCGCAGCGGCGTTCGCGGCGGATGTTGAACAGCGTGGCATCCACCTGCGTGCTGCCGGAGATCTTGCCCCAGTCGTCTTCCTTGGAGAGGTCGGTGGCGGCGATGGTCTTGTTGTAGTCCTCGTCCACGCCGGCCCGCTTGCGGATGGCGCGCCAGTAGGTGTCGGCCTTGCCGGAGACATTGCCGTTCTTCTCATAATAGGCCTCGATGTAGTTCAGGTAAGCCTCGGTGGCGCGGTACAGGACCAGGCCGTTGGTGCCGATGATGTTACCATGTGCACCGGCCGTCTGGGAAGAATCGTAGGTGTAGGTTTTGCGGATGCGGAAACCGGTTCTGTCGTGGTGTTCGGCCTGGGCCAGGAACAGGGGGGCGTTGAAGGGCATGTCCGACTGGCCTTCGGAATCCCGGAGAAGGAGGACGTCGCTGTTGCTGAAGACAAACAGCTGCAGGCGCTCGTCGCGGCCTTCCTGCTGGAGATCCAGGCTTTCGTCGCCCTTGTAGCCGGAGCCGGAGGCATAAATCGGCAGGCCGTTCTTCATCAGGAAGCCGTCGATGTGGCTGCGGGTTGCACCGCAGTTTCCGCCTTCGAAGATGTAGGGACCCTGGCCGGAAGCGACGTTCTGCTCACGGTTGTATTCTCTCCACAGGAGCACTTCGCTCACGGAACTGGGATCGGGCTGGCTGAACATCTCGAAGTAGGGGTTCCAGCCGTAAGGGGTGGCGGCCTTGGTGGGGTTCATCACGCCGGTGTTGTTCACCAGGGTGTGGGCGTCGGCCACCTGTTCCGCAGCGGCGAGGCACTGATCCAGGAAGAAGTTCACTTCCGTTTCGATATTGAAGCTCTTTCCGCTGTTGTAGCTCATTTTGGCACCGGGCCAGTCGGCATCGCCGGGAACGCGTCCGCTGCCCTTGTGGTACTTCTCGAACGTGGCCTCATACAGGGCTACGCGGGATTTGATCAGCAGGGCCAGGTCTTTGGTGATGCGGCGCTTGTCGGTAAGGTTCAGCAG
The DNA here is from genome assembly GCA_946538425.1 of uncultured Bacteroidales bacterium. Classification (GTDB taxonomy): domain Bacteria; phylum Bacteroidota; class Bacteroidia; order Bacteroidales; family UBA932; genus Cryptobacteroides. The sequence continues at coordinate 3,806 of CAMNGM010000113.1, read as the reverse complement.
CGAAGCGGCCTTGTCCAGATCCGACAGGATGAAGCGGGCCACCTCGTTGCGCGGTGCGCGCTTGCTGGCCTCGATGAGCACTTCCCGGTCGTCCGGGAGAACTTCTTCGATGATGGGGAAGTCGCCGAATGTGCGCAGGGCGCTGAAGTAGGCCTGGGCACGCATCACATACATTTCACCCACATAATGCTCCACGTCCTTGCCCGAGAGGGTGCCGTCTTCCATCTTGGGAAGCACCTGCTCGAAGAAGTAGTTGCACACGCGGATGTTGCGGAACAAGGTAGAGGTGGCCTGTCCGGTGGGAACCAGCCAGCGGGTGTTGGAGCCGGAGAAATACTGGAGCGCCGTTCCGTTTCCGGATCCGTCACGCACCAGATTGTCCGTAAAGGCATCTTCCCAGATTACGCCCACGCTGTAGTTGCCGGCGTAGGAGGTAAAGAAGGTGGTATAGTAGTTTATGGTATAAGCTGCCAGTTCATCGGCCGATTTGAAGTATTTCTCGGGCGTGATGTTGGTAATGGGCTCCCGGTTCAGGAATTTGTCGCAAGAAGCCAGCAGCAGTGTAGCGGCAATCGCCAAAAGGGTATAAATCTTTTTCATAGGATCAGGCTGACTTAGAAGTTAATGTTGATACCGATGGAGTAGGTCTTCATGAGCGGGTAAACCTTTCCGTCTCCCCAGTCGCCACCGATGGTCTCGGGATCGAACTCCTTGAACATCTTGGTGAAGGTAAGAAGGTTTTCGCCGGAAGCGTAGATACGGACCGAGGACATGCCGGCTTTTTCCGTCCATTTCTTGGGAAGGGTGTAACCCAGCTGGATGTTCTTGAGGCGGATATACGCGGCATTCTGCAGATAATGGGAAGAAACTTGGAAGTTCTTGGATCCATTGGCGAACTGCGGCTTGGGGAAGTAGGCGTTCAGGTTGGCGCCCAGTTCGTCTCCTTCGTCACGCCAGAAGTCCCAGTGTGAGTCGAAGGCGGCGCACTGCCACATGCCCGAAGCGCCGGCACCGGTGAAGTAAGGACCGCTTACCCAGTAGTCGCGCTTGCCCACGCCCTGGAAATAGGCGCGCAGGTCAATACCCTTCCAGGCAACGTCCAGGACGAGACCGAAGTTGTAGCGGGGCGTGCTGTTGCCGATGATTTTCTTGTCGCCATGGTCCTCCAGGGTGTTGTTTCCCTGATTGACCTTTCCGTCGCCGGTGACATCCACGTACATCAGGTCGCCGGCACCCCAGCCGGATCCCCAGCCGGGCCGGTTGGTCTCCAGGTGGCTGTCCATCTCGGCCTGCGAATTGGCCAGGCCGATGGCCTGATAACCCCAGATTTCACCCATTTCCATGCCATTATAATAGGTAGAGAGGGAGTAAATGTCGTTGGGGTAGCGGGTGATGAACTGGCGGGCGTCCGACAGAACCAGGCGGGCTCCGTAGGAGAAGTCGCGACCGATGTTGTCGCGCCAGCTCAGTTCCATTTCCCAACCACGGGAGAGCATGTCGGCGTTGTTCACCTTGGGAACGGCGGCGCCCAGGGCGGCCGGCAGTTCCGGAGCGGGACCGATCATGTTGTTGGTCACGCGGCGGAACCAGTCGAAGGTGAAGTTAAGGCGGCCCTTGAGGGCGGTGATGTCGATACCGAAGTCCAGGGTCTGGATGCTTTCCCAGGTCATGAGGGCGCTCACGATGCCGGGGATGGAGGCAATGTTGGGCTTATTGCCGTCGATGATCCAGTTGCCGGCGGCGGAGCTCACGGGCATGGTCTGGTAGAAAGGATACCAGTTGTTGGTATTCGTGTTACCCAGGGAACCCCAGGACGCGCGCAGCTTCAGGGTGCTGATCTGCTTGGAGAGGGGTTCGAAGAAAGGTTCCTTGGCGATATTCCATCCCACGGAAACGGAGGGGAAGAAGGCCCAGCGCTTGTCGCCGATAAAGCGGGAAGAACCGTCATAGCGGCCGTTCAGCTCCAGCAGATACCGTTCCTTGTAGTTGTAGTTGATTCGGCCGAAGTAACCGGCGATGGCGTTGTGTTCGCGGCCGCCGCTGATGACCGGATTGGTCGTTGTCTGGCTCAGCCACGGCACGGAGTTGTCCACCAGGTAGTCGCCGCGTCCGGACATGGTGTCGTACGAGGTGAGCTCGGCGTTTACACCGGCCAGGACATAGAAGTTATGGGCCTCGGCCAGGGAGAAGCTGTAGTCCGTGTAGATGTTGGTGGTGAAGTAGTCTTGCGTATAGCGGGATTCCAGAACGCGGCTCTGGCCGGGAGCGATGGAACCGACACCGTTGTCCCAGGAGTCATAATAGGGCTGGTTGTCGCAGTCATACGAGACGACCGGGAGGAAGACCTGGTGGTCCTGGTTGGTATAGGTGCGCATATTGCCCTCGATGTTGATGTGCCAGTTCTTGATGGGCTCGAAGATGAGGGCCAGCTGGTTGGTGTAGTAGTTCTTCTGGGTGAACTGTTCACCGCCGTCGCGCAGGGTTTCGGTTTCCATGCCGCCAATCAGGTGACCGTTGGGGTCATACACCGGCACGTTGGGCCAGCGACGGGCGATATTGTGCATGAACAGGCGTCCCTGGTAGGTGAGATAGGTGGGACGGGTATAGTCTTCGCGGGTCCATTTGGTGGAGAAGTTCAGCCTGGCCCAGTCTGTCAGTTTTGCACTGATCTTGGCGTCGATGTTAAACCGGTTCATCTTGTCCTTTCCGAACTTCAGGAGACCGTTTGTATTCTGGAAGGATCCGCTCACGCGGTAGTTCAGGCGGTCCGTTCCGCCGCTCACGCTCACATTGTGGTTGTGGGAGGGAACGTTGCTGCCGTAGAAAACCTGGAACCAGTCCGTGTTGGCGCTGCCGGTGGCATAGGTGCCCCAGTGGTTGTTTCCGGCGTCGCGGATGGTCTGGACGTCGCTCACCCCGGCGATGAAATCATCGACCCGGCGAACCGTTTCCGCATCGAACTGCGGCTGCTGGCCGGCCAGGGCGCGGGCACGGTTCCAGTAGCGGACGAATTTGTCGGAGCTCATCATCTTGGGCAGATGAAGGGCGCTGCTGAAATTGACGCTTCCGCTGTAGGAGACGTGGGTCTTTCCGGCCTTTCCGCTCTTGGTGGTGATCAGGATCACACCGAAGGCGCCGCGGGCACCGTAGATGGAGGAGGATGCGGCATCCTTCAGGACGGAGATGGATTCCACGTCGTTGTAGTTGATCGTGTTCATGTCTCCTTCAATGCCGTCGATCAAGATCAGGGGAGAGGCCGTGGAGCCGTCGCCGATGGTTCCGGTACCGCGGACGTTGACGCTCATGTTCTGGTTGAGCTCGCCGCCGCCGGTGGTTACGCCGAAGTTCAGGCCCGGAACCTGGCCCTGAAGGGCCTGGGAGATTGTCTGGACGGGACGGGAAGACAGCGCGTCACCGTCCACCATGCTCACGGCGCCGGTAACGTTCACTTTCTTCTGGACACCGTAACCGACCACCACCGACTCTTCCAGGGCCAGGGTGTCTTCTTTGATGACAAAGGTAAGCGGGGTCCCGTTCCAGGCGAGTTCCGCCGGGAGGTAGCCGATGGAGGAGACTTGCAGGATGTCTCCCGGATTGACTTGCGAAAGGGTAAAGCTGCCGTTGACGTCCGTGGACGTTCCTTTCAACGTTCCCTTGATGATGATGGTGGCGCCGATGACGGGTTCGCCGGAAGCGTCGGTAACCGTTCCGCGGGCCGTCTGCGGCGTCTGCGCCGAAGAAACGGTACATGCCAGCAAGAAGGCAATCGCCGACAGGATGGCTGTTCGAATTGGTCTTGACATAGT
>CAMNGM010000112.1 GCA_946538425.1 uncultured Bacteroidales bacterium | reverse complement strand
CCCGCGTGGGCGCCGAGAAGCGGGCCCAGAACCCGAACCACACCGGCAACGAGGAATACAACTACTTCATGGCCGTGTGCTTCCCGGAAAGCGAGCTCGCCATCATCGACTACAACCGCGTGGTGAAGGACCTGAACGGCTTCACGCCGGAGGACTTCCTGAAAGCCCTGGAGGAAGATTTCGACGTGAGCCTCGCCACCAAGCCGCGCTGCGGCCGTCCGGCGAAGCCGTACGCCCCGACGCAGCTGCACAACTTCTCGATGTACCTCGGCGACAAGTGGTACAGCCTCACCGCCAAGCCCGGCCGCTATGACGACAACGACCCGATCGGCGTCCTGGACGTGACGATCCTCTCCAACCTGGTGCTGGACAAGCTGCTGGGCATCAAGGACCTCCGCACGGACAAGCGCATCGACTTCGTCGGCGGCATCCGCGGGCTCGGCGAGCTCGCCCGCCGCGTGGACTCCGGCGAGATGAAGGTCGCCTTCGCCCTCTACCCGGTCTCGATGCAGCAGCTGATCAACATCGCCGACACCGGCAACATCATGCCGCCCAAGACCACCTGGTTCGAGCCCAAGCTCCGCTCCGGCCTGGCGATCCACGAGCTGGTGTAGCATCACACGCCGGTTCCCACCGCATCAGTCCGCAGACCCTCCCCGGGGTCTGCGGATTGCTGTTTTGCAGCAACCGTCCAATCAGCCACTTCCAACCAGCAGTTCCGCAGACCCCCTAAAAATCCAAGGGGTCTGCTGAATCGTCATTCACAACGCACTAATAATCAATAACTTACAAAACAAGCGTCCGCAGACCTCACGGGAGGGGTCTGCGGACGCCGGAAAGGATGGAGCGGACGCGCCTACTTGTTCACCTGGAACTTCGTGTTGCCGGTGGCGAAGAAGTCCGCGATCTGGCGGGCGGCGGCGAGGCCGGCGTTGACGTTCGCTTCGGAGGTCTGGGCGCCCATCTTCTTGGGCGTGGCGAAGACCCGGTAGCCGAACTTCTTGGTGAGCTCGTCGTAGTTGTCCGGCATCACGTCGGTGACGTACTTGAGGTCTTCGCGCTCCGACAGGGCCTTCAGGAGGCCGTCCTCGTCGATGACTTCCTTGCGGGCGGTGTTCACGACCGTCGCGCCCTTGGGCATCTTCATCAGGAGGTCATAGCCGATGCTGCGGAGGGTGGCCGGCAGGGCCGGGATGTGGATGGAGAGGTAGTCGGACGCGGCATAGAGCTCTTCCACGGAGTGGACGGGCTCGGCGCCCGCGGCGACGATCTGCTCGTCGGTGAGGAACGGGTCCAGGGCGGTGACCTTCATCCCGAGGGCCTTCGCCTTCTGGCCGACCAGCCGGCCCACGTTGCCGTAGGCCTGGACGCCCAGGCGCTTGCCCTGCAGTTCGCTGCCGGTGGCCGGAGTGAAATGCGTGCGGGCCATGAAAATCATCAGGCCGAGGGCGAGTTCCGCCACGGCGTTGGAGTTCTGGCCGGGGGTGTTCATCACGACGACCTTCGCGGCGGTCGCGGCGGAGAGGTCGACATTGTCGTACCCGGCGCCCGCGCGGACGACGATCTTGAGCTTCGGGGCGGCGGAGATGACCTCGGCCGTCACCTTGTCGGAGCGGATGATGATGGCGTCGACATCGGCCACCGCGGCGACCAGGTCGCTCTGCTCCGCATATTTTTCCAGCTTCACGACCTCGTGGCCGGCTTCCGTGAGGATCTTGACGATCCCCTCCACTGCCTTGGCAGCAAAAGGTTTCTGAGTAGCTAATAAAACCTTCATATCATTCAGTGTTTTGATCAAGAAATGGGAAGTGCAGGTCCCGGAACGGAACTATTTCTTCGAAGCTTCGAATTCCTGCATGCAGTCGACCAGGGCCTGGACATCCTCGAGGGAGCAGGCGTTGTACAGGGAGGCGCGGAAGCCGCCGACGGAGCGGTGGCCCTTGATGCCCACCATCCCGCGTTCCTTCGCGAAGGCGAAGAACTCGTCCTGCAGGTCCTCCTTGCCGGGCGCCATCACGAAGCAGACGTTCATCAGGGAGCGGTCCTCCTTCACGGCGGTGCCCACGAACATCGAGTTGCGGTCGATCTCGTCATAGAGGAGGGCGGCCTTCTTCTTGTTGATCTCGTACATCGCCTCGACGCCGCCGATGGACTTGAGCCACTTGAGGGTTTCCTTCATCACAAAGATGGCGAACACCGGCGGGGTGTTGAACATCGAGAGCTTGTCGATGTGGGTGCGGTAGTCGAGCATCGTCGGGATGTAGCGGCTCACGCGGCCGAGGGCGTCCTTGCGGATGATGGCGAAGATGACGCCGGCGGGGCCGACGTTCTTCTGCGCGCCGCCGTAGATGAGGTCGTACTTGGAGACGTCCACCGGACGGGACATGATGTCGGAAGACATATCGGCGATGAGCGGGCACGGGACGTCCAGGTCCTCGTGAATCTCGGTGCCGTAGATGGTGTTGTTCGTGGTGATGTGGAGGTAGTCGAGGTCCGCGGGAACCTCGAATCCCTTCGGGATATAGGTGTAGTTCTTGTCCTTGGAGCTGGCGATGGCGTAGGCGTCACCGATGCCCTTGGCTTCCTTGAGGGCCTTGCTGGCCCACACGCCGGTGTCCAGGTAGGCGGCCTTCTTCTCCAGGAAGTTCATCGCGACATAAAGGAACTGGAGGGAGGCGCCGCCGCCGAGGAAGACGACCTCGTGCGTGTCCGGAATATGGAGGAGCTCCTTCCACAGGGCGCGGCACTCGTCCATCACGGCGTCCCACTCCTTCGTGCGGTGGGAGATGCACAGGACGGACATGCCGGTGCCGCTGAAATCCTTCAGGGCTTCGATGGTGTTGTCGATGGCGACCTGCGGGAGAAGGCAGGGGCCAGCATTGAAAACGTGAACCTTTTTCATTTCTAAAAGCAATGGTTATCGATTGATTTCCGAAAGTTACTGATTAATTATGGATTTTCCTTATTTTTCCTCCAGTTTTGCGATATCCGCCATGCGCTTGCGGAAATCTTCCTCCAGCGCGAGCCGCACGCGGACATCCAGCGCGCATTCCATCCCGAAATCCTGCGCGGCAGGGGTCAGGCCCATCTCCTTGAGGACCTTCATCACCCCGTTCATCGACAGATAGTCGAAGGTGACGCGGAAGGTCTTGCCGGCGACTTTGTCGACGATTTCCGCCTGTGCGAGCGCGTCGGCCGTGGAGGTCTTGTACGCCCGGATGAGGCCCGGGATCCCGAGCTTGATGCCCCCGAAATAGCGCACGACCACCACGAGGATGTCGCTCAGGCCCAGGGAGTCGATCTGCCCGAGGATCGGGCGGCCCGCCGACCCGGAGGGCTCTCCGTCGTCATTGGCCCGGAAACGGTCCCCTTTGTAGCCCAGGCGGTAGGCGTAGCAGTGGTGCCGGGCGTCGTGGTACTCCTTCTTCAGGCCGGCCACGATGTCCTTCACCTGCTCCTCCGTCTCCACCGGATACGCGAGCGCGATGAAGCGGGAGCCGTTGTCCTTGAACAGCCCCTCGCTCCGGGCCGCGATGCTCCGGTATGCGTCGAAATTCTCCACTTGCACGAAAGTAGCTTTTTTTGAGGAATTTTGCAATCGGGACGGATTTTTATTGTATCTTTGATTTCCGAAACCAAGACTTGACAGCGACTATGGTATTCCGACTCAGAGTCACCTTGACTGGCATCAAGGGCTTCTTCCGAATCTATCACGTGAACGGCGCTACGACGCTGTACACCCTCCATAAGCAGATGCGGGCCGATATGGAGTTCCCGCAGGACCAGCTCATCATGTTCAAGGCCCTCGACGTGGAGGGCGCCGTGGTGGGCCGCTACGGCCTGTTCGACCTGGGCTGCGGCACCGTGGACCAGGTCTCCCTGGAGAAGGCCGTCAAGGCCGGCGCCACCGATTTCGTCTACTTCTACGACGTCACGAACCGCAAGAGCGTGAACATCTCCGTGGAAGGCGAGGTGGAGAAGGCCGTCGTCAGCCCCGACTTCCCCGTCATCGTGGACTCCAAGGGTCCCAATCCCATCGAATTCGAGAACGGCTACGTCGCCTACGAGGACCTGCCGGACGAGCAGCGCCACCTCCCCGGCGAGAACAAGGGCGGCCTGGACTTCGGCGATGACGACGAAGACTTCGACGACGAGGACGAGGAAGAAGAGGAGGAGGACGACGACGAGGACGGCAAGGAAATCTACGACGAGAACGAATAGCGGATGGGCAGGCGGCTCCTGGTGATCCTCGGCCCGACTGCCGTCGGCAAGACCGACTACAGCATCGAAAAGGCGCTGGAGTACGGAAGTCCCGTCATCTCCTGCGATTCCCGTCAATTCTACCGGGAAATGCGCATCGGCACGGCCGTTCCCTCGGAGGAACAGCGCGCGCGGGTGCGCCATTATTTCATCCAGGACCGCTCCGTCTCGGTCAACTACACCGCCGGGATGTACGAGGCGGAAGCCCTCGAACTGATCGGCCGTCTCTTCGCCGAAGGCCACGAGACGCTCGTGGTCACGGGCGGCTCGATGCTGTACATCGACGCCCTCTGCTACGGCCTGGACGACTTCCCCGAGGTGCCCCTGATGCTGCGCGAGCACCTGATGGAATGCCTCCGCGACGAAGGCGTGGAAGTGCTGGCGGAGCAGCTCAAGGAACTGGACCCCGTGACCTACGACGAGATCGACCGCTCCAACGGGCAGCGGGTCATCCGCGCCCTGGAGGTGTGCCTGTACACCGGGCAGCCCTTCTCCTCCTTCAAGACCCGGAGTTTCAAGGAGCGGGAGTTCGAGATCGAGAAAATCGGCCTCCAGCGTCCCCGGGAGGAGCTGTACGCACGCATCGACGCCCGCGTGCTCAAGATGATGGAGGAAGGGCTGGAAGCCGAAGCCCGGAGTCTCCTTCCGATGCGCGAGCTGCCCGCCCTCCAGACGGTGGGCTACCGCGAAATGTTCGAGTATTTCGACGGGAAACACGACCTGGAGGAGACGGTCCGCCTCATCCAGCGCAACACCCGGCACTACGCCAAGCGCCAGCTCACCTGGTGGCGCCGCGACCCGTCGATCCGGTGGGTCGATGCGGAATGAGATTCCTTCGTCGGCCTGCGGCCTTCTCGGAATGACAATGGGGCGCCCTTC
>CAMNGM010000111.1 GCA_946538425.1 uncultured Bacteroidales bacterium | reverse complement strand
TCGACCACATCTACGCCTACCGCCTGGGCGAGAAGTTCGACTTCGACCTGGACGGCCTGGGCACGCCGGTCGTGAACCGGCCGGGCACGCGCGGCTGGAGCCGCACTACCCTGGGCACCACCGCCTACGGCTACGGAATGTCCGTGACGCCCCTCCACGTGGCGACCTTCTACAACGCCATCGCCAACAAGGGCCGGATGATGAAGCCCTACGTGGTGGAAAGCATCGAGAAAGACGGCAAGGTGCTCAAGCAGTACGGTCCCTCAGTGCTGAACAACATCTGCACCCGCGCCACGGCCGACACGGTCACCCGCGCGCTCCTGGCCGTCGTGAACGACGGTACGGCCAAGCGCCTCAAGGACGCGAAGCTGTCCGTGGCGGGCAAGACCGGCACCGCGCAGGTGGTCCTGACCCCGAAGGAGCGCAAGGGCAGCGCCGACCCGTACCACGACCCGTGGGGCCGCAAGAAGAACCAGGGCACCTTCGTGGGCTTCTTCCCGGCGGAGAACCCGAAGTACACCATCCTCGTGACGGTCTATTCGTACCTGTCCGGGGCGAGCTTCTACGGCGGCACCAAACCCGCCCAGGCCGTCCGGGAGATCGTGGACGAGATCTACGCCATCGACGACACCTGGTCCGGGCGGATTTCCGCCACCGGGTCCCTGCCCGCGATGACGGCCCGCAACGCCACGGCCGAAGGCGGCAAGGCGCCCGACCTGAGGGGCTTCGCCCTGATGGACGCGCTGTACGCCGTGGAAAACGCCGGCTACAAATGCGAGTATGAAGGGGCCGGCCATGTGACGGCCCAGAAACCGGCGCCGGGCGCCGCCCTCAAGAAGGGGGAAACCATCCGACTGACTTTGAAATGAAACTGAAAGAACTCATACAAGATATCGAAGCCGTGGAGATCCGCGGCTCGCTGGACATCGACGTCACCGCCGTCACCGGGGACTCCCGGGAGGTGACCCCGGGCGCCCTGTTCATCGCCGTCCGCGGCTTCGCCTCCGACGGGCACAAGTACATCGGCCAGGCCATCGCCAAGGGGACTGTCGCCGTCGTGTGCGAGGAGATCCCGGGTCAAGCCCGGGATGAGGAGAGCACCGTCACGTTCGTGAAGGTGGCGAACAGCCGGCACGCGGTGGCGATGGCGGCGGACGCGTTCTACGGGCATCCGAGCCGGAAGCTCACGCTCGTGGGCATCACCGGCACGAACGGGAAGACCACGACCGTCACCCTGCTGTACCGCCTGTTCAAGGCCCTGGGCCATCCCTGCGGGCTGCTGTCCACGATCGCCAACTATGTGGACGACCGCCGGCTGGAGACCGCCAACACGACGGCCGACCCGATCACCATCAACCGCCTCCTCGCCGAGATGGTGGACGCCGGCTGCGGGTACTGCTTCATGGAGGTGAGCTCCATCGGCGTGGAGCAGGAACGCGTGGCGGGTCTCCGGTTCGCCGCGGGCATCTTCTCCAACCTCACCCACGACCACCTGGACTACCACAAGACCTTCGCGGAGTACCTCCGCTGCAAGAAGCTCTTCTTCGACAACCTCCCGAAGTCCGCCTTCGCCATCATCAATGTCGATGACAAGAACGGCCCCGTGATGGTCCAGAACACCGCCGCGAAGGTGGTCACCTACGCCTGCAAGCGTCCGGCCGACCACACCGCCCGCATCCTGGAGCAAAGTTTCGAGGGGATGCTCCTCCGCATCGACGGGAAGGAGACCTGGAGCCGCCTCATCGGCGCGCACAACGCCTACAACCTCCTCGCCATCTACACGACCGCCGTAGTCCTGGGCACGGACCCGGACGAGGTCCTCGTGGCCCTGTCGGGCCTCCAGTCCGCCCCGGGCCGCCTGGAGAACCTCCGCGGCCCGCGCGACCTGGCCGTCGTGATCGACTACGCCCACACCCCGGACGCCCTGGAGAACGTCCTGGGCACCCTGCGCGACGTCGCCCCCGAGCGGCAGCTCATCTGCCTGTTCGGCTGCGGCGGCGACCGCGACAAGACCAAGCGCCCCGAGATGGCGCAGGTCGCCGCCCGGCTCGCCGACCGCCTCGTGGTCACCTCCGACAACTGCCGGACCGAGGACCCGGAAGCGATCCTGGGCGACATCCGCGCCGGCCTGGACTGGGAGGGGCTCGCCAAGTCCGTGTTCATCACGGACCGCCGCGAAGCCATCCGCACCGCCATCCTCACCGCCCCCGAGGGCGCCACGATCCTGCTGGCGGGCAAGGGCCACGAGGACTACCAGATCATCGGACACGAAAAACTTCATTTTGACGAGAAAGAAATCGTTGCTGAAACCTTCAAACTGATCCTGTAATGATTTACCACCTGTTCCAATATCTCGAGCGCGCCGGGGTGGACATCCCCGGAATGGGACTGATGCATTACCTGTCCTTCCGGGCCATGATGGCCACGGTGGCGGCGGTCCTGTTCACGATGCTCGTGGGCAAACGCATCATCCGCATCCTGCAGCGCCACCAGATCGGCGACGTTCCCCGCGACCTGGGTCTCGCCGGGGCCGAGCTCAAGAAGGGGGTCCCCACGATGGGCGGCATCATCATCATCCTGGGCCTGCTGACCGGCGTCCTGCTGTTCTGCGACCTGACGAGCGTCTACGTGATCCTGCTGCTGGTAAGCACCCTCTGGTGCGGCGCCCTGGGCTTCGCCGACGACTACCTCAAGCTCAAGGACAAGCAAAGCGTGAAGAAGGGCGGCGTCCGCGACGCCAAGAAGCACGACGGGCTTCCGGAAAAGGTGAAACTCCTGGGCCAGGTGGCGCTCGGCTTCATCGTGGGCCTGACCGTCTGGATGAGCCCGGACATCGTCGTCCGCGAGAAGGTGGCCGATCCGGCCATCGAGGTCGTCACCGGACGCACCGACCTGGACGTGAACACGGAGACGCAGGTCACCACCGGCCGCTACCAGGAGGAGGACGTGGTGAAGTCCACCAAGACCACCATCCCCTTCGTCAAGCGCCACGAGTTCGACTACCGCTGGCTCTCGCCCTTCAAGGGAGCCTGGGGCTGGTATGCCAAGTGGGCCATCTACGTGCTGATGATCGTCCTGGTGATCACCGCCTGCTCCAACGGCACGAACCTCACCGACGGCCTGGACGGCCTCGCGGCCGGCACCTCGGCCATCGTGGGCGTGGTGATCGGCATCCTCGCGTGGCTGAGCGGCAACCTCATCGACTCGAACTACCTCAACATCATGTACATCCCCGGCACCGGCGAGGTCGCCATCTTCATGTCCGCCTTCGTGGGCGCCCTCATCGGCTTCCTCTGGTACAACTCCTACCCGGCGCAGGTGTTTATGGGAGACACCGGGAGCCTCACCATCGGCGGCATCATCGGCGTGAGCGCCGTCCTGATCCGGAAGGAGTTGCTCCTCCCCCTGCTGTGCGGCATCTTCTTCGTGGAAAGCCTGTCGGTGATCCTGCAGCGGACCTGGTTCAAGTACACCCGGATCAAGCGCGGCCAGGGCCGCCGGATCTGGACGATCGCCCCGCTACACCACCACTACCAGGCCTGGAAGAAGGTGAAAGGACCGGAGCCCTGGTCCTATGTGGAGTCGATTCCCGAGGGCCTGAACAACCGGATCGACAAGCCGAACGGCGGCCACGGGTATCACGAAGTGAAGGTCACCCTGCGGTTCTGGATCGTCCAGATCCTGCTGGCCGTATCCACCCTCGCCCTGTTGAAAATCAGATAATAAAAAGAACAAGCGTATATGTCGAGAATCGTCGTACTGGGCGGCGCCGAAAGCGGAGTAGGCGCAGCCGTCCTTGCAAAAGTGAAAGGTCACGAGGTCTTCCTGTCCGACAAGGGGAAGATCAAGGACGAATATGCCGAAATTCTGAAGAAGTGGGACATCCCCTACGAGGAAGGCCGCCACACGGAGGAGCTGATCCTCAACGCCGACGAGGTCGTCAAGTCCCCCGGCATCCCGGGCACCGTGCCCATGGTGCAGAAACTCCGGGACCAGGGCACGCACATCGTGTCCGAGATCGAGTTCGCGAGCCGCTACGACTCCGCGAAGAAGATCTGCATCACCGGTTCCAACGGGAAGACCACGACGACGTCACTGATCTACTACCTGCTGAAGAACGCCGGCCTGAACGTGGGCCTCGGCGGCAACATCGGCAAGTCCTACGCCTACCAGGTCGCGACCGAGCACTTCGACTACTACGTCCTGGAAATCAGCAGCTTCCAGCTCGATGACGTGTACGACTTCAAGCCGGACATCGCCATCATCACGAACATCACCCCGGACCACCTGGACCGCTACGACCACAAGATGGAGAACTACGTGGCCGCGAAGTTCAACATCACGAAGAACCTCACCCGCGACGACTGCTTCATCTTCGACAGCGACGACGACATCACCATCGGCCACCTGGACAACATCATCCTGCGCTGCAAGATGCTGCCCTTCTCCCAGGAGAAGGAAGTGGAGCAGGGCGCCTTCCTCCGAGACGACAAGATCGTCCTCCGCTACGAGGAGGAGGAGACCGACCTGTACCTGCAGGAGCTCGCCCTCGGCGGCAAGCACAACATCTACAACTCGATGGCCGCCGCCCTGGCCGCCAAGGCCTCCGGCATCGACAACGAGGTGATCCGCAACTCCCTCGCGACCTTCCAGCCCATCGAGCACCGCCTGGAGCCCGTCCTCTCGATCAAGGACGTGCTGTACATCAACGACTCCAAGGCCACCAACATCGACTCCGCCTGGTACGCCCTCGAGTGCCAGAAACGGCCGGTCGTCTGGATCGTGGGCGGCACCGACAAGGGCAACGACTACTCCATCCTGAACGACCTCGTCCGCGAGAAGGTCAAGGCCATCGTGTGCCTGGGGGTGGACAACGCGAAGATCCACGCGGCGTTCGGGCCGATGGGCAAGCCGATGACCGACGCGCGCTCCGCCGAGGAGGCGGTGCGCAAGTCGGCGGAATTCGCCGAGCCGGGAGACGTGGTCCTCCTCTCCCCCTGCTGCGCGAGCTTCGACCTGTTCAAGAATTACGAGGACCGCGGACAGCAGTTCAAGGAGGCCGTCAGGAAGCTGTAGATTCCTTCGCTACGCTCGGAATGACAGAAGAGGACCGGAATGACGAAGGGAAACCGGAATGACAAAGGAAGATAGAGATGTCAAAGGATAGGAAAAAAGGGAAGAA
>CAMNGM010000110.1 GCA_946538425.1 uncultured Bacteroidales bacterium | reverse complement strand
GCCTTCTTTTCCGAGCAGGCGCCCACGAGGGCGGCGGCTCCCAGTGTCATCATCATCTTGCAGAAATGGTTCATAGGTGTCAATTTGGTACAAAATTATGAAATAAATCATTAACTTTGCCCGATAAGACCGTTTTTATGGCGAAAGTCCGGCTCATCCTCCTGTCCTTGCTGACGCTGCTGTTCTGCTCCTGCGAGCGGGACGGATTGGACTTGACCCTGACCGTGGGCCCCTTCGGGGAGGAGACCCGCCAGGTGCTGCTCCTGTACGAGGCCGGCTACAACTCCCTGAGCGCCGACATCCAGCGTAACATCAACGTCCTCCGGCAAGGCTATCTCCCGGCAAACGGGCGGAACGACGACGTCGTCCTGGTGTTCAGCCACCAGACCCTGCATAACCGCCGGTCCTATACCGAGGAGACGTCCCCGGTGCTGTTCCGGCTCTACAGCAAGCACGGGGAGCCCTGCGCGGATACGCTCAAGGTGTGGCCTGCGGGAACGCCCGTCGCGAACAAGGAGACGATGACGGAAGTCTTCAACTGGGTGAAGGAGGAGTTCCCGGCGGCCGGGTACGGCGCCGTCCTGTCCTCCCACGCCACGGGCTGGCTTCCGGAAGAGTATTATTCCAATCCCAAGAGATACGAGGGAAGGGATCGCAGCATCCCCGTCTCCTGGAGCCCGCGGCGGAAGTCGTTCGGCCAGGAATACTATGAGAAAGGGACCCGGACGCAGGAAATGGAACTCAAGGACCTCGCGGCCGCCATCCCCTACAAATTGGACTACATCCTGTTCGACTGCTGCCTGATGGGCACCGTGGAAGTGGCGTGGGAGCTTCGGAACGTGTGCTCCTATGTGGCCTTCTCCCCCTGCGAGATCCCGGCCGCGGGGTTCGACTTCCATCGGTTGACGGAGCATCTGCTGAAGGCGGACACCCCGGACGTGAAGGCGGTCTGCGAGGAGTATTACGCCGCTTACGAGACCGACTCCGTCTACGGGGCGACCATCACCCTGGTGGACTGCGCCCGGCTGGAACCGCTCTCCGGGGTCTGCCGCGAGCTTTTCGACCGCTACCGTTCCGGCATCCTGAACCTCAGCGGGAAGAATGTCCAGATGTATGACCGCATCCACGGGGGCTATCACGTGTTCTTCGACCTCAAGGATATGCTCCGGGAGGCCGGCGCGACGGATACGGATCTCGCGTCCCTCCAGGCCGCCCTGGACGGATGCATCCTCTACGAGGCCCATACCCCCAGGTTCATCGACGTGAAACTCGACCGCGTCTGCGGCCTCGCGGTGTACCTCCCCGCCTATCCGGACTACCGGCGCGACATCTACCACGGCACCGAGTTCCTGGACGGCTTCTACAAAGAGAACGTCGCCTGGAACCAGGCGACGGCGCTCGTGAAATAGTATTCTTTTGAAACTCCCTTATCCTTCCTTGTCCTCCTGGACGGCCTTGTTGTAGCAGTCGCGGCAGAGGGGCTCGTAGGTGTCCTTTTCACCCAGGACGACCAGTTTCTTGCTGGCGGAGAGCCGGTGCGAGTGGTTCGCGAGGGAGCCGCAGCGGACGCAGATGGCGTGGACCTTCTGGACGTCCTCGGCGATGGCCATCAGGCCGGGCATCGGGCCGAAGGGCTTCCCGAGGAAGTCCGTGTCCAGGCCGGCGATGATCACGCGGACGCCCCGGCCGGCGAGCTCCTGGACGACGCCGATGATGCTGTCATCGAAGAACTGGGCCTCGTCGATGCCCACGACCGCCACGTCCGGGTCGATCTGGAGCATCCGCGAAGGGGTCTTGATGGGGGTGCAGGAAATGCTGTGGGAGTCGTGCGAGACCACGTCCAGGTCCGAGTAGCGCTTGTCGACGGTGGGCTTGAACGTGGCGATTTTCTGCTTGGCGAACTGGGCCCGCTTGAGTCTCCGGATCAGTTCTTCCGTCTTGCCGGAGAACATCGAGCCGCAGATGACCTCGATGCTGCCCGATTTTTTTGTGTTTTCCAAAAACATTTCCTTAACTTTGTTAGGTTGACAGATGCAAAGATAGTCATTTATGGAGAATAATAGAACAGAAATCTTGCGGGAACTCGAGGCCGAACTCGCCGCGCTCAAGGAGAAGGTCCTCCAGTTCGAAACCCGGCTCGAAGCCTTCCGGCAGCTCCCCGTGGAGGAGCCCGTGGAGGCCCTTGCGGAAGAATCGGACTTCACCGACCTGGAACTCGGCGTCCCCGACCTGTCCGAGCCGGTTGCCGAGCCTGTCGAAGCAACCGAAGGGTCCGAACCCACGCCCGAACCGGTGGAGATGGACTTCCCGGCCGACGACCTGCCCGAATCGGTAGCTGAGCCGGTTGCTGAGCCTGTGCTCGAATCCGAGCCTGTGCCCGAACCCGAGCCGGTAGCTGAGCCTGTCGAAGCAACCGAAGGGCCGGAATCCCGGCCGGAGCCGGAACCCGAACCCCAGCCGGAGCCTCAGCCGGAACCCGAACCCGCGCCCAAGCCGGCGCCCGTCGTCCCGCGTCCGGAGACGGAGCGGCTGCCGTGGCGGCTGGACAAGCCCGGGCTTTCGGTGAAGCACATCCGGAGCGGCATCTCGATGTACGACCGCGCCCTGTTCATCGGCACCCTGTTCAAGGAGGACTACGCCCTGTATGACCGGACCATCGGCGAATTGGACACCCTGACCTCGCTGGACGAGGCGGTGGACTTCCTGCTGGAGCGGTTCCCGGACTGGAACCTCAAGTCGGACATCGTGTACAACTTCATGATGGCCATCCGCAAGAAACTGGGCTGATGGCAGGCAAGCTTTTCATCGTCCCGACCCCGGTCGGGAACTTGGACGACATGACCTTCCGGGCCGTGCAGGTCCTGAAGGAGGCGGACCTCATCCTGGCGGAGGACACCCGCACCAGCTCGGTGCTCCTCCACCACTACGACATCCGCCGTCCCCTCCAGTCGCACCACAAGTTCAACGAGCACCAGACGGTCCAGCTCGTGAAGGAGCGCATCCTGGGCGGGCTGAACGTCGCCCTGGTGAGCGATGCCGGCACGCCCGGCATCTCCGACCCGGGCTTCCTGCTGGCCCGCACCTGCGCGGAGGAGGGGATCGAGGTCCAGACCCTCCCGGGGGCCACGGCCTGCATCCCGGCCATCGTCTCCTCCGGGCTGCCTTGCGACCGCTTCTGCTTCGAGGGCTTCCTCCCGCAGAAGAAGGGCCGGCAGACCCTGCTCACCGCCCTGGAGGCGGAAACCCGCACGATGGTCTTCTACGAGTCTCCCTACCGGCTCGTGAAGACGCTGGAACAGTTTGCGGAACACTTCGGGCCGGAGCGCCGCTGCTCCGTCGCCCGGGAAATCTCCAAGCTCCACGAGGAGCACCGCCGAGGCACCCTCCAGGAAGTCGCCGCCTGGTTCCGGGAGCACGAACCCAAGGGCGAAATCGTCATCGTCGTGGCCGGCGCGGAGCCGGTGAAACCTGTCAAAAAGAAGCGTTATGGAAGAGGGGAAGAGACAGAAGACCCTGAAGAGTAGCTTCACCACGGGCGCCATCGCCCTCGTATTCCTCATCATCGGATTCGAAACCGCCTTGTTCGTCCACAAGGCGGCGGTGACCCGGCTGGTCGCGGACCGCGACCACCCGGACACCGTGTACGTGGTGGAGCGGATCCGGCCGAAAGCGAAGCCGGAAGCGGGTCCGGAAACGGGTCCGGAAGCGACGGGGCCGGCGGAAGAGGAAAAGGATACGGTCTACTACCGGAAAGCGGCGGACCGCAGCCCGGACGCCGTCCGCCTCCGGGAGAAGGCGTCCCCGCGCCGGGTGGAGTCCTTCCGCTTCGACCCGAACACCGTCTCGCTGGAGGACCTGATGCGCCTGGGCTTCTCGGAAAAGCAGGCCCAGTCCATCCTGAACTACCGCGCCAAGGGCGGCCGTTTCCGCCGGCCCGCGGACTTCGCCAAGTCCTTCGTGGTGTCCGATTCCGTCTACGAGCGCCTGGAACCCTACATCGACATCCCCCGCATCGACCTGAACAGGGCGGACAGCGCCGCCTTCGAGACGCTGCCCGGCATCGGCCCTTATTTCGCGTCGAAGATGGTGTCCTACCGGACCTCGCTCGGCGGCTATTCACACCCGGAGCAGCTGATGGACATCTACCATTTCGACCGGGAGAAATACGACGCCCTGAAGGACCTCATCTCCTGCTCCCCGCCGGAGCCTTATCCTGTCTGGACGCTCTCCGAGCGCGAACTGGCCCGCCATCCGTACATTTCCCGGGACGAAGCGCACTCCATCGTCCTCTACCGCTCCCACCAGCCGCGGGAGGCCTGGACCCTCGCGGGGATGCGCAAGGCCGGCATCCTCTCGGAGGAGCACTACGCGCAGCTGTCCCGCTGCGTGCTGGCGGAACCGTCCGGATCGGGGTCTGCGGAAGACAGTTTCGTAAATGATTCACTATAAGAGTGTTACAAACAAAGCATCAGGGATTTGTGAGGTGCCTCCCTGCAGACCCCCAGGCCCTCCCCATACTCTTCCCATAAAAAAGAGGCCAACTCATAGAGTCAGCCTCTTGCTCGGAATTCCGCAGCCTTGCCGTCAGAAGGGTTCGTACTCCGTGAAGGCGTAGTGCCCGGTTCGGGTGTCGTAAACGACGGAGTAATCTTCATCCCGCAGTTGTTTCCCGCTGATTTCGTCGTAAATGGCGAGGTGCATCACGGCGGACGTGAAAGTGTCGTCAACGTGCTTGGTCAGGTTGATGAAAATGTCTTCCAGGTCGTAGTCGGAGAGAGACTTGCGGTGGAAGTTTTCAAAGTGCGCCGGGCCGACGGGAATCACCGATGCGTCGGGATAGAAAAGCGTGGCGTCGGCGTCGACGGACAGGTTCACGTCGAAGTGGCAGGCGCTCGTGACGAAGAGCGCGCAGACCAACGACAGGAGGGCAAGGACGCGTTTCATAGGGCGGATCAGTCTTCGACGTGGGCCATCGCGGCCCGGATCTTGGCTTCGATCTCCTCGGCGAGTTCGGGATTGTCCTGGAGGAGCTTCTTCACGGCTTCGCGGCCCTGCGCGAGCTTCTGCTCGTTGTAGCTGAACCAGGAGCCGGACTTGGCGATGATGCCGAGCTCCACGCCCAGGTCCACGAGTTCGCTCGTGTGGGAGATGCCTTCGCCGAAGACGATGTCGAATTCCGCCTTCTTGAACGGCGGGGCCATCTTGTTCTT
>CAMNGM010000109.1 GCA_946538425.1 uncultured Bacteroidales bacterium | reverse complement strand
CTCCCCTCTGAAACGCCGACGGTGGTCCAAGTCCTGGACCACCGTCAGCATTTTTCCCCCTTTTTTGCCGATGGTGTCCCGGAAGATGGACCACCATCGGCACGCTGTCAATCCGGCAGCACGAAGACGACGGGATGGGTGTAAGTGACCCGGACGGGCTTTCCGTCCTTGACGCCGGGCTTCCACTTCGGGGAACTCTTGATGACGCGCACGGCTTCGGCGTCCAGCGACGGGAACACGCCCTTCACCACCTCGACTTCCTGGATGCCGCCGTTGGTCCCGACGACGAACTTCACGAGGACCGTGCCGTCGATGTGGGCGGCCTTGGCGTCCTTCGGGTATTTCAGGCGGGCCGTCACCCAGGACGAGAACGCGTTGGCATCCTTGCCTTTGAAGGTGGGCCACTGGTCCGGCGCCTTCATCCTCTCCAGGATCTCCGCGTGCCGGGGCCCGTCGGCCTTGCGGAGCAGGTGCCCGCCGGCCATCTCGATGGTCGTCCCGTTGTAGACGGTGCGGCGTCCGGAGATGGTGAGCGTGTCGCCTGGGGCGACGCCCATCTGGGCAAAGGACCGGTTCGAGCCCGGGCGGCCGTCCACGAGGCCGTAAATGTAGGCCTCGCCGGTTTCATCCTTCAGATAGAACACGCCGCGCGTGTCGTTGGCGCGCGGCCGGGTCACCACGCCGTGCAGGATCACCAGCGAAGTGTCGCTGCGGGACATCTTGTTGAACTCGTCCGCCGTCTTGCGGACACCCTGCGCCGCGACGGGAACCCCGGCGGCGAGGGCGAGGAGAAGGATGAATAACCGTTTCATAATCATCACTTTGTTTTAGATTCCCGGTCAAGCCGGGAATGACGGTCGTTTGCCGTCCCTGCCGACCTGACGGTCGTTTGTCGTCCCTACCGACCTGACGGTCGCTTGTCGTCATATCCGACCTGACCGGCGGTGTGTCGTCATGGCCGACCTGACGGTCGCTTGTCGTCATGGCCGACCTGATCGGCCATCTATTCCTTCTTCCGGGCCGGGAGGAAAAGGCCGACGATGGCGAGGAGGAGCAGGAGGATCAGGGTGATGGAGGAGGCGCGGGAAATGTTCGCGCCGATGCGGTAGGAGTCGGGATCGAAGCGCATCACGAGGTCGTGCTCGCCCGCGGGGAGTTTCGCGGCGCGAAGCGTCCAGTCCGCGCGGAAAACATCGACGGGAGCGCCGTCGACCTTCGCTCTCCAGCCGTTGGGGTAGTAGATTTCGCTGAAGACGGCGACGCGGTCGGCCGAAGCCCGGTAGTGATACCGGAGCTCGTTCGGGGCGTAGGAGGTCATCACGATGGCGTCGGTGGTGTCGGCCGGCGCGGTGGTCACCGCCGGCATATCCTTGCCGACGACGGCCTGGCGCCGCAGGTCGACACTGCCCAGGAAGGCGATCTCCTCGTCCGGCGTCGCGGCCGGGACGATCTCGTCCACGAACCAGGCGGTGCCGAAGGCGTTCTTGTTCACCACCGGCGGGAAATCGCCGCCGAAGATGAGGTACCGCGTATTCAGCGCGCTGAGGACCGGCATCTTGGGCATCCCTTCCTCCACGTCACCGAGGGTTTCGGCCTGCTGGATGACCGCGTAGATCTGGTTGATTTCGTCCACCAGATAGTGGTCGATGAGATCCTGGTAGCGCTGGAGCTTGGCGGGGGAATACCCGCCGATGCTCTTGTGGTGGAAGGACGGAACGGCCGAATTGAACACGCTGACGGAGAGGTCCAGGACGCGGTAGGACGGGTCCGGATCGGCCAGGATGGCCTGGTCCACGGGCCGGATGGCGAAGGGCTTCCGGAAATCCTTCATCGTGGTGAAATGGTCGTCGTTCAGGTAGCGCTTCCCGGTCGCGAAGAGGTTCGCGAGCACCAGCACGCAGAGGGCGAGGCTGGCGACGACCTTGCGGACGGGATTCTTCTCTTCCGACAGGCCGGCCCAGAGCAGGATGCCCCAGGCGACGAGGATGAGGAGGAAGGACGTCAGGGCATCCTGGCGCAGCAGGGCGATGCGGTCCGCCTGGAAGGCCTCGATGACCACTTCCGGCTGCTCCGCGTCAGCCATCGACGTGAAGTCGCCGGCGAGCGTCGGAATCAGGAAGAACAGGAGGCAGAAGCCGCCCGTGAGGGCGAAGGCGATGCCGCTCTTTTTCAGGAAATCCTTCCGGTCATACCCGTCCTTGACGATATGGTCCAGGGTGAGGAAGCCCAGCACGGGCAGCGTCACCTGCAGGATGACGAGCGCCATCGACACCGTCCGGAACTTGTTGTACAGCGGCAGGATGCTGAAACAGAGCTTCGTGAAGGCCATGAAATGGTTGCCCACCGCCATCAGGACGGCGAGGACCGTCCCCGCGATGATCCACCACTTGTCCTTCCCCTTGTACAGGAACAGGCCCAGGACGAAGAGGAAGATGGTGATGGCGCCCATATACATCGGCCCGGCCGTGTAGGGCTGCGGCCCCCAGTACAGGGGCAGCGCCTTCGCGATTTCGCGCGTCCCCGTCCGACCGGCGCTCTTGAGCAGCTTGATGGTTTCGGACTTGTCCGGGTCCATCGGCTGCGACGACGCGCCGCCGTTGAAGTTCGGAATCATCAGGTTGGGCAGTTCGTTCCAGCCGTAGGACCACGCCGTGGCATATTCCAGGTCCAGGCCGCGGCCCTTGCCCTTGACCGCCCCGTCCTTCGTGAGCTCCGACCCTCCGCGCATCGTGTTCGGGGTGTATTTCGCGATCGGAAGCAGCTTGTTCACATTCGTGGCGATGCCCACGAGACCCACGACCAGCAACAGGGCCGACGCGATGAAAAACCGCGTGATACGCGTTTTGCGCACGGTTTTCGTCGCCAGGGAATCCTTGTCCTTGCGGACCAGGATGTCGATGAAGAAGACCAGGGCATACAGCATCACCAGGATCGCCAGGTAGTAGGTGATCTGCTGGTGGTTGGCCTTGACCTGCATACTCAGCGCGAGGCCGAACAGGACGGCGCCGATGACCACTTTCGCAAGCCAGCGGCGCTTGGACTCGGTGCTCCGGTAGGTATAGACGAGCGCGGCCATCACCCACGGGAAGAAGGCGATCGCCTGCATCTTCGTGTTGTGGCCCACCTGGATGATCTGGAAGTTGTACGAACAGAAAGCGATCGCGACGGCGCCGCCGATGGCCAGCGGCCAGCTGACCCCGAGCGACAGCATCAGCAGGAATGAGCCCAGCAAGGCGATGAAGAGGTAGGTCGCGGGCCGCTTGCCCGTCATCAGCAGGTCGTAGAGGGCCTGCGTGGCATCTCCGCCGTTCTTCGTGGAAATGGCCGCCGTGGGCATTCCGCCGAACATCGCGTCCGTCCAGTAGGTCGGGTCGTCGGGGTGCGCCTTGTTCCATTCCGACATCTCGTTGGACATTCCATAGTAGCCGGAGATGTCGGTCTGGTCCACGACCTTGTTGTCCAGCACCTGCGGCACGAAACCGTAGCTGAGCAGGAGGAAAAAGAGGACGGCGCCCAGGGCGATGCCGATGTTCTTCAAGAGTTTCTTGTCCATATCTTACTTGTTTTCGGTGGAGACCCGCTCCAGCAGGGCGGCGAGCTCGCGGGTGAGGTTTCGGCGGGAGAAACGGGCGATGTCGCCCGTGACGGGCGGCACGCCACCGGCCTTGTGCCGCTCCCAGGCACTGTCGATGAAAGCGCGCATCGCTTCCAGGTTGTCCCAGCCGGCGGTGACGCCGGCGCCGGTGTCGGCGAGGACGCGGGCCATCGCCCCGTCCTCCTGGCCGATGCCGAGCACGGGCCGCCGCGAGGCGAGGTACTCGAACAGCTTGCCCGGCAGGATGGGCCGGTATTCCGGGTCGTTGCGCAGCGGCAGGATGAGGACCGAGGCGGCGAGCTGCTCGCGGACCGCCGTCAGGTGGTCGCAGTAGCCGAGGTCCACGACGCTGTCGCGGAGCCCCGCGTCCTCGATGGCGGCGTACACCTCGCGGTCCACCTTGCCCACCAGCCGGATCCGGAGCGCTTTCTTGAAGTCCGCATCGGCCCAGGCCTTGACACCCAGCGCCTTCCAGAGGTTCAGCGGGTTGCCGTCGGCTGCGAACAGGCCGGTGTGGACGACGTTGAACAGGCCGTCCGGCTCCACGGGCTGGTCGAAATCGCCGCCGTCGTAGCCGTTGGTGATCATCGCCACGGGCGTCTTCGTCTGCGCCTGGAACTCTTCCTGCACGAGCGGCGTCACGGCCAGCACGGTGGAGCATTCGTCCAGCACGGACTGCTCCATCGACCGGAGCCGGCGCCAGGTACGGCGGGTCATCGGCAGGTGCTTGAGGTAGTACATCCGGGTCCACGGGTCGCGGAAATCGGGAATCCAGGGAATCCCGAGCTCTCGGTGCAGCCGCTGGCCGATGAGGTGCATCGAATGGGGCGGCCCCGTCGTAACGATCACATCGACAGGATGTTCCTTCAGGTATTCCTTCAGGAACCGGACACTCGGACGCACCCAGCCCACGCGGGGATCCGGCACGAACAGGTTGCCGCGGATCCACAGCGACAGGCGCTGCTTGAAGGTCTTCCGGCCGGAGGAGATTTCGGTGACAGCTCCGCCGGAGGCCGACGCGACAGATTCCTTCGCTCCGCTCGGAATGACAGAGGAAGTCAGGGTTTTCATGTCGGTCGACGCGCCCTTGCCCATCAGCTTGCGGTAGATGCCGTAGGGCTCGGTGATGGGCCGGCGGAGGATCTCCGCCTCGCGCGGGATTTCCGCCTCCAGGGTATGGTCGATGGCCGTATATTCCGGATTCTCAGGCGTATAGATGACCGGCTGCCAGCCTTCCTGGGGCAGGTATTTTGCAAACTTCACCCAGCGCTGGACCCCCGATCCGCCGGACGGGGGCCAGTAGTACGTGATGATGAGTACGCGTTTCATTCCCGGACCGCTCATCGTATCCGTTTGGTTCCTGTCTCCGTTCATACTCCCAGTTCGTCCTTCATCGCCCGGAGCGCGTCAAACGCCTGGAGCGGGGTCATATTGTTGAGGTCCAGCGACTTGAGGCGGTCCCTCAAAGATTCCAGCAACGGGTCGTCCAGCTGGAACATCGACAGCTGGATGGAGCCGTCCTTTTCCACGCGGCCTTCCTTGGTGTTGTGCGGCTTGACGGGCGTGAGGGCGCCGATGCGCTCGAGGGCCTGGGAGTTCTCCAGGGCCTTGAGCGTGCGCTCGGCGCTTTCCAGCACTTGCTGCGGCATGCCGGCCATGCGGGCGACATGGATACCGAA
>CAMNGM010000108.1 GCA_946538425.1 uncultured Bacteroidales bacterium | reverse complement strand
GGCGCACCAGGTCGATGGTCTTGCCGGGGCTGGCCTGCCAGCAGTCGTTGGAGATGAGGGCGTGGGTGTAGATGTCCAGGTCCGGATTGATGTACGGGGAGATCTCGCGGGCGAAGTCCTTCCGGTCGACCATATAGGCGTCGGACCAGGCGCGGGAGGCGTCGAGGCTCCGGTAGGTGGCTTCATCGTGGATGAAGTTCACGTAGCGCGTCATCTTGAAGTCGATGTCGTGCTGCTTCTGCAATTCCCTGAATATCTGCAGGTTGCCATTGGCGATTTCCGCCAGGGCGGGAACCGAGAAGGCCGGGCGCCCGCCGGCGATGCAGCGCCAGGAACTGCCGTGCTCCTTGTTCACGAGGACCGGTTTCAGGCCGGCTTCCGCGAGGTAGCGGAACAGGGCCGTGCCCGCCATTCCGCCGCCGGCGACGAAGGCGCCCACCTCCTCGGCCTGCGCGTCGGAGAATTGCGGGGAAGTGACGAGGGTATGGGCCCCGGACAAGTTGGAAACCTGGCCGATTTCCACGAGGTTCGCCATTGGGCCGCGCGGGGTGAACTCGCCGGTCACTTCGATGCCGTGCAGCCGCAGGATCTGCTTGGCGCGGGGAAGGCAGCGGGACCCGCGGCACGGGCCCATCCCGAGCCGGGTGACGTGCTTGAGCTCCTGCGCGGTGATGCGCTTGCGGCCTTTCAGGGCCTCCAGGATCTCCTTCAGGCTCACGTCCTCGCAGTGGCAGACATAGGTTTCGGATTCGTCGGCCCGGCAGGGAACCAGCTTCAGCGGCTCGGGATAGTTCTCCCGGAGGATGAACCCGCGGGCGTCGGTCAGGGAACCGCCCTCCAGGCGGGTGGCCTTGACCACGGCGATATTCGTCTTGTTGGGCTTGGGAATCACGCGCTCGATCACGCCTTCGCCCACTTTCCGGCCGTTGTCATCGACGAGGAAGACCTCCCTGGCGGCGGGTGAGCCTGTCGAATCCACCGGCAGGTTGAATTCCAGCGGGAGGAAGAGCTGGCTGCGGTCCGGGCGGTAGCCGAAGATGGCGAGGCCCGGGCACTGCGCCACGCACTCCATACAGCCGATGCACTTGTCGTAGTCGATGACCGGCGTCACGGAGGTGGAACTCTTGGTGATCGCGCCTTGCTTGCAGGAGAACGAGCAGGGGTTGCAGGCGAAGCCGTACAGGCAGTCCGCGATAACGAAGCTCTTGGCGGCCTTCCTCTCGGCGGACGGCATCGCGGGCTTGTCCAGCAGGCGGACCGGCCGTTGCTGGGAGTCGACATAGTCCTTGGAAATCGTCAGATAGGCGCTGTAGTCCACGCGCTTCCCCAGGTCCATCATCACCTCGTAGGCGCACTGGCGGCCGCGGAGGACGGCGGAGGTTCCCTCGCCGATCCGCACGGCGTCGCCCACGCCGTGGCAGGCGCGGCCGAACACCTCGGCCCCCTTGCGGAGAAGCTGGTTGTCGGGCAGCAGGCCCGTGCAGATGTTGATGCAGTCGATCCCGTCGATGCGCACCTCCGTTCCCGGGATGGGCTCGAAGTTCTCGCATTTGGCGATGATGGCGCCCGTGATGCCGGTGCGGTCCGCATTCGGAATGGCCTCCACGAGGGTGTAGGAGGTGAGGATGGGGATGCCGAGCCGGCGGACGCGGTTCGCCTGGACGGGGAAGCCCCCCTCGGCGGGCATCGCCTCGATGATGGCCTTGACCTTCGCCCCGGCCTGCATCGCCTGGTAGGAGGTGAGATAGCCGATGTTGCCGGCGCCCACGGTGAGGATGTTCTTCCCGAGGAGGGTGAACTCCGTGTTCATCATCCGCTGCACGACGGCGGCGGTATAGACTCCCGGAAGGTCGTCGTTCTTGAAGGCGGGCATAAAGGGGAGCGCACCGGCGGCCACCACGAGCTGGTCGGCGTCGACATAGAAGATTTCCTGGGTGGCGACATTCTTGACGGCGAGGCGCTTCCCCTCCAGGATGTCCCACACCACGCTGTCCAGCAGGATGCCTTCCCGCGAGTTGCCGGCGAGGGCTTCGGCGATGTCGAAGCCGCGCATCCCGCCGAACTTCTTCCGCTTCTCGAAAAAGAAGAACTGGTGCGTCTGCATCCGGAACTGCCCGCCGACGGCGCTGCCGCTGTCGATCACGAGGTTGTCCACCCCGGCCGTCCGGAGCTCCTCGCGGACGGCGAGGCCGGCCGGGCCCGCGCCGATGATGGCGACGGTGGTCTTGTAGACCTTCCTGGGGGCGTCGGCCGTCACCGCCCGGACCTCCGCGAAGCTTCCGGTCCCGGCGCGGTGGACTTCCTTCACTCCGTCCACTTTCGTGATGCAGATGCGGCGGATGTGGCCGTCCACGACCATCTCGCAGGCGCCGCATTTGCCGATGCCGCACTCCATCGTGCGGTTGCGGTCCTTCAGGCTGTGGTGATGGACGGGGAAGCCTGCCTGGTGCAGGGCGGCGGCGATGGTCTGTCCTTTCTGGCCTGTGACGGGTTGTCCTTCGAAGATGAACGAATGCAAGTCCTCCTGCGGAACGCTGAGGATGGGATGCTCCGTGATTTTGTACATATTGATGCGGTTAGTTCAGTGTTTGGGCTATCAAAGATAACAAATCCGAACGAAAAACCGCAAGATGATGTAAAATTATTATCCGAACACTTCCCGGAGCACCGCGAGGGACCGGACGTTGATGCTGGATTCCGTGTGGTATTCCAGATAGCGGAGGAGGTCTTCGCACAGGGCGTTGCGCTCTTCGCCCCGGAGGGGGAGGAGCATCGACTCGGAGAAGGTCGATGTCAGGAAGGGCTTGAGCTGCGCGAGGTGCTTTTCCGCGAAGGGGGCGATGTCGTCGAAGGTGGGGCTGAAGCCCAGGGCGCCGGCGAATTCCAGCAGGAACCGGATATGGAAGTTGGAAAAATCGCTGTCCAGGCTGTCCAGCGTGAGGATGCTGCGGACACACCAGGGGTACAGGCCGTCCTCCGCCTGCCCGTCCTTGACGGCGCGCAGGAGCACCTCCGACAGGAACAGGCTCATCGTGTTCTTGTAGAGGTTGTTCCGGATGCCGTTCAGGGGGTCTTTCGCCGTCAGGTTGCGGGCGCTCCAGAGGGTCGATTTCGGATTCGGGACGATGTCCATTTCCAGGATGTTCAGGGGCAGGAGCAGGGCCATCCCCGCTTTCTTGCCGATGCGGACGAGGAACCCGCGCCGCCCGTACGCTTCCGAGAGCGTATGCACGACGACCGAGTTCTCGCCGAATTTCGTGTATCCCAGGACGATCGCCTCGATGTTCTCCGTCATCGGCTCTTCAGGTAGTCCGCCATGGCCCGGAGGGCCTTGCCGCGGTGGGAAATGGCGTTTTTCTCTTCTTCTGTGATCTCGGCGGCGGTGACGTCGTATCCGTCCGGGATGAAGACTGGGTCGTAGCCGAACCCGCCCTTGCCGGCCTTGACGCGGGCGATTTTTCCTTCCATGATGCCGTCGAAAAAGTGCTTCTCCCCATTGAGGATGAGGGTGACGGAGGTGCGGAAACGGGCCCGGCGGGTGGCGTGGGGCGTGTTGAAGCCGTAGGAGCGGGCGACGGAGGCTTCGCGCTCGCGGCAGGCCATCTCCCGCAGGAGCCGGGCGATGTTGTCGGCCGGGTTCTTCTGCGGGCCGCCGTAGCGGGCGGTGTGGACGCCCGGGGCGCCGCCCAGGATTTCGACCTCCAGGCCGGTGTCGTCGGCGAAGCAGTCCAGGCCGGTCTTTTCGTAAATGTACTGGGCTTTCTGCAGGGAATTGGCCCTGAGGGTGTTGCCCGTTTCGGGGATATCTTCGGGGATGCCGGCTTCGGCGGGCGTGACGAGTTCGAAACCCTCTCCGAGGATCTCGCCGGCCTCGCGCAGCTTGCCGGGATTGCCGGTGGCAAAAACGATCTTCATAAACACGTGCGATTAACGCCGCAAAGATACTCCATTTTTTCGTAACTTTGCCCCGCTGGCACGCCGTTTGTGCGATGGCGTCCCTGGAATTGATTGCATATGAAAAGGACGAGATATATCCTCGCGGCCCTTGCCGCCCTCACCGTTTCCGTCGCCGCCTCGGCCCAGTCCAAGAGCTTCACCCTGGGCAAGTGGGTCGAACTCCACAACGCCATCCTCAAGGAACTGAACCGCTCCTATGTCGACTCCCTGGAAGTCGGCCGCATCGAGCGGGAAGGGGTGGACGCGATGCTGTCGGCCCTGGATCCCTATACCGTGTATGTTCCTGAGGAAGAGCAGGAGGACTTCCAGATGATGCTGTCCAACACCTACGGCGGCATCGGCGCGGTCATCTACAAGCCCGACGTGAACGGCAACGTGCAGATTAACGAGCCCTACGCCGGCTCCCCGGCCGCCAAGGCCGGCCTGCGCTGCGGCGACGAGATCGAGACCATCGACGGGGAAACCACCCACGGCCTCACGAGCCAGCAGAGCTCCGACAAGATGCGCGGCAAGCCCGGCACGCAGGTCGTCTTCCGCGTGAAGAAACTGCGCGGCGGCCCCACCTGGAAGGCCGGCGACGTCATCGAGGTGCCCGTCACGCGCGAACGCATCGCCCTTCCTTCCATCGAGTATGTGGATATGCTCAACGACCGGGACGGTTATGTCTTGATGACCAAGTTCACCGACGGGGTGGGCCAGGGCATCCGCGACGCGTACAACACCCTGAAAAAGAAGGGAATGAAGCGGCTCGTGCTGGACCTCCGCGGCAACGGCGGCGGCCTGCTGAACGAGGCCGTGAACATCGTCTCCCTATTCGTTCCGAAGGGCTCCGTCGTCGTGACTTCCAAGGGCCGCGCCGCCGGCACCGGCCAGGTCTACAAGACCACGACCGACCCCATCGACCTGGAAATCCCGATCGTCGTGCTGGTCGATTCCGGTTCGGCGTCGGCCTCCGAGATCGTCTCCGGTGCCCTGCAGGACCTGGACCGCGCCACCATCATCGGCACCCGCACCTACGGGAAGGGCCTGGTGCAGAGCATCCGACCGCTTCCGTACGACGGCCAGTTGAAGGTGACGACTGCGAAATATTACACGCCCTCCGGCCGCTGCGTGCAGGCCATCGACTACAGCCACCGCAACGAGGACGGCAGCGTGGGCCACATCCCCGATTCCCTCACGCACGAATTCAAGACGCTCCACGGCCGCACGGTCCGGGACGGCGGCGGCATCACGCCGGACTTCGAAGTCAAGGCGCACAAGTACTCCCGCCTGACCTATTCCATCGTCCTGAACGGCATCGTGGACCAGTATTCGATGAAGTATGTCCGGGAGCACGAGGCGCTTCC
>CAMNGM010000107.1 GCA_946538425.1 uncultured Bacteroidales bacterium | reverse complement strand
AGTTCGAGTCCTTCCTGGGCCCGCTGGTGATCATGTTCTCCATCCCGTTCGCCTTCACGGGCGTGGCGCTCGGAAACATGCTCCACGGGATGGCCGTGGGCGTGATGAGCCTCATCGGCATCATCATCCTGCTGGGTATCGTGGTGAAGAACGGTATCGTGCTCATCGACTACACCATCCTGTGCCAGGAGCGCGGGATGAGCGTCCGCGAGTCGTCCGTCACCGCCGCCCGGAGCCGTCTCCGCCCGATCCTGATGACCACCCTCACCACCGTCTGCGGCATGCTGCCGATGGCCTGGGGCCGGGGCGAAGGCTCCGAGATGTGGAACGGACTCGGCGTCACCGTGGCCTGGGGCCTTTCCATCTCCACCCTCATCACCCTCGTCATCATCCCGGTCCTGTACTGCGGCATCACCGAGCACCGCGAACGCCGCCTCTTGCGGAAAGCAGGCTCTGTCATTCCGAGCGAAGCGAAGGAATCTAAATAGACAAGATATGAAAGCGATATTCATTGTATACAACCAGGCCTACAACCAGGAGATCGTCGAGCTCCTGGAGGATTGCGGCCAGCGGGGCTACACCGTCTGGGAAGAGATCGGCGGCCGCGGCACCGAGACCGGCGAGCCCCATCTGGGGAACCACGCCTGGCCCACGCAGAACCACGCGGTCCTGACCGCCGTGGACGACGCCCTGGTGGCGGACATCATGGACCGCCTCCGGGCGACCGACCGCGACAATCCCAAACTGGGCCTGCGGGCCTACGTCCTTCCTGTCGAAGACGCTTTGTAATATTTTTTCACTATATTTGTGAAACGCTAAAACCCTTTCTGTTATGGCAAAGATTGCTACCAATACCAGTTTCGACGAACTTCTCCAGAGCGAAAAGCTCGTCATCGTGGATTTCTGGGCCACCTGGTGCGGCCCGTGCCGGATGCTGTCCCCGCTGCTCGACGAGGTCGAGGCGGAGATGGCGGACAAGGTCGAGGTCGTCAAAGTGAACGTGGACGACGCCGACGAGATCGCGATGCGCTTCCGCATCATGAGCATCCCCACGCTGCTCTTCTTCAAGAACGGCGCGATGGTGGACCGCTCCGTGGGCGCGATGCCCAAGAGCGCCCTCGTGGAAAAGATCAACGCCAACCTCTAAGCCGATGAAACGGATCCTTGCCCTGGTGGCCTCCGTGGCCGCCACCCTGGTCCTTGCGACCGCCGCGCACGCCCAGTTCGGCTTTGTCGCGGGCCTGACCTCCTCCTCCGTGAAGATGGCCTCCTCCGACGCCATCAGCCTGTATCACGCCGGCATCACCGCCAAGATCCCCCTCGGTTCCGGTTTCGCCATCCAGCCCTCGCTCCTGTATCAGGTGAAGGGGGCCAATGTCGGCCAGCTGGACACCGCCACGGACGAGGACTTCAAGTTGAAGACCGGCTTTGTGGAGCTTCCCCTGGGCGTCCAGTGGGGCCCGCAGCTGGGTTCTTTCCGTCCGTACGTGTTCGGCGAGCCGTTCGTCGGTTACCAGATTTCTTCCACCGATCGGGGAAACGAGCACATCCGGGACTGGGCCAAGCAGGCCAAGAACAAGCTCGAGTACGGTTTCGGCCTGGGCGCGGGCCTGGAAATCTCCAGCCATCTCCAGCTCTCTGTCCAGTGGTTCAAGAACCTGGGCGTGATGTTCAGCAAGTCCGCGGAAGCCGGAGCGGAACCCCTGGAGCATATCCAGAATTTCGAAGGGATCAAGTTCTCCCTCGCTATTTTATTGTAAATTATTTATTGATAAAAACATACGGTTATGAAAAAGATTTTTGCCATTGCCGCTCTCTTCGCTTCGATGGCGGTGGCCAGCGCCCAGCAGCTGGGCGTGACCGGGGGTCTGACCCTCTCCTCGATGAACGGTGTCACGAATCCCAAGGATACCAAGGCCGTGGCCCTGTACAGCGCCGGTATCCTGTATAAGGCCGACCTCGGCGCCGGCTTCGCCATCCAGCCCGAACTGCTGTGGCAGGTCAAGGGCGCCAATGTCCAGGAGAACACGGGCGCGCTCGACAACCTCACCGTGTCCCGGAGCAACAACGTGGAGCTCGGCCTGGGCCTCCAGTGGGGTCCGGACCTGCTGGCTTTCCGTCCCTATATCTTCGTGGAGCCTTTCGTGGGTTACAGCATAGGAGGCAAGGAGAACCAGAAACTGGCCAGTGCGGATTTCTCCAGGGACGTGGTCCTCAATGCGCGGAACAAGCTTGAATACGGCTTGGGCGCCGGCATCGGTGTGGAAATCGCCAGCCACGTCCAGATCAGCTGGCAGCTGTTCCGCAACCTGGGCCCTCTCTACAAGACGGACCAGCTGGGTGAGGTCAAGTATCCGTACGACCACCTGAAGAACTACCAGGGAATGAAGATCAACCTGGCTATCCTGTTCTAGCGGATGTCCCGGCGCAAGGCGGTCGTCTTCTGCTCGGCCAGTTACGACATCGACCCCAGGTACAACGAGGCAGCGCGTGAAGTCGTTCGCGCGCTGCACGCGTATGGTTGGACCCTCGTCTCCGGCGGCAGTTTCCGCGGGACGATGGGGGTGATCGCCGACGAGATGGCCCGTCTCGGCGGCGAGCACGTCGGCGTCCTTCCCAGGTTTATGAAGGGGCTCGAGTATCCGGACCTGACCGAACTCGTCTGGACCGACACGATGTCGGAGCGGAAGGAGCGGATGCGCGAAGGGACCTCGGCGGTCATCGCCCTTCCCGGCGGCATCGGCACCTTGGACGAACTGATCGAGTCGCACGTCCTGGTGAAGCTGGGACAGTACGGGGGAAAGCTGCTTGTCCTGAACGTGGATGGCTTCTTCGACCCCTTCAAGACCCTGCTGGACCATTACGAGGCGACCGGGATGCTTACTCCCGGCGACCGGGCCCTCCTCATTTTCGCCGACACGGTTCCCGAACTGGCTGAACACTTGAAGTAAATGGATATCCGCGCACTCAAGGCCTTCCTGGCCGGTCCGATGGAGGAAGTCTCCGCCTTGCTGGAAGACTCCCTGAGGAGCGACATCACGCTGCTGGACGCGACGAACCGGTCCCTGCTGTCGCAGGGCGGGAAGCTGATGCGGCCGATGCTGACGCTCCTTTCCGCCGGCGCCTGCGGCGGGATCAATGCGGACTCGGTCCGGTTCGCGGCCGCCGCGGAGATGATCCACAACGCGACGCTGCTCCACGACGACGTCGTGGACGGCGCGGCCACCCGGCGGGGGAAGCCCACGGTGATGTCCATCCTCTCGAGTCCGGCCTCGGTGCTGATCGGCGATTTCTGGTTGGTGAAGGCCATCCGCCGCATCCTGGACGCGGACCGTTACAGCGAACGGGTGGTCCGCCTGTTCGCGAAGACGCTCTCCGACCTGGCGGAAGGGGAGATGCTCCAGTTGGAGAAGGTCTCCAACTGCGATACGACCCGCGACGATTACCTCCGGATCATCTATTCCAAGACGGCTTCGCTCTTCGAGGCGTCCGCCCTGTCCGGCGCCGTCTCCGCCGGCGCGCCGGAGGAATGGACCGACGCGCTCGCCGGCTACGCCCGCAACCTGGGCATCGCGTTCCAGATCAAGGACGACATCCTGGACTATGCCGGGGACGCGGCGCTGGGGAAGCCCGTGGGCATCGACCTGAAAGAGCAGAAAATCACCCTGCCGCTGCTGTGCGCGCTGGATTCGGTGCCCGCGGCGGAGGCTGCGGAGGTCCGGGCGCTGGTCGGAAGGATCTCCGACGAGCCCGCCCTGGCGGACCGGGTCCGGGCGTTCGTCCTGGAACGGGACGGTGTGGGCCAGGCCGTGGCGGAGATGGAAAAATACATCGACGGGGCGGCCTCCTGCCTGGAAGCGCTTCCGTCTTCCGCGGAAAAACCGTATCTTGTGGAACTGGCCCGCTATGTGGGCGAAAGGACTTTTTGACCGATGGAAACGATGAGCAGCAACGCCCCCCTCGCGGCGGCCCTCCGGCAGATGGCCGGGAGCGGCCGGATTCCGCACGCGATGCTGTTCCACCAGAACGACGGCGGGGGCGCCTTCCCGCTCATCCTCGACTTCCTGGACGAAGTCTATGGGCACAACCCCCGGGTGCGCAAACTCATCCACCCGGACATCCATTTCGTCTTCCCGGTCGCGGGGGCGGACAAGCCGGTGTCCGACCGGTTCATCGGCCCCTGGCGCGAGCTGCTGACGGAGAACCCGTGCTTCTATGAGAACGAGCTCTACGCGGCCATCGGCATCGAGAGCAAGCAGAGCAACATCTCGGTCAACGAGGCGCGCTCCATCCTGGAGAAGCTGTCCCTGTCCGCCGTGGAAGGAGGATACCGGACGGTCGTCGTGTATCTGCCCGAGAAGATGAACCCGCAGGCGGCGAACGCCCTGCTGAAGATGGTCGAGGAACCGCCGGAGAAGACCCTGTTCCTGCTGGTCACGCTCCAGCCGGAAAAGGTCCTGACGACGATTTTCTCCCGTTGCCTGTTTATGCGCGTGATGCCTTTCTCCCGCGAGGAGGACCGGGTCATCCACGCGAAAGAGGGGGCGGAAACGACCCAGATGAACGACCTCTTCCACGACCTCGTGGACGCCCTGGTCCGGAAGGACCTCCTGGGGGCGCTCGAGGCGGGGGACGCGGTCGCCGAGCTCGGCTCCCGCGAGAAGCAGAAGCGCTTCTGCCGGGTGGCTTCGGAAGGCCTGAGGAGCATTTTCCTCCTGCAGCAGGGCCTGCCGGAGCTGGCGGACCTCCTGGGGGACGAGAAGCCGTTCTTCGAGGAGATGGCCGCGAAACTGCGCAAGAATTTTCCCCGCCAGGCGCTTGCCGCGCTGGATCGGGCGCTCCTGCTGCTGGAGCGGAACGTTAACCAGAAAATCCTGTTCACCGACCTGGTGAACCGGCTCTATATGACTGCATTATGATCGATTCGAACGAGAATGTCCGCTATGACTGCTTCCGGGGCTGCGTGATCAGCGGCAACGAGGAGGCGGGGGTGGAGGAGATCCGCTACCGCCAGGGCTGCTGCAAGTTGGAGGTGTACGACTACCTCAAGGGCATCGGCCAGGAACAGTACAACAACCTCTTCGAGGTCCGTTTCAAGAATACCCGCAAAGGCTTTTATGTCAATGCTTCCGGCCAGACCGTCAAGACCGGCGACCTGGTCGTCGTGGAGGCCCAGACGGGCCACGACCTGGGCATCGTCACGCTGGAGGGCCCGATTGTGGCCCGGCAGATGAAATGCCGGAACGTGGACCCGGAGAAGACGGTTTTCCGCAAGATCTACCGCAAGGCGAAGACCTACGACATCGAGCGCTGGCAGGACGCCATCGCCCGCGAGCAGGAGACGATGATCCGCGCGCGCGTGCTGGCGGCGAACCTGGGCCTGGAGATGAAGATCGGGGACGTGGAGTTCCAGGGCGATGGCACGAAGGCCATCTTCTACTACATCGCCGACGGCCGCGTGGACTTCCGCCAGCTGATCAAGGATTTCGCCGAGGAGTTCCACATCCGGGTGGAGATGAAGCAGATCGGCGCCCGGCAGGAAGCCGGCCTGATCGGCG
>CAMNGM010000106.1 GCA_946538425.1 uncultured Bacteroidales bacterium | reverse complement strand
GGTGACATCTCCGCCCTCGCCGCCCTCAAGGACAAGCTCGAGAAGGGTGAGTAATTCCCAGAACAGTTTCACGGTCACGATGTTGGGCACCGCATCGGCGATGCCCGTCGTGAACCGGAGTCAAAGCGCCCAGGCACTGCAAGTGCGTGGGCGCTTGTTTCTTGTGGACGCCGGGGAAGGTGTGCAGACGCAGATGATGCGGTTCCACGTGTCGATGTCCAAGCTCGAGGCCATTTTCATCTCGCACGTCCACGGCGACCACGTATTCGGCCTGTTCGGCCTGTTCTCCACCTTCGGGATGGGCGGCCGGACTGCGCCGCTTCACGTGTACGGCCCGGGCAATCTCCGTCCCTTCCTCAACTTCTTCCTTTCCTACAACGAGTGGCTGCCTTTCGAGATCGCCTTCCACCAGGTGAACACCCGGTTTCCGGAGGTGATCCTGGAGACCAAGTCCGTCGAAGTGACGGCCTTCCCCCTCCTGCACGGCATCGAGACATACGGCTACATCTTCCGGGAGAAGGAGCCGATGTGGAACGTGCGGAAGGAATGCATCGCCCGGTACGGGCTCAGCCTCACCGAGATCGGTACGCTCAAGCGGGGCGAGGATGTCGTCCGCGAGGACGGTACGGTCATCCCGCTCGCGGAAGCGGCCTACAAGCCCTTTGTCCCCCGGAGCTACGCGTACGTGTCGGATACGGCCGTCTTTCCCGGGGAGGCCGAGGTGCTCCGGGGGGTCACGACCCTCTATCACGAGGCCACCTTCTTGAACGAACATGAGGACAAGGCGGCCGCCCGGTTCCATTCCACGACCCGGCAGGCGGCGCAGGTCGCGCGCGACGCGGGCGTGGAAAGGCTGCTCATCGGCCATTATTCGTCCCGGAATCTGGACCAGCGCCTCTATGAGGCGGAATGCCGGGAAGTGTTCCCGGAATCTTATGCCGCGACCGACGGCGACGTGTACGAAATCTGAGATTTATTCTTATCTTTGAAGAAAGATTCCTTCGTCGGTCTCCGACCTCCTCGGAATGACAAGGTCTGTCATTCCGAGCGAAGCGAAGGAATCTGTCAGTTTCATCGATATGAAGAAGGTCCTACTAGCCATCGCCTTGGTCCTGGGGTTCTCGGTCGCCGCGCAGCGCGAGGCCGGCTCGCCCCAGGAACGCTATATCTCCCGCTACGCATCCATCGCCGTCAACGAGATGTACCGGTCCGGCATCCCCGCCAGCATCACGCTGGCGCAGGGCATCATCGAGTCCCGTTCCGGCCAGTCCGCCCTCGCGGTGGACGGGAACAACCACTTCGGCATCAAATGCCACAACAGCTGGAAAGGCCGTACGATGCGGGCCGATGACGACCGTCCCAACGAATGCTTCCGGGCGTACGACACCGCCGAGGAAAGCTTCCGCGACCACTCCGACTTCCTCCGCTACCGCGACCGCTACAAGTTCCTGTTCGATTTCAAGACCACCGATTACAAGTCCTGGGCGTACGGCCTCAAGCAGGCCGGCTACGCCACGGATCCTTCCTATGCCGCCAAGCTCATCAAATGCGTGGAGGACTACAACCTGTCCCGCTTCGACCGGATGACGGTCTCCGAGGCCCTCGCCGAAGGGGGCGCCGCCGCCGAGCAGCCGGTCACGCAGGACGAGCTGGAGGGCATTCCCGATTCGCCGCTCAAGATCGAGGCCGGCGAGATCTTCCGAGGCAAGGCGGGGGAGGAATACCACTTCTCGCTGTCCCGCACCCTGTACAGCCGGAACGGCGTGCCCTTTGTCTATGCCGTCGAGGGGGAGACGTACGCTTCCATCGCGAAAAGCAACCACCTGCTCCTCCGCGAGATTCTGAAATTCAACGACCGGTCGGCCGGCGGCGAACTGCACGCGGGCGAGGTCGTTTACCTGGAGCCCAAGAAGAACAAGACCGTCCGCGGTCTGGACAAGTATATCGTCGGCGAGGAAGGGGAGACCTTCCACGACATCTGCCAGCGCTTCGCCGTCAAGGAGAAGGCCATCCGTAAACTCAATCACCTTCCGGCCGGTTATCAGCCCAAGGAAGGCGACGAACTGCTCCTCCGTCCTGCCCCCAAATCCAGGAAGCTATGGAAAAAGCGGTAAAGCCCCGGAAGAAATGGCTGCTCGCCCTGCTCTCCGTCCTGTGCGTGGTGGGGGTCATTGCGGCTTTCAGCCTGTACGGCGCCTTCTATGACCGGAAAGTGCCGAATTTCGGTGGTACCTACGAGTTCTATGTCCGGCCGGGTATGGAACCGGCCGATGTCGTGGACACCCTCCTGCGGAGCGGTGTCGTCCTGAACCAGAAGAGCCTCCGCCGCACCCTGGAGCCCCTTCGGTCGATGAAGGTCGGGCACTATACGGTGGACGCGAAATCCTCCAGCAAGTATGTCTCCCGGATGCTCGCGAACGGCTGGCAGACCCCGGTGAACCTGACCCTCTCCGGGACCATCCGCACCCCGGAGGTCCTCGCCCGCAAGATCGCCAGCCAGCTGCTCGTGGATAGCGCCGCCGTGGCGGATTTCGCCCTTTCGGCCGATTCCCTCGCGCGGTACGGTGTCACGCCGCCGCTCCTGTTCACCATCGTCATTCCGGATACGTACCAGGTCCTGTGGACCAGCTCCGTATCCGAGGTCTTCGACCGCTTCAAGAAGGAGGCCGACGCCTTCTGGACCCCCGAGCGCGTGGAACTCGCCCGGATGCAAGGGCTCACCCCCGTCGGGGCGTGCACCCTCGCCTCCATCGTGGACGGAGAAACCCAGTACAGGCCCGAACAGCCCACGGTCGCCGGCGTCTACCTGAACCGCCTCCGTCTCGGGATGCTCCTCCAGGCCGATCCCACCGTCGCCTTCTGTTACGGCTACAGCCTGAACCGCATCCTGACGCGGCACCTGGACGTCGACTCTCCCTACAATACCTACCGGTATGCCGGCCTGCCCCCGGGCCCGATCTCCTGCCCGCCCAAAAGCTGTCTGGAGGCCGTCCTGCACGCGCAGAAGCACAACTACCTGTATTTCTGCGCGGACCCTTCGTTCAACGGCTCCCACCGCTTTGCGGCGACCTATAGCGAACATCTGAACAATGCCCGCGCTTTCCAGCGTGCGCTGGATGCGCGCACCAAGCGCTGAACCTATGGACGACGCCCTTTTTCCGCAGTATTCCGCCGAGGGTCGTGACCTGATCCGGAAAGCCTATGACGTGGCCGAGAAGGCCCTTGCCGGCGAAACCCGCAGCAACGGGGAACCCTTCTTCCGGCATCCCCTCGCCGTCGCGAAGATCGTGGCCGACGAGATCGGCCTGCCGCCCGAATGCGTCGCCGCCGTGTTCCTGCACGAGGCCACGCGCGGCGGGAAGGTGGACCTGGACATCCACGCCCTGAAGTTGGACGAAAGTGTCTACACGATGGTGGACGGCCTGAACAAGATCTCCACCATCAAGCCCAAGGACACCCGCCTGGAGGCGGAGAAT
This sequence comes from uncultured Bacteroidales bacterium, assembly GCA_946538425.1. GTDB lineage: Bacteria > Bacteroidota > Bacteroidia > Bacteroidales > UBA932 > Cryptobacteroides. The sequence goes on along the minus strand of CAMNGM010000106.1, from coordinate 2,140 downwards.
TACAAGAAACTCATCATCCAGTACTCGGCGGATCCGCGCGTGACCGTCCTCAAGCTGGCGGACCGCCTGGAGGTGATGCGCTCCCTCGCCATCTTCCCGAAGGCGGACCGGGAGCGGAAGGTCCTGGAAACCCTGATGCTGTACATCCCGCTGGCGCACCAGCTGGGCCTGTACAACATGAAGCGGGAGATGGAGGACATCTACCTGAGCTATGCGGAGCCCGAGCAGTACCGCCTCATCACCAACAAGCTCAAGGCCACCCAGAAGGACCGCGAGAAGCTGATGGCGGAGTTCATCGAGCCCCTGAAGGTCAAGCTCTCCGAGGCCGGCATCCAGTACAAGCTGAAGATCCGCACCAAGGCCGCCTACTCCATCTGGACGAAGATGGTCAAGCAGAAGGTCCCCTTCGAGGGGGTCTTCGACGTGTTCGCGATCCGCTTCATCATCGACTGCCCGGAGGACATCAAACTCGAGCGGGAGCTGTGCTGGAAAGTGTTCGGCTTCGTCACGGAGGAGTACGAGCAGGACACCAGGCGCCTGCGCGACTGGGTCACGAACCCCAAACCCAACGGGTACGAGTCCCTTCACATCACGGTCAAGAACCGGGATGGCGCCTATGTGGAAGTCCAGATCCGCACCCGCCGGATGGACGAGATCGCGGAGAACGGTTTCGCCTCGCACTGGTCCTACAAGGGCATCAAGCGGGAGGAGACGATGGACCGCTGGCTGACGTCCGTCCGCTACGCCCTCGAGCATCCCGATACCGGCGGTCCCGAGGACCTGCCGCAGCCCCCGTCCCGGGACATCTTCGTGTTCACCCCCACGGGCGAGCTCCGGATCCTGCCTGCCGGGGCCACCGTGCTGGACTTCGCTTTCAGCATCCACACCAACATCGGCACGCGTTGCGCGGGCGGCAAGGTGGGCGGCAAGCCCGTACCCATCAAGGAGAAGCTCCACACCGGCGACGTGGTGGAAATCCTCACGGCGAAGAACCAGCGGCCGGCGCCGGACTGGATCAACTGGGTTGTCACCTCCAAGGCTCGGCAGAAGATCAAGCAGGCCCTCAGCGAAGGCGAGCAGAAGCTCGCTTCCACCGGCCGGGAGCTGCTGGAACGCCGGCTGAAGAACTGGAAGTTGGAGTTCCCGGACGAGATGCTCACGGAGATGATGAAGAAGCGCAGGATCACGAGCGTGAACGCCTTCTTCGCCGCCGTGGGCGAGGGAACCATCGACGTAAACGAGATCAAGGAATACATCCTGACCGAGGAGCAGCGGCGCCAGGAGGCCCTGGAGGCCGCCCAGGCGCAGGAAGCGGCCCGCCCGCACCGGATGGAGACCTCTTCCAAGGACGACATTCTCGTCCTGAACGCCAAGGACCTCAAGGGACTCGACTACCGGATGGCCCGTTGCTGCAACCCGGTCTTCGGGGACGATGTCTTCGGCTTCGTCACCCGCGAGAGCGGCATCAAGATCCACCGGATCACCTGCCCGAACGCCGCGCGCCTGATCGAGAACTATCCCTACCGCATCCAGAAGGTGCGTTGGGCCGATTCCCCCTCCAGCGGCTCCTTCCAGGTGTCCCTGAAGGTCACGACGGACCAGGAGAGCGAGGCGCTGAACAAGATTATGGAGGTGGTGGGGACCTTCAAGGCCTCCATCCGCACCTTCAACGTGCAGGAAAACCAGCGGCAGGGCACCTATGACATCACGATGAAACTCCTCGTACCTTCTAACCTGGAGCTGGACAAGATCCTGTCCCAGATCCGCGCGCAGAAGCACGTGCTGAAGGTGAACCGGCAGTAGATTCCTTCGCTGTCGCTCGGAATGACAAGTGGCTGCCACTCGGAATGACAAGAGGCTGTCGCAGGAATGACAAGCGTGCCGCTCGGAATGACAAAAAAAAACGGAGACCTTTGCGGGTCTCCGGTTTTTGTTTCTGCAGGAATGAATTACTTCACCTCGATCGTGACGCAGCGGTTCTTGGCCGGGGTGTCGAAGATGTTCTTGGTGTCGCCGTTGGCAACGGTCTCGATGTTGCCGCTGTTGGCGCCGAGCTTCTCGAGGAGGGCCTTGACGGCGTCGACGCGCTGCTCGGAGAGCTTCTGGTTGCCCTTGGCGGTGCCGGTCTGCTTGTCGGCGG
>CAMNGM010000105.1 GCA_946538425.1 uncultured Bacteroidales bacterium | reverse complement strand
TGCTGGACGGGCCGGTGGCGATGGAGACCTTCGTCCGCACCCTGCAGAACGACCCGGCCGTCGCGAAAGCGGCCCTGATGATCGACTCGTCCCACTGGGAATGCATCCTGGCGGGCCTGAAGAACGCCCAGGGCAAATGCATCGTCAATTCCATCAGCCTCAAGGACGGCGAGGAAGGCTTCCTGGCGAAGGCCCGGGAAATCCACCGGCTGGGTGCCGCGATGGTCGTGATGGCTTTCGACGAAGAAGGCCAGGCGACCACCTACCAGAAGAAAATCGCCGTCTGCGAGCGCGCGTATCGCCTCCTGACCGGCATCGGCATCCCGCCGGAGGACATCATCTTCGACGTCAATGTCCTGTCCATCGGCACGGGCATCCCGGAGCACGACCGCTACGGGATCGACTTCATCGAGGCCGTCCGCTGGATCAAGCGGAACCTCCCCGGAGCCTACACCTCCGGCGGCATCTCCAACCTTTCCTTCGCCTTCCGGGGCAACAATCCGGTGCGCAGCGCGATGCACGCCGTGTTCCTGTACCACGCCATCCGCGCGGGGCTGGACATGGCCATCGTCAATCCCGGGATGATCCTCCAGTACGACGACATCGAGCCGGAGCTTCGGACAGCCGTCGAGGACCTCATCCTGTGCCGGGATCCGCACGCGACGGAACGGCTGTCCGAACTGGCGGCCGCCAGCCTGACAGAAACTAGACCCCCGATCAAGTCGGGGGTGACGGACTCGTCATGCCCGGCCCCGACCGGGCATCTGCCTTCTCTTGAATCATTCCTCCTCTCCGGCCGGGAGGAAGGCCTCGCGGAGGCCGTGAATGCCGCCCGGGAGCGGTTGGGGTCGGCCGTGCAGGTGATTGAGGGGCCGCTGATGGCCGGGATGGAGGAAGTCGGTCGGCGCTTCGGCGAGGGGAAGATGTTCCTTCCGCAGGTCGTGAAATCGGCCAAGGTGATGAAGGACGCGGTGGCCTTGCTGGAGCCGTATATGGAAGCCGGCGAGCAGGCCGCGCAGCGGCCGGTCGTCATCCACGCGACGGTGAAGGGCGATGTCCACGACATCGGCAAGAACATCGCAGGCATCGTCCTGCGGTGCAACGGCTTCGAGGTGATCGACCTGGGCGTGATGGTCGACAAGGAAACCATCCTGGAAGCCGCGGAGAAGCACCACGCCGCCCTGATCGGCGTGAGCGGGCTTATCACCCCCTCCCTGTTCCAGATGGAGGAACTTTGCCGCGAAATGGCGGCCCGCGGGCTGGACACGCCGCTTTTCATCGGCGGCGCCACGACCTCCGCCCTGCATACGGCGGTGAAGCTTGCGCCGCTGTACGACCACGTCTTCTACGCGCCGGATGCGTCCGCCGGCGCGGTGCTGGCGAAGAAGTGCCTGCGCGACCGCGCGGCCTTCGAAGCCGCCCAGCACGCGGAGCAGGCGCGCATCCGCGACCTGCACGAAGGGCGCAAGCCCGCGCCTGCGCCTGCGCAAACAGGCTTTGAACCAAACAGTTATCTCCGCGCCATTCCCGAAGATATTCCGCTCACGGAAGTCCCGCTGGAGGAACTCGTTCCCCTTTTCGACTGGTCGATGTTCCGCGCCGTCTGGGGCGTGAAGGAGAACGCGGAGCTTACGGCGGAAGGACGCGCCGTGCTGGACCGGATGGTCCGCACCGGCGGCGTCTCCGTCCGCCTCGCCGCCCGCTTCTTCGCGGCCCGGCGCGACGGCGAAGCCATCGACCTGGGCCCCTGCCGCCTCCCGATGCTCCGGCAGGAGGAGGCCCCGGGCCGCTCCCTCGCGGACTTCGTCCCGGCGGACGGCGCCGGCCCCTTCGGCGTTTTCGCGATCAGCGTCCACGCCGCTCCACCGGCCCTTCGACAAGCTCAGGGACCGGACAGCCGACAAGCTCAGGGCCCGCAACTGCACCCCGCCGGATGCACCTGCGAGGCCTGCCGGAGCGATTACGACTCGATGATGGAGCGCGCCGTGCGCGTCACCTTGGCGGAGGCGGCGTCCACCTGGCTGGACAAGCGCCTGGCGCAAAGCCTGCCCGCAGGCGTGAAGGTCGCCAAGCCCGCCGCCGGCTACGCCTCCTGCCCGGACCACAGCCTCAAGCGCGACATCCTGGGCCTTCTTCCCGAAGGACTCGGGATCACCCTCACCGAAAGCTGCGCGATGATTCCCGACGCCGCCATCTGCGGCTTCGTCGTCCTCCACCCCGAGGCCGGCTATCCGGAAATCCGCCACATCAGCGAAAAACAATACGAACTGTACGAATCCGCCCGCGGCTTCTCCCCCGCCGAGGCCCGGGCCTTCCTGTCCCATCTGCTATGAGAATCACCGATTTCCTGGATGCCCGTCATCCTTTCCCTTCCCTGGAAATCATTCCGCCGCAGAGCGGCATCGTCAAGGACGAACTGCTGGAGAGCATCGCTCCCCTGATGGAGTTCAAGCCCCGTTACATCAACGTCACGACGCACCGCGACGAGGTCCGGTACGCCCCGAAAGGCGACGGCGCCTTCCTCCGGGAGGTCGTCCGCAGCCGCGTCTCCCCCGTCGCCGTGTGCGGCAGCATCCAGGGCCGGTACGACGTGGAAGTGGTCCCGCACATCATCTGCGCCGGGAACACCGCCGCGGAGATCGAGTGGCTCGTGCAGGACTTCCACTTCCTGGGCATCGACAATGTGATGGCCCTCCGGGGCGACTCCCTCGCCGGCGAGAAGCGCTTCACCCCCGTTCCCGGCGGGTATGCCCACGCGGACGAGCTCGTGCGCGCCATCCGGCAGATGGAGGGCGGCGAGCGCCTCTGCATCGGCGTCGGCGGCTACCCCGAGAAGCATTTCGAGGCCGCGAACCCCGAGACCGACATCCTTCACCTGAAGGGCAAGGTCGATGCGGGGGCGGACTGCATCATCACCCAGATGTTCTTCGACAATGCGGTCTTCTACCGCTTCGTGGACCGCTGCCGCGCCGCCGGCATCACCGTGCCCATCATCCCGGGCCTCAAGCCTCTCACCACCGCCCGGCAGGTGAACCTCCTCCCGGAATCCTTCTCCATCGACATTCCCGTGGCGCTGACGGACGCCGTCCACGACGCCGGCGGCGACAAGGAAGCCGTCCGCCGCATCGGCGTGGAATGGTGCACGGCCCAGTGCCGCGACCTCCTCACCCACGGGGTGCCCGCCGTCCACTTCTACACGATGGGCAAGTCGTCGAATGTGGTGGAGGTCCTGCGGAACTGCTTCTGATCTGACATCGACCTGACTGACACTATGAAAAAGACGTGGATCGCGGTACTCCTGGCCCTGACGGCCTGTGGAACCGCAACTGAGAAACCCCAGGTGTTCGACATCCTGGCTTTCGGCGCCGTGGGCGACGGCGTGACGGAATGCACGGCGGCCGTACAGGCGGCCATTGACAGTTGCACGCGCTCGGGCGGCGGAACCGTCCGCGTGCCGGAAGGCACCTTCCTGTGCCGGTCCCTGTTCCTCAAGGACCGGGTGGACCTGCATCTGGACCCGGGCGCGGTGCTGCTCGGGGTCGACGACCCGGAAGCCTATGCCTCCTTCGTTCCGCAGCACGACCTGTCGAAGTACGACAGCGGCGGCCATTCCGTCAATGCCAACAACACCAGCGACCGGCGCTGGATGAAGGCCTTCCTGCACGGGAACGGCATCGAAGGGGCCTCCATCACCGGAGAAGGGCTCATCGACGGAAGGCACGTTTTCGATTCTCTGGGCGAAGAGCATATGCGGGGGCCGCACACCATCCTCGTGGCAGAGGCCAGGGACTTCCGGATGGAGGGCGTCTCCGTCACCCGGGCCGCGAATTACGCATTCCTGGGCTACGCCCTGGAGGACGCCGTCTTCCGGGGAATCCACATCACCGAAGGCTGGGACGGCATCCATATCCGCGGCGGCAGGCACGTGGAGATCGCCGACTGCCGTTTCGAGACGGGGGACGACGCCATCGCCGGCGGCTACTGGGAGGATCTGGTCATCCACGACTGCGAGATCAATTCGTCCTGCAACGGTGTGCGGATGATCATGCCGTCCGACGGCGTGGAAATCCGCGACAGCCACCTGTACGGCCCCGGCGTCTATCCCCACCGGACCAGCGGCGAGGCCCGGCGCAACAATATGCTCTTCGGCATCAGCCTGGAGCCCGGCGCCTGGGGGGAAGCGACCGGCACGGCCCGAGGCATCCATTTGCACGACCTGCGGCTCGAGAACCTCTCCTCGCCGGTTTCCACCAGCGTCCGGGAGGGGTCGGTCGCCGAGGACCTCACCCTGGAGAACATCACCGCCACGGGCTTGACGGGCGCCCTGACGCCGGTCGTGTCCTGGAACGACCAGGGATTCCGGTCCATCCTCCTGCGCAACGTCACGCTTTCCCGGTAACGGCCGTCCCGAAAAACAGTTTTCGTATTCTCAGGAATAAACCGTACCTTTGTAAATTAACCATCAAACGAAAAAATGCACCGGATCTTCGTTCCGATCTATCACTATTTCCAGCGGCACAAAGGGCTGCTGTACCTGCTTCTTGCAGGCAGTTTCCTGCTGTTCCTCGCTTTCGGCGTCCGGCTGCGGTACGAGGAGGACATCGTCAAGCTCCTCCCCCGCTCCAGCACGGACAGTGAACTGGCCTTCAGCGACATCGGGCTGAAGGACAAGGTGTTCATCCAGGTCACCTCCGCCGATCCGGCCAGCCCGCTGGATCCCGCCACCCTGGCCGCCTATATGGACGAATACTGCGAAGCCCTGCTCCAGCGGGACTCCGCGTCGCACCACATCGCCGGCATCCTGTACCAGCTGGATATGGGCACGATGCTGGGGGCCATCGACTACGCCTTCGAGCATCTGCCCTGCTTCATCGACACTTCCCTGTACGCCGCATTCGATGCCGCCCTCCAGCCGGAGGCCGTGGAAGCGGCGATGCAGGAGAACCTGGCCTTGCTGGAGGCCGACGAGACCGGCGAGACCACCCAGTTCGTCACGATGGACCCGCTGGGCCTGCGGAACATCCTCCTTCGTGAGATCATCCCCTCCGACGGCGGCTCCGTGGGCGGATACACCATCGAGGAAGGACATTTCTTCTGCCCGGACAAGACGGTCGCCCTGGCGTTCCTCTCCCCGGGATTCAATTCGATGGATTCCGGGGCCGGCACCAAGTTCTACCGGCTGATGAACCGGGAGCGCAAGGCTTTTGAGGAGGCCCATCCCGACGCCCGCGTCCTTGCGCACGGCACCCCGCTGGGCAGCGTGTCCAACGCGAGCACCATCAAGGGCGACCTCCTGATGACGGTGGGCGTGTCCCTGCTCGTCATCCTCGTGATCCTGCTCCTGAGCTTCCACAGCTGGACCTTCATCTGGCAGCAGGTCGTCCCGATCCTGTACGGATCGGTCTTCGCCCTGGCCTGTATGTACTGGATCAAGGGATTCATGTCCCTGATGGCCCTGGGGCTCGGGGCGATCGTGCTGGGCGTCGCCATCAGCTACTGCCTGCACGTGCTCATCCACCATTACTACGTGGGCGACGTGGAGCAGATGCTCCGCGAGGAGTCCACGCCCGTCACGCTGGGCTGCATCACCACGGTGGGCGCCTTCCTGGGACTGCTGTTCACGGAGAGCGACCTGC
>CAMNGM010000104.1 GCA_946538425.1 uncultured Bacteroidales bacterium | reverse complement strand
TGGGCTCGCCCAGGTAGTCGTAGCCGGTCCAGACGAACTCGCCGGCGCACTCGGGCACGACATCCTCGTACTGCCACTCATAGTCGGGCTTGGAGGCCCAGCCGGGGGCGTACAGGTCGTAGGAACTCACCTGGAAAGGCGGTTCCATCGCCCATCCCTTGCCCTTTTCCTGCTCCACGGGGAAGCGGTAATACCCGCGCGTGGAGATGCAGGAGGCCGTTTCCGAGCCGAGCACCGGCCGGCCGGGATGGTCCTTCACGAACTGCGCATAGAGATGCGGCTTGTAGTTGAAGCCGTACACGTCGATGGTTCTCGCGTAGCCCTGCCCGGCGGCCCAGGGGTTGTCGTTGCCGGCGGAAGAGGGCCGCGTCGGGTCCTCGCGGTGGCAGATGTCCGTGAGCATCTGCGGGATCCACCACTTGGTGCTGTCGCCCTGCTCGCCGCACTCGTTGCCGATGGACCACAGGATCACGGAAGGATGGTTCCGGTCGCGGCGGACGAGGGCCACGAGGTCCTTTTCCGCCCAGTCATCGAACAGCTCGGCGTAGCCGTGCTCCTTCTTCGGGACGGTCCAGGTGTCCGTGAGCTCGTCCATCACCAGGAAGCCCATCCGGTCGCACAGGTCCAGGAACTCCGGCGCCGGGGGATTGTGGGAGGTGCGGATGGCGTTGCAGCCCATCTCCTTGAGCATCCCGAGGCGGCGCACCCAGGCGTCGTCGTTCCAGACGGCGCCGAGCGCGCCCGCGTCGTGGTGCAGGCACACGCCCTTCAGGAAGGTCCTTTCGCCGTTGAGGTAGAAGCCGTCGGCCTTCCAGACCGCCTCGCGCACGCCGAAAGGCGTCTCGTAGGTGTCCAGCACCTCGTCGGGGGTTTCCACGGTGGTGCGGGCGATGTACATCGTCGGACTGTCGGGGGTCCAGAGGCGAGCGTCCTCCAGGTCGAAGGTCTGCCAGACGGTCTTCCCGTCCTCGATCCGCTCGATGCTGCGGGTCTCGGCGAGAATGCGGTCGATGACCATTTCCTCCCCGTCGCGCCGGATGCGGTCCTGGCGGACGATCCGCGTCCGGACCATCCCCACCGTCTCCTCGCCCGCGTGCTTGAGGGTGACGCGGAGGGCGACCGTGGCGTCGGCCTGGTTCAGGTCCTTGTCGACCGGACCGATTTCCGTCGTGACATAGGTGCCCCAGTGGGCGACGGAGGTCTTGCTGGTCTTCGTGATCCAGACGTTGCGGTAGAGGCCGCCGCCGGGATACCAGCGGGAGGATTCCTCGGGATTGTCGATGTGGACGGCGACCTCGTTCCGGCCGGCCTTCAGCGCCGGGTTCAGGCGGACGGCGAAGGAGGCGTAGCCGTACGGCCAGCCGCCGAGGTCCACGCCGTTCACGGAGACGGTCGCGTGCGACATCGCCCCGTCGATTTCCAGGTCGATGTCCTTTTTCAGGTCTTCTTCGCTGATTTCCAGGGACTTGGTGTAAGTAGCCTTCCCCCACCAGGCGAGTTTCCCGCTTTCGCCGGGATACTCCTGCCGGAACGGTCCTTCCACGCCCCAGTCGTGGGGCAGGTCCACGGTTTTCCGGACGCCGTCCTTCTCGAAGGTCCATCCTTCATTGAACGACTGGCGGCCGGCGGGCTGGGCGGTGGCGGCCGCCGCGGCGAACGCCGCTATCGCGAGACAAAGGAAAAGTTTCTTCATAATATGCGAAGATAGTGAAACTTCGGCACATCGGCAATGCTCCTTCGGCCGCATTTGCAGAAATACAGTCCTACTTTCCCGTTTTCCGGACCGGCAGGACAGGAAGGGGGGACGGGCGCGGCGGTTTCACCTCCCTTTTTGCGGACGGGGATCGGATCATCGGCCCGTTCGTGCTCAAATGCGGGTGAAAATGAGGATGAAATGTGTATCTTTGCAGAACATAATGGTTTACGATATGAAATTGGCGAATTTTATTCTTATGGCAACCCTTCTGACCGCCGCGGCCTGCGCCCCGAAGCAGCAGACTCCGGCGGAACCTTCCGCCCTCGACGTGATCGCTTCCCGCAAGAGCGTCCGCACCTACACGGACCAGCCCGTCTCCGACCAGCAGGTGGAGACGATACTCCGCGCCGCGATGGCCGCCCCCTCGGGGATGAACGTCCAGCCGTGGCGCTTTGTCGTCGTCCGTGACCAGGCCGTGAAGGATGTCCTGGCCGGCGGCTTCAACAAGATGATCGCGAAAGCCCCCGTCGTGTTCGTCGTGTGCGGCGAGACCACCGTCCAGCGCCGTCCCCAGGGCGAGGCCGGAGCCGAGCCCGTCCTGATGGAGAATCACAACTGGACGGCCGACTGCGCCGCCGCGACGGAGAACCTTCTCCTCGCCGCCGAAGCGCTGGGCCTCGGCGCCGTCTGGACCGCTTGCTATCCGTATGACGACCGGATGAACCCCGCCCGCGAAGTTTTGGGCCTTCCCGAGAACGTAACTCCCTACTGCATCGTCCCTTGCGGCTATCCCGGCGGCGACGACCAGCCCAAGGACAAGTGGAAGCCCGAGAACATCCACTACGACAAGTGGTAGCGCCTGACGACTCCGTGCGCCCTTCCTCTCATTCCGAACGGAGTGCCCCCTGTCATTCCGAGCGCAGCGAAGGAATCTCTTCCCCCCAGTTGACCATCCGCCCCGCGACCGTCGCCGACCTCCCCGCCCTGCGGTCCGTTTTCGAGGCCGCCAAGGGCATCATGCGCGCCGACGGCAACCACGACCAGTGGTCCGCCCCCGGCTTCCCCGACGACTCCCTCCTCCTCCGCGACATCGCCCGGGGAGGAGGTTTTGTCATTGAAAACAGATGGCCGGTCGGGGCCGGCCATGACGAAGGAAAACCCGTCATGCCCGGCTTGACCGGGCATCTCGCCGCCCCGCGCATCGTCGCGTACTTCGCCCTCCTCCCGTCCCCCGAACCCACCTACGACGTCATCGACGGCGCGTGGCTCACCGACGAGCCGTACGGCGTCATCCACCGGATGGCGAGCTACCCGGAAGTGCATGGAATCTTTTCAACGATCATCGATTACGCCGCATCGCGCTTTGCGCACCTGCGCATCGACACGCACCGCGACAACCGCATCATGCAGCACCTCATCGAGAAGCACGGCTTCACCTACTGCGGCATCATCTGGCTCGAAGACGGCACCGAACGCCTCGCCTACGAGCGCTAAGGGTATGCGCCTCGCCTACGAGCGCTAAGGGTTAGGGTTTCAACCTCCTCCCTCGTTTGTACAAGTCTCGTTTGTACAACCAAACGACCATAGAAAGGGTTTTTTGTGTACAAGTCTCCTTCAAAGAGGCCCAAATTCCCCATTTTTCAAAAGACTTGAACATGAAATACGGCCTGGAGGGCAATTCTCGTGTACAAGCGAGACTTGTTCACGGACAGGACACGTTCACGGACAGGACATGTACACGGACAAGACTTGTACAAGGGAAGGGGAGCTTTTGGGATTACAGGTCCTTTGACAGCCTCACGTGCAGCACGACCTGCTGGTGCGGTTGCAGTGTGAAGGTGAAACCTACGAGCGAGGTGCCGGGATTGGCGACGTCGGTCTCGTGCAAATACTGCATCCCATCGACAGCCAACGCCTCCAGGTCGTAGGTCGTGGGCCAGCGGTGTGGGGTGAGGACGGGCGTGTCCGCCTCGCCGGATTTCGGGGCGTTCGGGAAGAACCGCGAGAGGTAGGGGGCCAGGAATTCGGCCGTCAGTTCGCGTCGATGCGGACCGCTTTGCAGCAGGATGGCGGATTCGGCGGGCTCGTGCGGCAGGGAGGCATCGGCCTCGGACGCCATCGCCCAGCGGATGACGCAGGTGGAGTCCCCGGCCTGGAGGTGCTCCACGATGTGGAGGTCCCGGCCGTCGAAGAGCACTTCCCGGAGGTAGTAGGCGAGGTCGTCGTCATACATCGGCCGCAGGTACAGCTCCGCGCCGGCAGGATCCGCGGCGGACGGCGTGTCCGGCCTCCGCGTGCCGAGTAAGTCGATGACCTGGTTCACCTTGGGCGCTTTCCCATTGATAGTCAGGATATTATGGGAGAACGGGCCGATGCGGAAGACCGTCCAGCGCTCGCTGTCCTGGAGCATGTCCCAGAGGTCCACGCCCTTCGATTCCAGCGAGTTGTAGTCCTGCATCCCGAGGTCCGTCGCCCAGGTGACGCCGTCGGATTCGAAGTAGAAGGAGCCCTGGTCCAGGTGCGAGTGGCTGGACATCGCGAGGCCGCCCTTGACGCCCAGGTAGTCGTCTTCCTGGGACTCCCAGCCGCTCCGGTACACGAAGACGGGCGTCGTGCCGCCGCACTGGTAATAGCGCCCTTCCGGCGGGTCGATGCGTTCGGGCGCGTCGCCGCCCAGCGCGATGAGGAACATCGGGAACAGGCGGTCTTCGCACAGCCTGCGGTATCCGGAAGCCTCCATATATCGCAGCTCCGGATAAAGGAAGGAGGCGTCGCCCGTGTGCCGGAAGATCCAGGCCTGCATGTACTGCCCGTCCGCCCGGCGGTAGGAATCTGAGAAGCTGTAGGAATGGTCGGCCGGGGTCCGGGTGAAGCGGATGAAGTCGGCCGAGGCGACGAGGGCGGCGAGCCCGGCCTCCGCTTCCGGAGAACGGACGTACCCGTCCTTGAAGGCGCGGTCCAGGGCCGCTTCCAGCATGATCTGGAACGATGCGCCGTAGCCCCAGTAATTGTAACCTTCGGGATAGCCCCCGCCCGCAATGGCCTTATAGGCCAATTTGTTGGATTCCAGGGATTTCTCCAGCATGGACTGGCAGAATTCCGGATCCTCCTCCCACACGGCGAGGGTGCCGTACACCATGCCGGCGTTGCACACGGAGTTCCAGTTGTTCTCGTTGCGGTAGAACCAGGCGTCGGCCTTGTTCCCGGCGGGTTTGAGGCCTTTGTCGATGATCGCCCGGGCGACGGTCTCCCGTTCGGCCGGCGTCATCCGGTCGTACAGCCAGTCGTAGCCGATGGCGAGGGCCATCGTCATCTCGCCGACATCCAGGAAATGCGACGGGTTCCAGTCCGGGAACGCGCTGGCGGCCAGCATCTCGTCGATGGCCCGCCGCGCATACGCCTCCCCGCCATGGACCCGGTACGTGTATCCGAGCCAGAATGTGCGTTTCAGGACGGTCCGGGAGGTGTGCAGGAGCCGGCGGCCGATCATGGTCCGTTCCACGGGCGGCTGCTTCAGCGTCTTCCGGCTGAACGAGACGATCACGCTGTCGGCCGCCTTGAACAAGCCTTCCGTCACCCCCTTCGGCTCTTCCCCCGCCCGCATCAGCAGCCGCGGGTGCGCCCCGGGCTCCTGCGCCCGGACGAGGGTCATCATCCCGAGCAACACCCAGGACAGTACGAGTATCCGTCTCACTTATCTGCTTGGTTATCAGGTGGTTATTAAAAGTTCACTGGTGCAAATGTACCAGGGAGTTTTGCGTAAACGATTGATGTTTAATCAATTGGCCGAGACGGGGTACAGCGTCAGCGCCTCGAGGAAATAGTAGTCGGCGTAGGTGAGGGGGACATCGACCTCGGATTTGTTGGGGAGATGGCCCACGCTGTGCTTGAGGAGGAAGCCGCCGTTGGTGCGGGGTTCGGCGAGGTATTCCGGCGAGGCGAGGG
>CAMNGM010000103.1 GCA_946538425.1 uncultured Bacteroidales bacterium | reverse complement strand
ACACGCCGATGAATGCGGATCCCTGGATCGGCATCGGTATGAACTACCAGTTCTAGGAAATCGCAGAAAAAGCGAAACGGCTGACCGTCCGGGTCAGCCGTTTTTGTTTCAGTAAGTCAGGAATCCGTGCCGGAGGCGCGCCAGGCCTTCCAGCAGCGTCTTTTGGGGACAGGCGATGTTGAGGCGTTCGAAGCCTTCGGCGTCGGCCCCGTAGATGGTGCCGGTGGAGAGGATGAGCTTGGCCTCGTAGCGGAGGTGCTGCGCGAACCGCTCGGAGAAACCCTCGAGGGGCTCGTCCGCGTGGCGGGCGGCGCGGCAGTCCAGCCACATCAGGTAGGTGCCTTCCAGCGGGAGGGCCGTGATCTGCGGGATTTCCTCTTTGAGGTACTTGTACACCAGCTGCGCATTCTCATACAGGTAGGCGCGCAGGGCGTCCAGCCACTCCTCCGACTCGTTGTAGGCCGCTTCCAGGGCCGCGCAGCCGAACACGTTCACGTCGCAGCATTCGTTGTCGTTGATGGCCCGGTCGATGCGGCGGAGGACCTCCGGGTCCGCCGCGAAGATGTTCGCGATCTGGATGCCGGCGATGTTGAAGGACTTGGTGGGGGAGATGCAGCTCGCGGAGTTGCGCACCATCTCCCCGGGAAGGGTGGCCCACGGCGTGTAGTCGTGGCCGGGATAGGTGAGTTCGCAGTGGATTTCGTCGGAGATGACGAACACCCCGTGCTTCAGGCAGATTTCTCCGATGCGTTCCAGTTCCTCCCGGGTCCATACCCGGCCGGCGGGGTTGTGCGGATTGCACACCAGCATCACGGTCGTCTTGGGATCGGCCGCCTTGGCTTCCAGGTCCGCCCAGTCGATCGTGTAGGTGTTGTCCTGGTAGACCAGTGTATTGCACAGCTCCCGGCAGCCGTTGTTCCGGATGGCCGGGAAGAAGGCGTTGTACACGGGCGTCTGGACGATGACGTTGTCCCCGACCCGGGCCATCGCCTTGATGCAGGCGGAATAGGCCGGGATGACGCCCGTCGTGGGGATGATCCGCTCGCGGGTGATGCCTTTCCAGCCATGCCTGCGGTCGAACCAGCGGGCGATGGCGTCATAATACGACTGCGGCACCAGCTCGTAGCCGAACACGCCGTGCTCCAGCCGTTTGCGCAGCGCCTCCAGGATGGCCGGCGCCGCCTTGAAGTCCATATCCGCCACCCACAGCGGCAGCGTATCTTCCTCAAACAGGTCCCACTTCACGCTGGCGGTATTCCGCCGCGGGACGATTTCATCAAAATTGAAGGTAGTCATGGTCGTTTACGAGATTCTCACGTCGGTCTTCGACCTCCTCAGAATGACATGAGAATTGTCATTCCGAGCGAAGCGAAGGAATCTAATATTCAACAATGTCCGGATTGGCGGCCAGATCCACATCCGGCGCGTCCCAGGTGCGGATCTCGCAGTCGGCGGGCGCCTTGATGTTGCCGTCCAGGATGATTGCGCCGTAGCTGTCGGCGTTGATGCGGCCGGAGCGGGGGTTCTTGACGCTCGGGACCGGGCCGATGATGCTGGCCTCGACGTCCGAATACTCGAAGGCGCGGTCCGCGTCCTCCTCGAAGACGCAGTTCTCCAGGACCAGGCCCTCGCAGTAGCAAAGGGGCTGGGTGCCGCCGATCTTGCAGTTCACCAGGTGGAGGTTCTTCGCGTACCAGCCCAGGAATTCGCCGTTGATGCGGGAATCATAGACCGTCACGTCCTCGGACTCCCAGAAGGCGTCCTTGGTGTCCATCTCCGCGTTCCGGATGACCACGTTCTTCGCGTACTGGAAGGAGTAGTTCCCCTGGAGTTTGAACCCGTCGATCCGGATGTCGGACGTGTGCATGAAGATGTAGTTGGCCTGGGCGGCCTCCACGTTCCGGAGTTCCACCTCGTCGCAGTCCCAGAAAGTCTCCAGGGCGTTCGGAAGCTTCACGTTCTCCAGGTACACGTCCTTGATGCGGCGGAACATCTTGGGCGCTTCGACCAGGGTGTCGTACATTTTGCATTCCCTTGTATACCAGAGCGCGGCGCGGGCCCCCTCGCGGAACACGCAGTTCCGGATGGTGAAATCCTTGCACTCCCAGAACGGGTATTTCCCATTGAACTCGCAGTTCACCGCCTCGATGTCGGAGCCTTCCTTGAGGGAGGATTCGCCGGGGCCGATGGACACGTTCTCGAGCCGGAGTCCGTGGCGGACATACAGCGGGCGCTCGCCCTCGAAGTATTGGTCTTTGATGTATTCCATAGATGGTTTTCTATTTGACGGCGCAAAGATAGGAATAATTCGTCACATTCCCTCTGCCAAATTGTCAGTATTCCCCGGCTGGCACAACGCTTGATGATAATCCGGCGTCTCCGGAGTGGCCGGGGGCGAATGAGCAAACATACAAAACACAATAACTATGATCCGTCCGTTAGGAACAAGAGTCGTCATCGAGCCCAAGGAGGCCGAGACGATGACCGCCGGGGGCCTTTACATCCCGGACAACGCACAAGAGAAACCGCAGCAGGGCACCATCGTCGCCGTGGGCCCGGGCGCCAAGGATGAGCCGATGGAAGTGAAGGTCGGCGAAGTCGTCCTCTACGGAAAATATGCCGGTACCGAGGTCACCGTGGACGCCAAGAAGTACCTCATCGTGAAACAGTCTGACATCCTCGCCATTCTGTAGCGGCGTTGTCATTCCGAACGTAGTGAAGGAATCTTAAATTCATTGAATTATGGCAAAAGAAATCAAATTCAATACTGACGTCCGCGCCGCGATGAAGGAAGGCGCTGACGCGCTTGCGAACGCTGTGAAGGTCACCCTCGGCCCGAAAGGCCGCAACGTCGTGATCGACAAGAAATTCGGCGCTCCCCAGATCACCAAGGACGGCGTGACCGTCGCCAAGGAGGTCGAACTCGAGGACCGCTTCCAGAATATGGGCGCCCAGATGGTCAAGGAGGTCGCCTCCAAGACCAACGAGCTGGCCGGCGACGGCACCACCACCGCCACGGTCCTGGCTCAGGCCATTATGAACGTGGGCCTGAAGAACGTCACTGCCGGTGCGAATCCGATGGACCTCAAGCGCGGCATCGACAAGGCCGTCGCGGCCGTGGTCGAGAACCTCAAGGCCCAGAGCCAGCCGGTCGGCGAGGACTACTCCAAGATCGAGCAGGTGGGCACCGTCTCGGCCAACAACGACGCCACCATCGGTAAGCTCATCGCCGACGCGATGTCCAAGGTGAAGAAGGACGGCGTCATCACCGTCGAGGAGGCCAAGGGCACCGAGACCGAGGTGAAGGTCGTCGAGGGCATGCAGTTCGACCGCGGCTACATCAGCCCGTACTTCATGACCAACGGGGACAAGATGGAGGCCGTCCTGGACGACGCCTACATCCTCCTCACCGACAAGAAGATCGCCAACATGGAAGACCTGATGCCGGTGCTCGAGCCCATCGCCCGGGAGGCCAAGAGCCTGCTGATCATCGCCGAGGACGTCGAGGGCCAGGCCCTGACCACCCTCGTGGTGAACCGTCTGCGCGGAACGCTGA
Organism: uncultured Bacteroidales bacterium; assembly: GCA_946538425.1. Taxonomy (GTDB): domain Bacteria; phylum Bacteroidota; class Bacteroidia; order Bacteroidales; family UBA932; genus Cryptobacteroides. The sequence goes on along the minus strand of CAMNGM010000103.1, from coordinate 2,152 downwards.
AAGTCGCCGCCGTCAAGGCGCCGGGCTTCGGCGACCGCCGCAAGGAGATGCTTCAGGACATCGCCACTCTGACGGGCGGCGTCGTCATCAGCGAGGAGCGCGGCTTCACCCTGGACAAGGCCAATGTCCAGATGCTGGGCCGGGCCGAAAAGGTCACCATCACCAAGGAGAACACGGTGATTGTGGGCGGCGCCGGCGAGGCCGAGGCCATCAAGGACCGGGCCGACCAGATCCGCAAGCAGATCGAGACCACCAAGTCCGACTATGACCGCGAGAAGCTCCAGGAGCGTCTCGGAAAGCTCGCCGGCGGGGTCGCCGTCATTTATGTGGGCGCTTCCTCCGAGATCGAGATGAAGGAGAAGAAGGACCGTGTGGACGATGCCCTGCACGCCACCCGCGCCGCGGTGGAGGAAGGTTACCTGCCGGGTGGCGGTGTCGCCTACATCCGCGCCGCCGAGGCCCTGAAGGGACTCAAGGGCGAGAACGAGGACGAGACCACCGGCATCCACATCGTGGCCCGCGCCATCGAGGAGCCGCTCCGCCAGATCGCCGCGAACGCCGGCGTGGAGGCCTCCGTCATCATCAACAAGATCCGCGAGGGCAAGGGCGACTTCGGTTACAACGCCCGGACCGACGAGTACGTGAATATGTATGAGGCCGGTGTCATCGACCCGACCAAGGTGGCCCGCGTGGCCCTGGAGAACGCCGCGTCCGTCTCCGGTATGTTCCTCACCACCGAGTGCGGCATCGTGGACATCCCCGAGCCGGCTCCGGCCGCCCCGGCTATGCCCGCCGGCGGGATGATGTAATCCTCAAAATACATACGATAAAAGGGAAAGTTGCGTGGAAAATCCGCGCAACTTTCTTATTTTTATGCATCCATAAACTTGAACCAGCTATGCATCATTCCGTCCGACTGTCCCTCCTTTTTCTTTTGACGGCGCTGCCCGGCTCCCTTTTCGCCCAGGAACGGCCCTGGGAGTACTGGGGAAATCCCGAAGGCTACCTGGACAACCAGGCGGAGGTCCTGTTCGGCCTCGTCGACGGGGTCCTCCAGCGGAATCCCGCCGCTGCGGATCCTTCTCCCGAGCGGCAGCTCGCCCTCGCTTCGCTCGACGCCCTCGTCCACGATACGCGGAACGACGGATCGCCGGCGCTGCACGCCTTCCTGGACACGCGGGTAGGGCGGGTCGTCGGGGACCTGTCCCGGCCGTCCTCGAGGAAGGGGGTCGAGGTGTACAAGCTTTATAACGACGGCTTCGTCGTCCGTACCCGGGAGGCCGTTGTCGGGTTCGACCTCTGCGGAACCCGGGGAAAGGAGAAATACATCCCGGACGCGCTGATGCGGGAACTCGTCTCGTCTTGCGACCTGCTGCTGATTTCGCACAGGGATCCCGACCACGCCGACAGGAACGTCGTCGCGATGGCCTCGGAGCTGGGAATCCCCATCTATGGCCCGGAGGACTACGACAACGACCGCGTCGTCAAGGTCCGCACGGAGGACTTCTCGGAAATCCGGCTGGAAGGCAGGGGAGGGGTCTCCCTTGCCGCGCAGGCGCTCCCCGGGCATCAGGACGGCCTCCAGAACAATATCTGGGTGGTGACTTTCCCCGGAGGGTATACCGTGGCGCACTGCGGGGACCAGTACCTCCGGGAGGACCTTGCCTGGCTGAGGCGCGCCTCGGAGAAACTGACCCGCCCCCTCGACATCCTCCTCATCGACTGCTGGGCGATGGAAATGAAGGAGACGGTGCTCGGCTTCTCCCCGCGGGTGGTCATCACCGGCCACGAGAACGAGATGGGGCATACGATCGACCACCGGGAGGCGTTCTGGCTTTCGCAGTACAAGGTGGATGCCCTGGCGCTCCCCGTCCCGACCGTTATCCTCTGCTGGGGGGAGGGGTACCGGTTCAAGCGATGATTCTTCCATACGAAAAAAGGGCGTCACCCGGCCGGGTGGCGCCCTTTCTCGATGGGAGATGTGTCAATGGACCTTACTGGACGGCAATCTGCTTGACGGTTTCGGGTTGCTGAGCCTTCTCCTTCTTCGGGATATGGACATTCAGCACGCCGTGTTCCACCTTGGCTTCGATCTTGTCGGCCTCGGCATCCTCCGGCAGCAGGAGCGTCTGCTGGAACTTCTCGTAGGAGA
>CAMNGM010000102.1 GCA_946538425.1 uncultured Bacteroidales bacterium | reverse complement strand
TACACGCACGCCCGCATCTGCTCGATCCTGCGGAAGGCGACGGTGGAATTCGGCCCTGCCGACATCACCACCGCCCTCGTTCCTTCGGCGAAGGAGATCCGCCTCATCAAACTGCTGGGCACCTTCCCGGGGAAGGTCGCCGAAGCCGGCGCGGCCCTCAGCCCCGCCGTCCTCGCGAACTACGCCTATGACCTGGCGAAGGAATTCAACCAGTACTACCACGAGACCCCGATCCTCCGCGAGGAGGACCAGGGTCTGCTGAAGTTCCGTCTGGAGCTCATCTCCGTGATGGCCCGCACGCTGCGCAGCGCGATGGGCATCCTCGGGATCCGGCTGCCCGAGCGGATGTAGGTTACAACGCTTCCAACACTTTGCGGACGGCGGCCTTCGGGTCGCCGTTCGGCGTACTGGCGAAGGTGCCGGGCCGTTCGGACCACCACGCGTACTCGAAGTCCTTCAGGGCGTCGAGGAGGCTTTCCTCGTCGAACGCGACGCCGGCGTCCAGGGATGCGTCGACAGCATCCAGGAACATCCGCCAACGCTCCTTGTAGTAGGAGCTCACGAGGCCTGCCCAGGTGCGGTCGGCATAGTCGGTGAGCATATTGCCGCGGTCTCCCCAGGTGGTGATGAGGTTGCGGGCGTTGGACTCGTAATAGTCGGATTCCTCCGGGGTGGCGCCCCAGGCGCGGGCGTCGGCGATCCACTTGCCCACGAGGAAGTAGGATTGCGTCGAGAGCAGTTCCTCCATCTTGTCGAAGGTGTCCAGGAGGGCTTCCTTGAGCGGAGCCATCGCATCGCGGGAACCCGCCTCATAGGCTTTCTTGTAATCGGCGAAGAGGGCCTCGAAACGGTTGGAGAGGTACTGGCGGGTGAGGTTCACGAGGTCGAACTCGTACGCGCTGGAACGGGAATTGGTTTCCAGGAGTTTCCGGATGATTTCCAGGAGTTTCTCGTTCTCATAGGTGAAACGGACGCTGGAGTGATAGGAGGTGGAGCGTCCGAAGGAGGGCCGGAGGTTCATGATGGGGGAGTGCCCGGGAACGGACCGGTCCACGTAGATCTCGTTCAGGAGGGACTTCCAGGCTTCCCGTCCGGGCTCGCTGACCAGGCCCAGCCGGCTGTCGGCGAGCGCCTGTCCATACTCGGAGAGGTCCTGGTGCTGCGGGATGTCCCAGGCCTTCTCGAAGATGAACTGGTAGATGAACGGATTGCAGTCGAAGCCTTCCAGGGTGGAACCGAGGCCCTTGAAATTGGGCCCGGCCTCCGCGAAGGTGCCTTCGATGCGCTTGTCGATGTCCGCGAAGTTGCCGGCCAGGTAGGTGTTGCCGCCGAAGTTGCCCAGGTAGCACCAGATGAACGGGACGCCGTAGTAGCTCTGCGTCTGGCGCCAGACTTCCTGGCGCTCGCAGTAGTAGTCCAGCAGGAGCGACTTCTCGGCCGGATAGGAGGTGATGTACGGCTCGATGCGGTCCTGGGTCCAGTACTTCCGCTCGTTCCAGAACAGCCAGGTCATCTGGAGCCAGACGGCGTCCGGATCGGCCGCCGCGAGGGACTCGTAGCACTGGCGGCTGACGCGGGACAGGTAGTCGGGCTCCCAGCTCTTCGGGATCATCTCGTTGAACAGGTCGATCCCATAGATGTGGTCCGTCCCGTAGATTTCCGTCTCCTTCTCCACGAACTTCTGCTGGATGACGGGGAACAGCGGGTCCATCGGGTCCAGGAAGTACGGATAGTCCTCCAGGTCGAAGCCGGCCCAGTCGCTCATCCGCTCGATCTGCGCTTCCGGGTAGATGCGGTTCAACTCCGGCGGCACGTGGCCCGCGAAGGCGGGGAGGACGGGCCGCATATTCAGCTCCCGCTCCCGGGCGACGATCTTTTTCTGGAGCTCCGCCTGGCCGTCCAGCCAGGACTTGGGCAGCGGACTGCCCCAGTGGTCGATGTTCAGCATCCGGTGCCAGGGAAGGTGCGCCGGGCCGGTGAAGTAGGTCCGGACCTCTTCGTCGGTCAGGCCCATTTCGGTCCAGATCTGGTACCAGATGGCCTCCTGGCCGGTGATGGCGAGGGGAAGATTGATGCCCTGCAGGGCCATCCAGTCGATGAAATGCTCCCACTCGCTCCACTGCCACCAGGGCATCGTGTAGCCGTAGGTGCAGTAGTTGAGGAAGAAGCGGTCCTCCACCCGGGCCTTCACTTCCACGGGCTCCGCCACTTTCGGAAGCCGCTTGGGAACGTCGATCCGGTCCCAGGAGAACCACCCCACGTTCACGAGGCAGTAATACTTCAGGTAGTGGTTCAGGCCCACGGCCATCGAGTTGGCGTTGTTGCCTTCGATGACGACGCGGGAGCCCCGGGAGCTGAGGCGGAACACGTCCGAGTCAGCCTCTGCGAGGCGGAATTCGATCTTGTCGGCGGTTTTCCCGAGGAGGCGGTGCGCCAGGGCCGATGCGGCCTGGGTGTCGGGGTCGTCGTACCGGGGGGCGGAAACGCAGCCGGCCGCCAGGAGGGCGGCCGCTGCAATCAAGAGTATCCGGGTTCTCATCTTACGAAATGAACTGAGTCTTCAGAAGCTCGATCTTCTCGGGGGCGTCGTCGCCCTTGGCGCCGAAGTAGAACTTGATCTTGGGCTCGGTGCCGGAGGGACGGACGGAAACCACGTCGCCGGCCGCGTTGAAGAACTGGAGGACGTTGGACTTCGGGAGGCCGGTCTCCTCGGGCTTCAGGTAGTCGATGACCTTCACGAGCGGGCTGCCGGCGATCTCCTTGGGCGGGCAGGCGCGGTAGTCGGCCATGATCTTCTGGATTTCCTCGGCGCCGGTCTTTCCCTTGCGGACGATGTACACCATCTTTTCCACGTACAGGCCGTACTCCTTGTATACCTTCTGGAGGAGCTGCCACAGGGTCATGCCCTGGTCGGCGGCCCAGGCGGCGCACTCGGCCACGGCGCAGCCGGCGACCTGCGCGCACTTGTCACGCACGAAGGAGCCGAGGTTGAAGCCGTAGGACTCTTCGCCGCCGCAGATGAACGTGGCCTTGCCTTCCTGCAGTTTCTGGACTTCGGCGATGTACTTGAAGCCGGTGAGGACGTTGTAACACTTCACGCCGAAATGCTCGCAGATCGCAGCGAGGAGTTCACTGGTGACGATGGTCTTGACGCAGTACTGGTTGCCGTCCAGTTTTCCGAGTTCCTTCCAGCGGGTGAGGATGTAGTAGGTGAGGAAGCTCCAGGTCTGGTTGCCGGTGAGCTGGACCATCCGGCCTTCGTCGTTGCGGACGGCGATGCCCAGGCGGTCGGCGTCCGGGTCGGTGGCGAGGACGAGGTCCGCGCCGGTCTCGTCGGCCTTCTCGAGGGCCATCTTCATCGCGGCGGGTTCCTCGGGGTTGGGGGAGACGACCGTGGGGAAGTTGCCGTCATTGACATCCTGCTCGGGGACGTGGATGACGTTCTTGAAGCCGATGCGGGCGAGGGCTTCGGGCATCAGCTTGACGCCGCAGCCGTGCAGCGGGGTGTAGACGATCTTGAGGTCCGCGTGGCGGGCGACGGATTCCGGGGACAGCATCAGGGAGAGCTGGTCCCTCAGGTAGCACTCGTCCACCTCGGCGCCCATCGGCTCGATGCCGCCGGGCACGGTGCCCTCGACCGGGGCGAAGCGCACGTCGGCCGGGTCCTCGATCTTCGCCACCTCGGCGACGATGTCCTTGTCCACGGGCGCGGTGATCTGGCCGCCGTCGCACCAGAAGACCTTGTAGCCGTTGTACTCCTTGGGGTTGTGGCTGGCCGTGACCATGATGCCGGCTGTCGCGCCCTTGAGGCGGATGGAATAGCTCAGTTCCGGGGTGGGGCGGAGGGCGTCGAACAGGTACACGTGGATGCCGTTGTTGGAGAGCACGTCGGCGGAAATCTCGGCGAACAGGCGGGAGTTGTTGCGGCTGTCGTGCGCGATGCACACGCTGGCGGCGCCGTCCACGTGGGCCTTGATGTAGTTCGCGAGGCCCTGGGTGGCCATCCCCACGGTATACTTGTTCATCCGGTTCGTGCCCACGCCCATAATGCCGCGGAGGCCGCCGGTGCCGAACTCGAGGTTCCGGTAGAAGGCGTCTTCCAGGCCCACGGGGTCGGTTTCCTGCAGTTTCTTGACTTCTGCCTTGGTCTCGGCGTCGAAGTTCCCTTCGAGCCAGCTCTTGACCACTTCCTTGTAATCTTTCATATCGATGATTTTAGTGTTATAGTCTATTATGCAAATGTAAGGATAATTGTGTATTTTTGCAATGCAAATGCCCTTCGCCGATTTCATATTGCAACACGAGGCGGACGACCCGGTCCGGTTCCTGCTGTCGCGGGACAAGTATCCGGATATCGACATCGACCTGGCTGTCACGACCTTGGAAGTGCGGCGCAAGCTTCGGACGAAGGTTCCCGAGTGGTACGCCGTCCCGTCGCTGATATACCCTTTCAGATTGTCCGGCGAACAGTGCAGTTCTTCTGAAACTGCCCGGTATAAAGCATCTCTTCTGACTTCGGTTCGGAGGGAGGGCACACCCTCTGAAACCGCCTCCGCTTTGCTCCGGCCCCTCCCATCGCAAGCGATGGGCCCCTCCCTCTTATCTGGCCGAGGGTGGCCAGAGGTTTCAGAGGGTGTGCCCTCCCTCCTTAGGATTGCTGATCTGACGGGGGGAATGGGGGTGGACGCGTGGGCGTTCGCGCAGGTGGCGGAGGAGGTGCTGTATAATGAGATACAAGTTGAATTGGTAAGGGCGACGGAATTGAATTTCAAGGAGTTGGGTGTGGAGAATGTGCGGTTCCGGAACTATAGGGTGGAACCCGGAAAGGTCGCGGAGGTGCTGGATGGGTTCCAGCCCGATGTGATCTTTTTGGATCCGGCGCGGCGGGCCGAGGATGGGCGGAAGGTGTTCCTCATCGAGGAATGCCAGCCGGATGTGCTGGGATTGCTGCCGGAGCTGTTCGAAGCGAGCCGGTATGTGCTGCTGAAGCTTTCGCCGATGGCGGACATCACGATGGCGTGCAAGAGGCTTGGCGCGCGCGTGAAGGAGATTCACGTCGTGGCCGCAGGAGGGGAGTGCAAGGAACTGCTGTTCCTGCTGGACCGCGAATGGGACGGAAGTCCTTCGACTTTCGTGGTCGAAGGCGGCGCGGTGATGGAGATTCCCGGTCAAGCCGGGAATGACGAAGCCACCTCTGTCATTCCGAGCGAAGCCACCTCTGTCATTCCGAGCGAAGCCACCCCTGTCATTCCGAGCGAAGCGAAGGAATCTATTGTCATTTCGACCGGAGCGAAGCGGAGTGGAGAAATCTGTCTTTTCGAGCCGGGCAAAGCCATCCTGAAGGCCGGGGCCTTCAGCCTCCCTTGCGACCGGTTCGGATTGACCAAACTGGGGCATCATACGCATCTGTATGCGGGCGAGGCGGTTCCGGAGGAGCTGCGGCCTTTCGGCAAAGTGTACGAGGTGCTGGAAGTCCTCCCGCTGAACAACCGGACGGTCAAGGAGGCCGGCAAGCGCTGGCCGCAGGCCGAGGTGACGGCGCGGAACATCCCGATGACCTCCGACCTGCTCCGGAAAAAACTCGGCTGCGCCTCGGGCGGGGACATCCACCTGTTCGGCGTCCGGGTCGATGCGGCCGCGGATCCGGGAAATTACCTGTTCATCACCAAACGACAGACATATGGAAACGATTGAAAGAATCTCTCATTTCGAGCAGCTGCTCGACACG
>CAMNGM010000101.1 GCA_946538425.1 uncultured Bacteroidales bacterium | reverse complement strand
GTGAAGGACCGCGTCCTCGCCGTCACGAAGACGGACCTCATCGACGAGAAAGAGCGCAAGAAGATCGAGAAGAAACTCCCGGCGGACATCCCGCACGTGTTCATCTCCGCCGTCGCGCAGACGGGCCTCAACGAACTCAAGGAAGAGCTCTGGAAGGCGCTGAACAAGTAGCATCGTGGAGCGTCTCATCGGCATCGACCAGGAAATCACCCTCTGGCTCAACGGGTTCCACAGCCCGTGGAGCGACCCTTTCTGGATGTTCCTGTCCGATGTCCGCATCTGGTTCCCGATGTACGGAATCATTATGGGAATGATGATTTACCGGCTGGGCTGGAAGAAGGGACTGGTCGTCATCCTGTCCTGCATCCTCTGCGTCGTCCTCGCCGACCAGATCTCCTACCACATCAAGGAAGGCGTCGACCGCCTGCGGCCCTACTATACGACGGACCTGCTGCAGCGCGGCCTGCACTGGCCGCAGAACCGGTCCAGCTTCTTCGGCTTCTTCTCCGGCCACGCCAGCAATTCCTTCGGCTTCGCCATCTGCTCCTGGCTGGGCTTCCGCCTCAACGACAGGACGCGAAGCTACCGGACGTATGGCATCGGCATTTTCCTGTGGGCGGCGCTCGTCGCCCTGAGCCGCGTGATGATGGCGGCCCATTTCTTCGGCGACATCTTCGTCGGGACCCTCTTCGGCCTCTCCGTCGGCCTCTTCTGCGCCGCGCTCGGGCGGGGGGTGATCCGGAAGTGGATGGAATAGCCTGTCCACCTTGCCCGTAGGTCCATACGCAGTACCTACGGGAAGAAATAACCCTTTGAAATTTGCCCGTAGGTACCTCCAATGGACCTACGGGCAAACGCTATGTGGCAAGAGGGCTCATCGACAGGCCGACAGACCCTATTGGCGAATAGGGAAACTTGCGATGGGCCCCCTTACAGCGCAAAGTGCTTCGTATCCTCGTAGGCGTTCCAGTTGCGGAGGTCGAGGGTGAGGGCGGACTGGTCGTAGACGTTGCTGAACTGGGTGTCCTCGACGGTGCCGTTGTCCCAGACGAGGTCCTTCCAGTGGACCAGGGCCAGGCATTCCTGCGCCTCGGCGAAGGTGAGGGCGCCGTCGTGGCCGGCGAGGTAGGCGTCGGCGGTCTCATAGCGCCACCAGCTCTTGCTGTGGGGGTTGCCCACGGCCGGGTCGGGCTCGGTGGTGTAGTACTTCTCCGACAGCAAGTGGTTGGTAACCAGCATATACCGCGCGTCGGGGGCCTTCCGGACGATCATCGTCTTCCAGCCGTCGTCCTTGTCGAATTCCACGACGGCGCAGTCGCCGTTCGCATCGGCCACCATATAGTGGTAGCCCGAGCCCACGGTGGCGTCGTGGCACACGTCCACCGTCTCCAACAGGTCCAGGGCCTCCTGGACGGTCGCGCAGCGGTCCAGCCACAGGCGCATGATGATGGTCGTCCCCACGTTGTGCCGATCGGTGTCCTGCTGGGCGGCCTGCTTCGGCAGGGCCATGATGGAGGTGCAGAGGCCCTTCTCGTTCATTCCGTCCACGGGGGCGTAGACGGAGGCGAGGCAGCTCAGCGAGGCCAGGAAGGAACTCGGAAGCTTCTCCAGGGAGTAGCCGAAATGGGACATGTCGCTGACGGCGATGGACGCGTAGCCCTTCTTCGGGCGGGAGACGGTCACCATCGTCGGGTTCTTGAAATAGTCGTAGTTGCGGCCGAACCGGAAACCGTCGCCGTCGGCCTTCGCGGCCTGGAAGCTGGTGCAGTTGAAGGTGGCCAGCTCGCCGTTCTCGTCGGCTACCTGGGCACTTTTGATCTTGAGGGGGAGGCCCTTGCCGATGCGGCCGATCACATACTCCAGCAGCTCGGCGTTCGAGTCCACGTCCTGGGAGATGACGTCGTCCAGGTCGTAGGCGGCCTTGTACTCCATCTGATACAGGTAAGGGTTCCCGTCGACGGACTCGATGGAGGAGACGGTGCGGATTTCACCGCCCCAGATGCAGAGGACGGCGAGGACGAGGGCAACCAGGATGCCGAGGATCCAGAGAAGGGCTTTTTTCATAACGGGCGTATTTATCGTCCAAAGATAGCAAAAAATGCGTAACTTCGCGGTCGTTTTTGACTTACGTGATGGATCAGGAAAAACAGAGCTCCCTTGTCGGCAATCTCGCGTGCTTCGCGGCCTATGCCATTTTCGGGTTCAACATCATCAGCTGCAAGAGCATCGCGATGGACGGGAACGTCACGCCGATGGCGCTCTTCTGCCTCCGTTCGTTCGGCGCGACGGCCCTTTTCTGGCTGTGGTCCCTGTTCACGGCCCCGCGCGAACACATCCACCGGGAAGATGTCTGGAAGGTGGTCGTCGCCTCGTTCCTTGGCCTCTTCATGACGCAGCTTTCGTTCCTGTTCGCCATCACGCAGACGACGGCCATCGACGCATCCATCATGAGCACGCTGAGTCCCATTATGACGCTCGTCATTTCGGCCCTCGTCATCAAGGAGAAAGTGACCTGGAGCGGGGTGGCGGGAATCGTGCTCAGCCTCGTCGGGGTGCTGATCCTCATCTACAACTGCGTTTCCATCCGCTCGGGGGCCGATTCCACCTCCATCTGGGGCATCCTCGGGATGCTTGTGAACACCCTGTGCTTCGCCGCCTATGTGGGCATCTTCAAGCCGGTCATCCGGAAGTATTCGGTGGTGACCTTTATGAAGTGGATGTTCCTCTTCTCGTCCCTGATGGCCCTCCCGTTCAGCTTCGGGGCATTCAAGGCCTCCCACCTGGCGGCCGTGCCGATGGACGTGGTCTGGCAGATCGCCTACGTGGTCGTCTTCGCCACCTTCGTGGCCTATTTCCTCATCCCCATCGGCCAGAAGCGCCTCCGCCCCGTGGTCGTCTGTATGTACACCTACGTCCAGCCCGTCATCGCGATGGTCATCGCGCTGATCCTGGGCCTCGACCACCTCACCGCCCTCAAGGTCGCCGCCTCCCTCCTGGTCTTCGTCGGCGTGGGCCTCGTGAACTTCGTTCCGAAGAAATAATTGATTATCTTTGTGGATGTAACAAACGGTCTTTCCATGAAGAAGAAAAGATTACTGGTCATCGTGTTGGCGCTGCTGGCGCTGATTCCGGCGTATGCGGTGCTGAGCGAGAAGGACCTCGCGCAGACGCTGTCCGTGCTGCGGTACGAGCTCCGGTCCGCCTGGCAGGCGTCCACGGAGCGGGCGGAGCGGACGATGAGCCGCGGCGCCCGGCAGCGGGCCCAGCTCGTGGAGATGATGCAGCGCAGCAACGAGCTCTCCCTGATGCTGTATTCCCAGAAGCAGGACTATACGTTCGATATGACGTACGCCCTGAACGAGGTGTCCCGCCAGTACGAGGAGTTCGCCGCGCAGAAGCTCCCGTTCGACGACATCATCACCCGGCTGGACATCGACATCGACCGGTACGACCGCCTGGTCCATACCCTCAAGCGCCTGCCGCCGGCGCAGCTGATGGCCTACCGCGACAGCACCGGCCAGCTGGTGTATATGGATGTCGACGCCTGGCGCACGCGGCGGGATTCACTCCGTCAGGCGCGCGGGGAGATGGCCACCCGGCGGGCGATGGACACCACCGGACGGACCCGTCCTTTCCGCCTGGACTCGCTCGGACAGATCGACCGGGACAGCTGCATCTTCTATGCGGAGAACCTGCTGCAAGCCTGCCGGACGCAGAAGGCCCAGCTGGTGCGAGACAGCACGCATTACGCGGAGACCGCCGCGCTCCTGAAATCGAGCTACGACTATGCCCAGCAGCGGTACAAGACCGTCCAGAACCGCATCTTCATTGAGGGGCAGACGGCCTACGGCACCCTCCTCAAGTCCTTCCCCCGCTATTGGCAGCAGGCGGTCCGCGACGCCAGGGACAAGTACAGCCCCCGCACCCTCGGGGATGTGAACAGCCAGTGGCGCGGGCCGATGGTCACCGCTTTCTCGCTGTTCCTGCTGGTCTATCTGGTGATTTCGCTCGTCCTGGCGGTCGTCCTGGTCTCCTTCCTGACACGCAAGGTCGCCTTCTTCATGCGAGAGCGCTTCGCGGGGCACCGTTTCGAGATGATCCTCATCACGGGCGTGGTCATCTTCGCCCTGTCCATCATGGTCGCCAGTTGGGTCTCCAAGCAGAACTTCTTCGCGATGGCCTCGAAGCTGATGGTGGAGTTCGCCTGGATGCTGGCCGCCATCCTTGTCTCCCTGGTCATCCGGTTGAAAGGGGAGCAGATCCGGAAGGGAATCCGCCTGTACGTCCCCATCCTGCTCCTGAGCTTCATCGTCATTTCCCTCCGCATTGCCTTCGTCCCGAACAGCCTGCTGAACATCGTCTTCCCGCCGCTGCTGCTGATCTTCACGGCCGCTCAGGGATGGACCTTGTTCCGGAACAGGAAGGACCTGCCGGCCTGGGATGTCGCCTACGGATGGATCTCCCTGCTGGTGCTGGTCGCCACGAGCATCATCGCCCTCCGCGGCTTCGTGCTGCTGGGCATCCAGCTCCTCATCTGGTGGATCTTCCTTCTGACGCTGCTCCAGACCATCACGGCCGTCTACGACCTCCTGCACATCTACTATGTGCGCCATATCAAGGAGATGAAGAACCATTACATTGAGGCCCATCCGAACCTGCCGAACGAGACGGACGAGGACCTGATCGCCATGACCTGGCCGCATTCGTTCGTCAAGCAGGCCCTGCTTCCGATCGCCATCGTCCTCTCCATCCCGTTCAGCCTGTTCATGGCTTCCAGCGTGTTCGACCTGAACGAGATCTTCGACCAGTATTACCGCGAACCGTTCCTGAACGTGGAAGGCTATATCAGCCTGTCCTTCTATAAGATCATCCTGGTGGTCGTCCTGTACTTCCTGTTCCGCTACCTGGTGTATGCGGGGAAGGCGCTCTACCGCCTGCTCCGGATTAAATCTCTGCTGAAGGGCTCCTCGGGCCGTCTTTTCCATGAGAACCAGGTGAATTTCACCCTGGCGGAGAACATCATCGGCATCTCCCTCTGGGGCATCTACATCCTCACCATCTTCATCCTCCTGAAGATTCCGACCGCCGCCATCAAGGTGATCGGCGCCGGTCTCGCGACCGGTCTCGGTTTCGCGATGAAGGACATCCTGAACAACTTCTTCTACGGGGTCCAGCTGATGTCCGGCCGCGTCCGCGTGGGCGACTTCATCGAGTGCGACGGCATCCGGGGCAAGGTGGACAGCATCAACTACCAGAGCACGCAGATCGTCGCCTCCGACGGTTCCGTGATGGCGTTCCCGAACGCCACCCTGTTCAACAAGAACTTCAAGAACCTCACGAAGAACCACTCCTACGAGCTCCTTTCCTTCGACGTGGGCGTCAAGTACGGGGTCGATGTGGACGAGGTCCGCGGCATCATCCAGGATGCGCTGGAGCCGCTCAAGACCAAGGATGTGTACGGACGTGACGTGGTGGATCCGAAGTATGGCATCCAGGTCCGGTTCAAGGACTTCGGCGACAACAGCGTGAACCTCTCGGTGTACCAGTACATCACCGTGGAGGAACACTATACATATCCTGCCAAGGCGAAGGAACTGATATACAACGCGCTGAACGCCCACGGAATCGAAATCCCCTTCCCGCAGCGCGACCTGTATATCAAGGCAATGCCTTGATATACGTTTACCCCCGCGCTTCGCGCTGCCCCCAGGGGCGGCCGGGGGAAGACCCCCGGACCCCCTCCCATCCAGGTGCTAGAGTTTCTC
>CAMNGM010000100.1 GCA_946538425.1 uncultured Bacteroidales bacterium | reverse complement strand
TCGAGTCCGTGGGCGACAGCTGCTTCAACCTGGCCCGGATCCTGCGCCGCAAGCGGGAGAACAAGATTGCGTTCACCCCGGAAATGGACGAGGGCATCCGGAAGATGTTCTCGCTCGTGGAGGAGGCGCTCACGCGGATGAACACCGTCCTTTCCGGGCACAAGGAGGACTTCGCGATCGGCGTTTCCGAGAACCTGGAACGCCAGATCAATGCCTGCCGCAATACGCTCAAGCAGCAGAACATCGAGAGTCTGGACGCCCACAAGTACGATTATGACAAGGGCACTGTGTTCGTGGACCTCTTCAGCGAATGCGAGAAGACCGGCGACTACATCATCAATGTCGTGGAGGCCCGTCTGGGCGCCAGCCACTAAAGCTCTTCCCGGAAGCGGATCAGTCGAAGCTCTCCAGCTGCACGCCCGGAATGGAGGAAAGGGTGGTGAGAAGGTTCGCCCCGTATTCCTTCTTGGGGATGTGCAGGACGGCTTCGAGCTTGTAGCCGTTCTCCTGCTTGGAGAGCGAATAGTCCTTCACGCGGCGTCCCAGGCTGGTGAGGGCTTCCTTGATGGCTTCCTGGTCCGGCGAGGAGAACACGGCGTTCACTTCCTTGTCCCCCAGCTTGATGCTGCTGGAATTCAGGACCTCCAGGCACAGGAGCACCAGGACGGTGCAGATGCCGCTCAGCGCGTACATCCCGCAGCCCGCGGCCAAGCCCAGCGAGCCGGTCACCCACAGGCCGGCGGCCGTGGTGAGGCCGGAGACGTGGTTCTTGGTCTTCATAATGATGCCGCCGCCCAGGAAACCGAGACCGCCCACGACGCCGGCCGCGACGCGGGCCGCGTCGAACCGGGGGGCTCCTTCGAAGCCGAACTGCGAGACGATCATGAACAGGGCGGAGCCCAGCGCGACGAGCACGTGCGTCCGCATCCCGGCGCCCTTGGCGCGGAGTTCGCGTTCATAGCCGATGACGGCGCCGACGAAAGCGGCGGCCAGCAGGCGGAGAGACAAATCAAGCAAAGGTGACATATCGGGTTGCATTTAATGCTGTTTCAGGTGCAAATATAACGATTTCAGGCAGATTCTCAATTGTGTTCCTTGAACAGGTCCGACGGCGTGGCGTTGAACTCCTTGGTGAAGCACCGGGTGAAGTACTTGGGGTCGTTGAACCCGACCTCGTAGGCGATCTCGGAGATGTTCATGTCCTTGTTCGTGCCGTTGCAGATCATCTCCTTGGCGACGTTCAGACGGTAGGTCCGGATGAACTGCGCCGTGGTCATCCCGAGCGCACTCTGGATCTTCTCGTTCAGCATGCTCCGGTTCGTGTTCATCGCCTCGGCGAGCCGGTGGACGTCGAGGTCCGGATCCTTGTACACTTTCTGGATGGCCTCCAGGAGTTTCGCGGAGAAATCGGTGTCCTTGTTGGACAAAGTGCTGGACAGCACCGTGTTGTGGCTCGCAATCATCTCGTTCTGCTTCTGCAGGATGGCGTTCTGCTCCGAGAGTTCCTCGGCCTTCCGTTCCAGCTCGTCCTTCTTCTCCTTCAGTTCTTTCGTCTGCCGGTCCACTTCCTGCTGCAGCAGGTCCTTTTTCCGCTTGAGGGAGCGTGTATACCGGCGGACGGACAGGTAGGCGAGGAAGGCGATAAGCAGCAGGACGAGCATCCGGAACCACCAGCGGTTGTACAGGACGGGCGTGACGGTCAGCGACTTCTCGTCCTGGGACAGGACGTTCCCGTTCTTGTCCACGGCCCGGATCTGGATCTTGTATTTCCCGCCCGGGATGTGTCCGTATTCGATGTGGGTGTCGTTATCGAACACGGGCGCCCACGCTTTGCCGAGCGGCAGGATCCGGGTCTCGTAATGGTGGTCCCGCCTGGGGGAGTAGGACAAGTCCGAGAATTTCAGGGTGAAATCGAGATCCATCTCCTCCTTGGCGATGGCGTCCGTGAACGAAAGGTCGTGGAACACGCCTTGGGTCCAGTATCCGGAAATGACGACGGCGGGCTTGTTCCCGGATTCCTCCCGGATGTGGCTGGGCCGAAGGATGCTGAACCCTTCTTTCTGTCCGAAGTAGATGGTCCCGTCGGCGCCTTTCAGGGTGCTGTTCTCGCAGAAGGCCATCGACTTCAGTCCGTCCTGCAGGCCGTAACTCGTCAGCTCCCCGGCCTGGGTGTCCAGCCGGGAGAGGCCGTTCTCGGTCGTGATCCACAGGTCCGTTCCGTCCAGCAGGAGGCCCGTGATCTGGCTGTCGGCCAGTCCGTCCTCTTCCGAAAGGACCGTGATGTCGGGCTCGTCGGACAGATAGTTGTCCAGCCGGTACAGGCCCATCCCGTACGTCCCGGCCCAGAGGGTGTTCCCGTCCGGAACCAGGGACATGCAGACCGGCAGCCTCGCGACCTGCCGGTATTCCAGGGTTTTCAGGTCGATGGCGCCCAGGCCGTCGAAGCTGCTCACCCACAGCTGGTCCGAGCTGATGCACGTTCCGAAGCTGGTGGCCGTCACGCCGGGATACCGGGAATAGCGGGATTTGCCCAGGTCGTAGAAGTACAATCCGTTGTGGGCGGCAATCCAGATATAGTCGTTGACGGGGTCGTAGGTCATTCCGAAGACGGTGTCGATGCTTTTGGCCGCCTCCGAGGCATATCCCTCCGGGTTGTGGATGAAGTCGGCGCCGGACAGGCCGATGTAGTTCAGGTGTCCGGTCACGGTGCCGAGCCAGACCCTTCCCCGCCCGTCCTCGCAGAAGGCCGTGATCACGTTGTCTGCGAGCGCGGAGTTCTTCGTGTTGTAGTTGCGGAAGACCAGGCCCCCGACCTGTCGGCACAGCCCGTAGCCGGTGGAGGCCAGCCACAGGCCGCCCTGGCTGTCCAGGAACACCCGGACCGGCGTCGTCGGGATGGGGTTGGCGGCGGTCTCGATGTGGGAAAGGGTGGTGATCGGAAGCGTTTTCCGCTGGAGGAGGGCCAGTCCTTCCGCCTCCAGCCCGACCCAGACCTGGCGGTCCCGGGTCACAAGGCTCCGCACCAGTTCCCCCGGAAGGAGGGTGTTCCCGTACTCATTGGGGTGGGAGCCATAGTTGTCGAACTGCTGGTCGGCGGCGTCGTAGATGCTGAGCCCGCCCAGCGTCCCGACCATGACCTCGCCCTCCGGCGAGAGGCACAGCGCGGTGATTTCGTCGTTCGGGAGGGAGCGGCGGTCCGATTCGGAATGCAGGTAGCAGGTCGCTTTCCCGGAGACCACGTTCACCCGGTACAGCCCCATCAGGGTCCCGATCCACACCTCGTTCCCGATGCGCAGGTAGGCCGTCGCCTTGTTGTCTTCGCCGATGTCGACGCCCGGCAGGATCCTGGACGGGGCCAGCCCCTTGTCCTCGACGTAACGGACTTTGCATAGATGGCCGCCCAGGGTGATCCACGCGGATCCGTCCCGGTCCACGTCGTCGATCCGGGACATCAGGCTCGCATTGGTGACATCGCAATGCAGGGAGTCGACCACGCATCGGTTCCCGTCGTCGGCGAAGGACACCCGGTACAGGTTGTCGTCCGAGACGAACCACAGGCTTCCGTCGGCGCTCCGGTTCACGTCTCCGGGAGAGTGGGAGCGCCGCCAGCCACGGGTCATTCCCGGGATCGATTCGAGCAGGGTCAGCGTCCGCAGGTCCAGGATGTTCATCCCCCCGGCCGTCGGGATCCAGAGGCGCCCGTAGTGGTCTTCGGCGCATTGGTTGACGAAGTCGTTGATGAACGCCGGGTCCGTCTTCGCCGTGAATTTGATGAAGGAGTCCCCGTCATACCGGACCAGTCCTCCGCCGAAGGTGCTGATCCAGGCGTACCCCTTGCTGTCGAAGTAGAGCCGGTTGACGTCCTGGTCCGGAAGTCCGCTCTGCCGGGTCAGGCGGTTGATGACCAGGAACTCTTCCGCGTCGGTTTGGGCCGGGAGTCTGCCGGGGAAAAGGGTCAGGCAGAAAAAAAACGCGATTAAAAAATCCACTCGCTTTCTTAAATAATCCACCATATCTTTTATTTAATCCTCAATACTCCCTGCAAAGATGGTTAATTTTGCAAAAAAGAGCAACCCATACCACTCAACACTTCTAATAATTTTTTAACCATGATGAAAGTCTTCAACACCATTCGCTGCCTTTTCCTCGCAGGGCTGCTGGTCGTTTCCGGGGCGGAAGCCTTCGCCCAGAACGCCACGGTCAAGGGAAAAGTCACAGATTCGCGTGGCGAGCCTGTCATTGGTGCCACGGTGATGCTCAGCAGTAACCAGACTGTTGGAACTCAGACCGACTTGGATGGAAACTATTCGATCAGCGTTCCGTCCAATGCTTCCCTCATCTATTCCTGCGTCGGCTACGCGACGCAGACGGTCGCCGTGGCCGGCCGTTCCGTCATCGACATCGTCCTGGCGGAAGACGCTGAATTCCTGGAGGAAACCGTCGTCATCGGTTACGGCGTCCAGCGCAAGAGCGACGTCACGGGCGCTATCGCTTCCGTGAAGGAGTCCGACCTGGAGAACCGTACGTCCACGGATGTCGCCCAGGCCCTGCAGGGCAAGGCGGCCGGCGTCCAGATCGTGAACGCTTCCGGTGCGCCGGGTGCCGCCTCTTCGATCCAGATCCGCGGTTATTCCTCGAACTCCAAGACCACGCCGCTGATGATCGTGGACGGCCTCAAGGTCAATGACATCAGCTACCTGGATCCGGAGACCATCGCCTCCATCGAAATCCTGAAGGATGCCGCCTCCGCCGCCATCTACGGTGTCGAAGCCGGTAACGGTGTCGTGCTCGTCACGACGAAGTCCGGCCAGAAGGGCACCGGCCGCGTGTTCTACAACTTCCAGCACTCCGTCCAGAATGTCGCGCACCTGCCCGAGATGATGAACGCGAAGGAGTATATGGACTATATGGTGCTGGCCGGCGCGTCGGCCTCGGACGGCTTCGATTACGACGGCAAGACGGACACCAAGTGGACCGACTATATGCTGGAGACCGGCCACCAGCAGCGCCACACCGTGGGCATGGAAGGCGGCAACGACCGGGCCAAGTTCTACACTTCCCTGTCCTATACGGACAATAACGGTATCGTCAAGGGCGACAAGGATATCTTCCGTCGCCTGGTCGGCCAGATCAATGCCGAATACAAGGTGAAGGATTGGCTGACCGTGGGCGTGAACGCGACCATCGACCGGAGCGTACGCCGGGCCGTTTCCGAGAGCTCTTCCATCTCCGAGTCCGTGATGGGCGCGATGTTCGTCCACGATCCTACCACCCCGTACATCTATGACGACAACGCCATTCCCGCGCGCGTCCAGAGTATGGTCAACGACAAGCTTCCCCGCGATCCCGACGGCCACATCTATGGCATCTCCGCGTTCAACGAGACGAGCTATATGTGGCACCCGCAGGCCATCCTGGACCGCTCGGACACCGAGACCCAGAGCTTCCGCACGCGGGGTACCGCCTACGCGAACCTGATGCCGCTTCCGGGCCTGGTCATCACCTCCCGCTTCGGCTTCCAGGGCGGCTACAGCCACACCAACACCTACAACCACGAGGTGTACATCAGCTCGAAGACCAACCAGGCGATGTCCATCTCCGGCTCGACCAACGACCGCATCTACTACCAGTGGGAGAATTTCGCCAACTATAACAAGACGTTCGGCCAGCACGACCTCACCGTGATGGCGGGTATGTCCTACCAGCAGACCAACACGGACAATCTCCGCGGCACCGCCTACGTCCTCTCCAGCGACGATCCGAATTTCCGCTACCTCGACAACGCCGTGAACAA
>CAMNGM010000099.1 GCA_946538425.1 uncultured Bacteroidales bacterium | reverse complement strand
TGGCAAATGGCGGGGAGGTCTGAACGGGCGGCGGAAGGCTCCGGCGTCATGCGTCCTTCATCGTGCTCGCTCGGTGTCGGCAAGGCGCTTGACGTCGAACTCGCTCAGTTAGTCCCGCAGGCGGGCCTAACTAGCGCTCAAACAGACGCCGTCATCCCTGCCGGGACCGCGCCTTCCCTCGCGGCTCGCGGTCGATGAAAGCCGAAATCCTCCGAAGCCTCCCGCCGCCCGTCAGACCTCCCCAGGTACCCTTTCATCCTTCCCGGCCCCCTTTCATCCTTCCCGGCCCCCTTTCATCCTTCCCGGCCCCCTTCCCGTCCTTCCCGGCTTGACCGGGAATCTGAAGCCGGTCTGGATCAGAAACGTCATTGCATGCCCCCAACCGCGGCAGACCCCGGATTGTAAACCGGCATCTGCCGCGAGATGGTCTCCGGGAGGCCGAATGTGCGCCAGGTCCCAATGGATTTCTCCACTTAATTCACTACATTTGCCTTATGGTCAAGTATGATCGTCATTTCAAGGGAGGCGTCTACAAGCTCGTCGGTATCGCCAAGGACAGTGAGACCCTGGAAGACAGGGTCGTCTATCAGGCTATGTATGGAGATGGGCAGTTGTGGGTGAGGCCGAAGGAGATGTTCTTTGGTGATGTTGAGCGGGATGGGAAAAGGATGCCTCGGTTTCAGGCCTTGGATGAAGACGAGGTGAAAGGTATTTGAAAGTAATCAAGCAATCGCAATGAGAATCTACAACAACATTCCGCGGTCGGATTATACCCCGGAGCGGATAGAAGAGCTGAAGGCCGACGAGGTGTTTGTCTTTGGCTCGAACCTGGCGGGCATGCACGGGGGCGGAGCGGCCTATACGGCGTTCCGGAAGTTCGGGGCCGTGATGGGGTGCGGGGTTGGTCTTCGGGGCCAGTCCTATGCGATCCCGACGATGCAGGGAGGCGTCGAAACCATCAAACCCTATGTCGACGGGTTCATCTCCTTTGCCAAGTCCCATCCCGGGCTATTCTTCTATGTGACGCGGATCGGATGCGGGATAGCGGGCTTCCGGGACGAGGAGATCGCGCCGTTATTCGAGGAGGCGGCCGGGGTGGAAAATATCTGTCTGCCAAAAAGTTTCACAAAGCGGGCGGCTGACTGATGGCCGTTGGATAAAAAAATGTATATTTGTAAAAGATACAAATACTTGTAGATCGCCATGAACAAGATTCGCACCCTTATTCTTGCCGGGACGGCGGCCCTGCTGGGCGCCGTGTCGGCGTGGTCCCAGGATGGCCAAGTGCCGATTTACCTGAACACGGCCTACTCCTTCGAGGAGCGCGCGACGGACTTGGTGTCCCGCCTCACGCTCGAAGAGAAGCAGAGCCTGCTGGGTAACAACATGGCCGCCGTGCCCCGGCTGGGCCTGAAGAACTACAATGTCTGGAGCGAGGCGCTGCACGGCGTGCTCTCCGGCGCGAACCCTTCCGTGGGCATTCTCGGTCCGTCGTCCTTCCCCAACAGTGTCGCCATCGGCTCTAGCTGGGATCCGGCCGTCGCGGAGCGGATGGCTTCCGCCATCGCCGACGAGGCGCGCGCCATCTACGCCACCGGAACGAAGGGCCTGACCTTCTGGTCGCCCGTCGTGGAGCCGGTCCGCGACCCCCGCTGGGGCCGCACCGGCGAGTCCTACGGCGAGGATCCGTTCCTCGCCGCGGAAATCGCCCGCGGCTTCGTCCGCGGCCTGATGGGCTCCGACCCCAAGTATCTGAAGGCTGTCCCCACGGCGAAGCACTACTTCGCCAACAACAGCGAGTTCGACCGCCACGTGTCCAGCTCCAATATGGACAGCCGCGATATGCGCGAGTTCTACCTGTATCCGTACAAGCGCCTGATCGAGGATGAGAAACTCCCGTCCATCATGTCCTCGTACAACGCCGTGAACCACGTACCGACCTCCGCCAGCGCCTTCTACCTGGACACGCTGGCCCGCCGGACCTACGGCATGAAGGGCTACGTGACCGGCGACTGCGCCGCCATCCAGGACATCTATGACGGGCATTATTACGCCAAGACCCGCGAGCTCGCGACGGCGTACGGCCTCGCGGCAGGCGTGGACTCCGACTGCGGCAGCATCTACCAGCGCTTCGCCATCAGTGCCTACGAGCAGGGCATCCTGCCGATGGCCCTGATCGACCGCGCCCTCATCAATATGTTCACCATCCGGATGCGCACCGGCGAGTTCGACCCCGACCAGATGGTGCTCTATTCCAAGTTCGAGCCCTCCCGCGTGAGTTCGGCGGCGAACCGCGCCCTGGCGGCCGAGCTGGCCGTGAAGACGCCGGTCCTCCTCAAGAACGAGGGCAAGGCCCTTCCCCTGGACCCGAAGTCCCTCAAGAGCATCGCGCTCATCGGCCCGCAGGCCGACGACGTGGAGCTGGGCCCGTATTCCGGCCGTCCGGAAGCGTCCGCGATGATCTCCCCCTACGCCGGCATCCAGGCCTGGCTGAAGGCCAAGGGCTATGATGTCGACGTGCGCCTGGCCGTGGGCGGCGACATCAAGAGCAAGAGCAACCTCCTGTACGTCGCCTACTTCGAGATCGAGAAGACCGACGGCTCCACCACCCGATACGACGCCACCAAGTACACCGCTTCCTCCGACGGCATCACCGTCGGCTCCGGCATGGGCGAGGAGGAGCAGGTCCGTTCCATCGACGACGGCTCCTGGACCGCCTATGAGAATGTGGACATCACGGGTATCGAGAATATCACCGTCGGCCTGAACATCCCCACCGAGGGCGGCATCGTGGAAGTCCGCGTGGGCGGCCCGGACGGCAACCTGATCGGCCGGATCGAGGCCACGAAGGCTTCCGGCGCCCGGGTGGGCGGCGTCTACGGCGCCAGTATGCCGATGAAGACCAGCGCCCTGAAACTCGGTTACAACGGTCCGCAGACGGTCTACCTCGTATACAAGGCCCCGCAGGACGCGCCGATCGACGAGGCCACGCTCAAGACGGCCCGGGAGGCCGACGTGGCCGTTGTGTTCGTCGGTACCGACGAGAACACGGCGACCGAGGAGGCCGACCGGCTGACCCTCCTCCTGCCCGGCAACCAGCTCAAGCTCATCCAGGCCGTCGCGGCCGTGAACCCGCGCACGATCGTGGTGATGCAGACGCTCGGCTGCGTGGAAGTGGAGGAGTTCCGCCACCTCCCGAGCATCGGCGGCATCCTCTGGACGGGCTACAACGGCCAGGCCCAGGGCGAGGCCATCCCGCGCCTGCTCTTCGGCGAAGTCTCCCCGGGCGGCAAGCTGAACGCCACCTGGTTCAAGACCGTGAAGGACCTGCCGGCCATCACCGACTACAACCTCCGCCGCAGCTCCGGCAACCAGGGCCGCACCCTGTGGTATTTCGACCGGGAAGTGTCCTATCCCTTCGGCTACGGCCTGAGCTATACGACCTTCGCGTACAGCAATTTCCGCATCAGCCAGAGCGCCATCACCCCGAATGACAAGGTGACCCTCAGCGTCGATGTGACCAATACCGGTGATTTCAGCGCCGACGAGGTCGTCCAGCTCTATGTCCGCACCCCGGACAGCCCGGCCGCGCTGGAGCGTCCGGCGAAGCGGCTCAAGGGCTTCCAGCGGGTGACGATCCCGCGCGGCCAGACCCGCACCGTCCGCATCGACGTCAACTGCGCGGACCTCTGGTTCTGGGATATGGAAGCCGACCGGATGACCTACGACCCGGGCCGCTACGTGTTCGAGTTCGGCTCCTCTTCGCAGGACATCCGCGGCAGCGTGACCGCGACGATGTCCGGCAGCTTGAAGCGCGCCCTGAAGACCGTCTGGGCCAGCTGCGACGCCTCCGTGCTGCGCATCGGGCAGACGGCGCAGGCCTCCTTCTCCGCCTGTATGAACGACGACAGCTTCTATGAGGGCGCCCAGTGCGTCTGGACGAGCAACAACCCGGCGGTCGCCACCGTCGCCCCGGACGGCACGGTGAAGGCCGTGTCGATGGGCGTGGCCACCGTCACCTGCGCCGTCACCATCGACGGCTGCACCAAGGAGGACACCTTCGCCGTGAAGGTGATGCCGGACCTCGGGATCGCGAGCCTGAAGGTGGGCGGCAAGGCCGTCAAGCTCGGTGACGCCGCCGCCCTGAGCTACCTGCTCAGGCCCGGCAAGGCGCCGAAGGTGGAGGCCGTGGCGGCCGATCCGGCCATCGAAGTGAATGTCAAGCAGGCGGAGGCCGTGCCCGGCACCGCCGTGGTGACCCTGCACGACAGCCTGACCGGCGACAGCCGGGAGGTGACCGTGAACTTCGGCGTGAAGGGCGTCTCCGACACCTTCCGCAAGGGCGCGCTGAACAAGGCCTGGCGCTGGGTCCGCGAGGATCCCGCCGCCTGGACGCTGTCCGCCGCGGACGGCCTCGTGCTCACCGCCGGCAAGGGAGACATCGCCCTGGGCGGCAACTCCGCGACGAACATCCTCCTCCAGAGCGCCAATTCCGACTGGACGGCGGAGACCAAGATGACAGGCGTCCCGGCCCCGCCGGCCCAGAACGCCGGCCTGGTGGCCTACCAGTGCGACGACAACTTCGTGAAATTCGTCCGCTCCGCCACCTTCAACTTCCGCCGCCCGGCCGATGCCGCCCCTTCCGCGGGGCAGCTGCAGCTCCTCGTGGAAGAGAATGGCCAGCAGAAGAGCGTCGCGAACCTGCCGCTGGACGGCATCGTGGGCGCGGACGGCGCCCTCTGGCTGCGCCTGGACAAGAAGGGCGACACCTACACCGCCTGGTACTCCGTGGACGGCAAGAAATACGAGAAGATGGGCACGGCCCAGGCCGTCCTGAAGGACGTGCAGGCGGGCGTGATCGCCTGCGAGGGCGAGATGCCAATGATGGGCCGAGGTGGCGCCGGCGCCCGCCGGGGCGGGATGCCGATGCCGCAGGCCGCGCCGCTCAAGGTCTCCTTCTCCGACTTCAAACTGGTCAGCCGCGGCCTGAAGTAATGCCGGCCCGGCTCCTGATCCTGACGCTGTTCCTGTCCGTGGGCTGCCTGACGGCCCGCGGACAGGATTTGCGTACGGGAATTCCGACCGCTGACGGCGGCTTCCTCGTCGCCGGGGACTATCTCGCCTGGCTGGATGCGGAAGGGAATGTCCTGCGCAAACGTCCGTTGAACCGCCCCGTGGCGGCCCTGACCGCCTGCGGCGGCCGGCTGTACGCCCTCGAAGCGGGCGGACGCGAACTGGCGGTCCTGGATGAGGGCGGCGCCGTCGTGTCCCGCGAGAAACTGCCCGTGAAGGGCCACCTCCGCGCCCTCGCAGCCGACAGGAACACCCTGTGGGCCGTCACGGACGCCGGTGAAATCGCGCGCCGGACCGGTGACGCCGCGTGGACCGTCTATGATTTCAACGCCCAGTACGTGGGCTATTATCCGTCGATGGATTTCCGCGCCGTGGCGGCCGGCGGCGGCAGTGTGATGGTCGCGGGCCTCGGCCCGGACGGCACCCCCGCCGCCTTCACCTCCGCCCGCGGCACGGTCTGGAGCGAACGCCTGCTGGACTATACGGAGCTGGGACTGCCGTGCTTTTTCACCGCCGAGCCTGTATCCCTGAACTACGACGCTTCCCAGGACCGATACTACCTGGCCGGCGCGGGCGGCGCTTTGCTCGCCCTCCCGTCCTGCTCCCATTGCAACAGCCTCACCCGCTACCCGGTGGACACCATCTTCGCCCGGATCGTCGCCCCCTCGGCCACCCTCCTCCTGGGCACCGACGGCTTCCTGCGCGTGGAAGTGCGATAAACGGAAGTCTCGGGCACAAGAGTACC
>CAMNGM010000098.1 GCA_946538425.1 uncultured Bacteroidales bacterium | reverse complement strand
AAGCCTGGACCTCCATGGGCCGCGCCGCCCAGATCCTGGACAACCTCATCGAGAAGGGCCTCGCCAAACCGATGATCGTCGTGATGCCGAACGGCAACCCGAACCAGAAGGCGGCAAACACCCTCGGCCTCGAGACCATCCAGATGGACCGTCAGGATCCCAAGTGGCAGAACGCCTATGTCAACAGCCTCGTGAAGGAGATCGTCCCGTTCATCGACAAGGAGTACCGGACCATCGCAAAGGCCGACGGCCGCGCCATCGCAGGCCTGTCCATGGGTGGCGGCCACACCACCTCCGCGACCATCCTCTACCCGGGCGTGTTCAACTACATCTGCCCCCTGAGCTGCGGCATCCGCGAGAGCGACCACCTCGACGCTGACCTCCAGGGCATCAAAAAGGCCGGTTACAAGCTGTACTGGATCGGCGTGGGCAAGGAGGACAACATGGCCTACCAGGGCTCCCTCGTCCTCGACAAGCACCTCACCGACAACGGCATGCAGCACACCCTCTTCGTGAGCGACGACGCCCACGTGTGGAAGAACTGGCGCCTATACCTGAACACCTTCGCCCAACTGCTGTTCAAGTAACCGAAACTGAACACAACTATACCTTAATTAACTTACTAACCAACAACAAAATGAGAATCAACAACTTGCCTAAGCGGCTGCTGCTGACGCTCTGGGGAATCGTCCTCGGCGCGTCCCTGCTGTCCGCCCAGAACAAGACCGTCAAGGGCGTCGTCCTCGACGAGACTGACCAAGGCGTCATCGGCGCCGCCGTCATGATCAAGGGCACGACCACGGGTGTCGCCACGGACATCGATGGCGCCTTCGAAATCAACTGCGCCCCCAGCGACGTGCTGGTCGTCACCAGCATCGGCTACAAGGATGTGGAAGTCGCCGTCGGCGACAGGACCAACATCACCGTCAAGATGGAACTGGACACCCAGATCCTGGATGATGTCGTGGTGATCGGTTACGGTACCACCCGCGCGAAGAACTTTACCGGCTCCGTGGACGTCATGAAGACCGACGGGGACGCTCCCGTCGCCAACCTGGGCCTGAGCAACGTGGCCGACATGATGCGCGGCCGCCTCTCCGGTGTCGTGATGGGCGCCGAGTCCGCCAATGTCGGCGGAAACGCCAGCATCCGCGTGCGCGGCCGCCGTTCCATCAATTCCACCAGCTCCGCTCCGCTGCTGGTCGTGAACGGCGTCATCTTCACCGGCAACCTGGAGGACATCGACCAGAACTCCATCGAATCCATCAGCGTCCTGAAGGATGCCACCTCCCTCGCCGCCTACGGTTCCAAGGCCGCCAACGGCGTGATCATGATCACCCTCAAGAAGGGTCAGGAAGGAAAGCCTGTCATCAACTTCAGCACTTCGCAGCAGTTCTCCACCCGTTCCTACCGGCAGAAATTTCTCTCCCCGGAGAACTACATCAAGTTCTCCAACGCCCGCAAGGGTTCGGACGACCTGACCAACACCTCCTGGATGTCCTTCCTGGAGAAGGCCAACTACGAGGCCGGAAAGACCACGGACTGGTACGACCTGGCCACCCGCATCGGCCACACCCAGAACTACAACCTGAACTTCAGCGGCCGCACGCAGAACTCCAACTACTATGTCGCGCTCGGCCGCTCCCAGCAGAAGGGTATGACCGTCGGCAACGAGTTCACGCGCAACAACGTGTCCATGAATCTCACCTCCAAGGTCACCAAGAACATCGAGGTCGGCACCAACATGGCCTACACGAACTCCTTCGATGATTCCGTGGCCGCCTCCCTTTCCTACAAGAACTCCCCGTACATGGAGCCCTATCTTCCGGACGGGAAGACCCTCCGTTACTATGTGGAAGGCGTGAACGCCTCCTCTGTGAACCCGCTGTGGACCGTCGGCCGCGAAAAGGACAACCGCCGCTTCAACCTGAACCTGGGCGGTTACGTGAGCGTCAACATCCCCTGGGTGCAGGGCCTCAACTTCAAGATGAACGCCTCCTACACCAAGGTGCAGTCCAAGAACTACAGCTTCACCCACGAGAACAACACCGTCGCCCTCCTCTCCAATGACCTGGAAGGCAAAGGACAGACCGCCGAGTACTACAACCTCGCGACCGCCAGCGGCTCCATCAGCAGTTCCAAGAGCGAGAACTGGGTCATGGACGCCATCCTCTCCTACACCCGTTCCTTCGGCGAGCATTACCTGAACACCTCCCTGGTGTACACCCGTGACAGCGCGGAATCCACCGGCGAGAGCATCACGGGCCAGGGCTTCACGGAAGCCGGCAACACGCTTACCGGCTGGTACGGTCTGGGCAACGCGGACACCAAGGTGGTGAACAATCCTTCCTATGTCCTGCACACGGACGTGGGTTACCTGGGACGTATCATCTATTCCTTCCGGGACACTTATCATTTCAACGCCTCCCTCCGCCGCGACGGTTCCTCCGTGTTCGGTGCGGAGCACAAGTGGGGCAACTTCCCGGCCTTCGGCGTTGCCTGGACGGCCACCAACGAAGAATTCATGAAGAGTGTCAAGTGGCTGGACTTCCTCAAGCTCAAGCTCTCCTGGGGTAAGAACGGCGCCCAGACCCTGGCTCCGTACGGTACCCTATCCACCATCGCCGTGGCCAAGGGCGGCCAGATTCCGAACTACTATGGCGGTACCACCCACTGGGGCCAGAAGCTCGCCACCCTGGGCAACCCGACCCTGGCCTGGCAGACCACCACTTCCTGGAACGGCGGCTTCGAGGCCGACTTCCTGAAGGGCCGCCTCCATGTGGACGTGAATGCCTACTCCTCCAAGACCACCGACCAGATCTTCGAGCGCAACATCCCCGTGATGACGGCCGGTATTACCACCCAGAAGGCCACCATGGGCCGCGTGGACAACAAGGGTGTCGAAATCAACTTCAACACCGTCCCCGTCAAGACCAAGAGCCTGACCTGGAACTCCGACTTCGTCTTCACCCTGAACCGCAACAAGATCGTCGAACTGTACGGTGACGGTCAGGACGACATTACCAGCAGCCTGTTCATCGGCAAGCCGATCAACACCATCTTCGGCTACAAGACGGAAGGCATCTTCCAGGACGGCGAATATGCCGGCCAGCCGATCTTCTACACCCTGGACGGCCAGCAGACCAACAACCCGTCCCCGGACGACCGGCAGATCCTGGGCTATGGCGACGAAAACTTCCGCCTGTCCTGGTCCAATACCCTCCGCTATGGCAACTGGCAGTTCTACATGCTCGTCCAGGGCATCTTCGGCGGCGGCGGTTACGGCCTCGCGAACAACACTTTCGCTTACAGCACTTACGACACCACCGCGGCCTGCTCGGCCTTCGACATCCCGTTCTGGACCAAGCAGGAGCCCAACAACACCTATCCGAAGCCGAACTACAGCGACTCCAAGTATCAGGTGTACAACTCCTTCGGCCATGTCCGCCTGCAGGACCTCTCCCTGTCCTACAACATGGGCAAGATCGCGCAGAAGATCGGCCTGAAGAACGCCCGCATCACCCTGAGCGGCCGCAACCTCTTCTACTTCGCTCCTTTCTGGAAGATGAGCGACCCTGAAAACCGCAGCGGTTACGGAATCGGTATCCCGCGTGCCGTCACTCTGGGCGTCAACGTTACCCTCTAGTCCCATCAACGATCAATCGAACAAGATATCATGAAAGCATACAAATATATCATCGGTGCCGTTCTGGGCTGCATGGCCGCTGTTTCCTGCGAACCCGACAACGCCTTCCTGGAAGAGAAGCCGAAGGCCCAGCTCACCATCGCCAACGCCTACAACACCTCCGACCAGGTGGTCAATACGCTCCTGACCGGCTACTTCGAGTTCGAGGAACTCTACTTCCCGGGCTCCATGGGCCAGGGCCTCTGCTACAACACCTTCACCGGTACGGACATGGTGGACAACAAGTACCAGCTCGGCGCCAACCAGCACATGAGCAACTTCACCGCCGCCTGGTCCGCCACCTCCTCCCTCCCCAAGAGCCTTTGGGACAAGTTCTACAAGGTCGTCTCCTACGCGAACCTCGCTCTCCTCAAGATGGACGAGGTCGACTGGCCCAGCGACGATGCCAAGGCCCGCGTAACGGGTGAGGCCAAGTTCCTGCGCGGCCTGTCCTACCTGCGTCTGGCCGAACTCTTCGGCGGCGTTCCGCTCGTGCTGGAGTATGGCGAGACCCCGAACTACGCCTACGACCGCGCTTCCCGCCTGGAAACCTACAACGTAGCCATCGAAGACCTTACGGCCGCTTATGCCGCCCTTCCTTGGAACATCTCCGCCGAATACGGCCGCGCCGGAAAGGGTGCCGCCGGCATGTACCTCGCC
The DNA here is from genome assembly GCA_946538425.1 of uncultured Bacteroidales bacterium. Taxonomy (GTDB): domain Bacteria; phylum Bacteroidota; class Bacteroidia; order Bacteroidales; family UBA932; genus Cryptobacteroides. Next base: position 1,693 of record CAMNGM010000098.1, on the reverse strand, counting down.
GAGGCCCTTATCGCCCGTGGCGTGGAGAACAACGACGACAAGGCCGACTATACCGACGCCGCCAAGTATGCCCAGGAAGTGATCGACCACCATCCGATGATGACCAAGCGTTTCGGTGTCCGCAACATCGGCGCCACCGGTTCCCACTACGGCATTCCCAACGAGAACGCCAAGGGTAACGTCATCACCGACCTCTTCGTGGCCCAGAACATCGTCAGCGCCGAGAACACTGAGGCGATCTGGATCATGGTTTCCGCTCCGGACTATGCGACTTTCGCCGCGAACGGCGGTGACTTCTTCAACCCGACTCCCGGCGGCCGTCGCTGCAACACCCTCGGCCTGACCCCTGCCCTGCAGGACTACGAGTGGGCGACCGAATACAAGGCTGCCGGCGCTGCCGACGGTCCCTGGAAGGCCTTCTCCGCCAAGTACGGCGGCGCGATGAGCCCCGCCAGCCACGGCGGTACCGGCTGGGCCCAGGTCACTCCTACCTGGTACGCCTCCTACACCCAGTGGGACAATGCGCACAACAACAACTCCCTGGGCAAGGACCTCCGCTATCTGGAGGACGTCTCCGTGATCACCGAGTTCATGTGCTGTGACGACAAGCACCCCCTGTACGAGCAGAAGGTCGGCTGGAACCACATCAAGCGCGACACACCGGAACTTTCCGGCATCTTCTTCCCGATCTGGTACAAGGAGACTCCTTTCGACACTTGGGACTACGATCCGAACGATCCCGGCTTCTCCTGGTTCGGCAAGTTCATCAACTTCTACCGTTCTAAGTACGCCGCCCGTACCCCGGAGGTCTATTTCCTCCTCGCCGAGGCCAAGCTCCGCGGCGGTGACGTCGCCGGTGCGACCGCTGCCGTCAACGCTGTCCGCGCCCGTGCCGAGGCGAACCCGTTCTCCACGGTGGACATCGACACCATCCTGGACGAGCGCGGCCGCGAGCTCCTGTACGAGGAGTTCCGTTGGGCGACCTTCCTGCGGATGAAGCCCGCCGAGTGGAAGAAGCGCATCTACGACCACGGCATGTATTCCGCCCGTACCAGCACCCCCGCTTCCGAGCTCTACCCCAACACCCGCCGCTGGGCGGAGGACACCGGTGAAATCAAGTTCAACCTGTGGCCGATCCCGCAGACCTACATCGACCTGAACACCGGTTCCGACGGTCTGTACCAGAACGATGGATGGAAATAATCCCTGCTAAACCTTTACCCGTTTTTCACCATGAAGAAAGTATTGCTTCTTCTTGTCCCGGTCCTCCTGGCGGTTTCCTGCGGCACTGCGCAGACCCCGCAGGACAAGCTTACCGTCAATGACAAGAAAATCGACCAGCTCATCGCCCAGATGACCTTGGAAGAGAAGGTCAACATGCTGCACTCGAAGACCAACATGTCTTCGGCCGGCGTGGAGCGTCTCGGCATCGCCGACATGCACTATGCCGACGGTCCTTTCGGCATCCGCGAGGAAGGCGTTCCGAACGGTTTCCAGTCCGCGGGTTGGACGCTCGACTCCGCCACCTACTTCCCGACCGGTAGCGCCCTCGCGGCCACCTGGTCCAAGGAAATGGCCTACCTGTACGGCACCGGCATGGGCACGGAAGCCCGCCTCCGCGGCAAGGATGTCATCCTCGGCCCGGCCGTGAACATCCAGCGCCTGCCTGTGGGCGGCCGCACCTATGAGTACC
>CAMNGM010000097.1 GCA_946538425.1 uncultured Bacteroidales bacterium | reverse complement strand
TGTCATCCCCGGCTTGACCGGGGATCTCTTTTTCCCGGTCGAGGGGTGCCGCGTATACTTGATGTAAGGAACGTTGCGGGCGTTGAGGCCCTTGCCCAGCAGGAGGGCCGGGTGGATGTTGTGGCGGAGGAAGATGGGCTCCAGGCACAGCTGGTCGCGGGGGATGCCGGACGAGAAACCCTTCCACCAGGCCTCGTCCAGGGCCTGGACCTCGTCGAGGTTGTGCTCCCGGAAGAGGAGGTTGTTCTCGTAGAGGCCGGCGTGGCGGGGGAGGCCTTCGCCTGTCCATTTCCGGTGCAGCCGGAAGGCGGTCCGGGTATTGACCTTGTCCTTCAGGTAGCAGTACTTAAGTTCTTCATACACACAGTCCCGGTCTGGATGTTCCACCTGCGCGAAGGGAATCTCGTCGGCGATGAGCCGGTCCGCGATGCGATAAAATTCCGCATCGGTGATGCACAGGTTTGCGTCCATATATACGCTGTACTTGTACTCGGGGAGCGCCCGGTGGGGGAGGATCTTCGGATACCGCGAGCGGACGACCGGGTCCGGACTCTCGTGAGGGATTTTCCGCAACTGCCACACCCCGTCCTGTCCCTCGGCGTCCGTGAAGCAGATATAGTCCCAGTCCGGCGCCACGGCGGCGGGCTGCTCCAGGCGGTCGTAACCGCCGGTGAGGCAGGTGTATATGACTTTGCGGTTCATCGGCGGGGGAGTTTTACCTGGTCGCCCAGTTCTTTCAAGAAATCGGGGGTGTAGAAGTCCATCCGGCCCATCAGCGAGGCGAAGGTCATTTCGCCGAAGTAGAGCTTGCCCCGGACTTCGTAGAAATCGACCCGGACCTCGGGGAAACCTTCGGAGAGCCGCGCGGCCGCCTCCAACATCTGCGGCAGCGTAGCCGGCTTCGGCAGGGAGCAGCCACCGTCGCGGTAGTGGTCGGTGAAGACCGAGGCTTCCGGGCGCGGGGTCCAGTCGAGGTCGTAGACATTGACATAGACGGCCTCCGCGGTGCGGCCGTGGCAGGCCCAGATGCAGTAGGGCTTTCCGTCGAAGCACCAGACTTTGTAGTCGACGGGAACGGCGTCGCCGCTGTCCAGATACTGCTCCGCGAGGATGCACGGGGCGATGCCGTTGTAGTGCATCTCGCCGTGACGGTAGCCGTATTTCACTTTCAGAGCCTCGTCCAGGGCCGCCGCGACGGCGGCGCGGTTGGTGTCGCGGTCGACGATGTGCGTGGAGCCGCTGTCGTGGTTGCACTTGAGGACGAACTTCTCCGGGAGGGAGTCCCAGGGGATGTCCTTGGCGCGCTTCCAGGTGCCGAGAAGCGGGACCAGGAGCTCGCCCAGGCCCTTTCCCTTCACATAGTCGCGCACGGCGACCTTGTCCGAAAGGGGGGTCCAGGCCGATGTGTCGCTTCGGCACATCAGCCACTGGATCTTCTCGTTCAGGTCGCGGGGATGATCGAGGTCCAGCTCCGTTCCGAACTTGCGTTTCCATTCCCGCCTTGCCACCCGCTCGTAGAGGTGGTCCAGCTCCCATTCGTGCCATTTGCGGCCCAGGAAGCGGCGGATTTCGCGGCGCTCGCCGCTCTTCAGGCCCACGAGCGCGAGGACCGCCGCGGTGACGCAGCCGGTGAGGACGATGCCGCCCGCCTTCGCCCAGGCCCCGTCGAAAGGAAGGAGGCGGTAGAGCGCCAGCCAGCCGATCAGGACGGTGGCTGCGATGGCGGGCCGTAAGTAGGCTTCTTTCAGGAACTTGCCGACCTTGAAACCGAACTGACAGTGTAGCAGGACGAGCTGGATGACGCGGCTCAGGAGGTCGGCCGCCACGAAGCAGACGATGATCGTGTAGGCGGGATGGCCGGCCCGGAACAGCAGCCAGCCGGCGACGAGGCACAGGAGGTACAGGACGCTGAATTCGATCTTGTACCACTTGACGCGGCCGTAGGCGTTGATGAGCTGGGCGAGGCCGGCCGAGGTGGCCGAGGCGGCGGCGACCCCGAGGGTCCACCGGCACATCAGCACCGTCCCGGCGGGGATCTTGGCGCCCAGCCAGAGGTTCAGGATGAAGTCCAGTTCGCTCCACAGCGGGAAGAACAGCAGGAGGAACAGGAGGATGCAGATGCGGCAGACGCGCTCCGCGAGGGCCACCGAGCGGTCCGCGTGGCCGGCGCCGATGTTCTGCGTGATCTGCGGGGCGGCGGCCGTGTCGAAGTTCGCGATGAACTGGTTCACGTAGTTCTGGACCGTGCCGGCGTAGAAGTAGGCCGCGTTCACCGTGGTTCCGAAGAAGGCGTTGATGAGCATGTTAGAGCCCTGGGAGCGGGCGATCATCGACGCGGAGGAGAGGAGGTTGTAGTTGTTGAAGACCAGCACCTCCCGGTAGGCCTTCCGCTCCCGCACGAACTTCCAGCGGATGATGTCCGGCCAGTTCCGGCGGCACAGGCGGCGGTACACCACGAAGCAGATCCACGTCGTGACGCTCATCAGCAGGGCGTACAGCCGCAGGCCGTTGCCCTTCCAGTACAGGAGGCCGATGACGAGCCCGAGCTTGACGAGCGCATTGACGATGTCCACCACCGCGACGGTGGCGAAGCGCTCGTGGACATTGAACAGGCTCTGGAAAGGAACGTTGGCGATGCCCAGGCAGGCGACGACGGTGGACACCTGGAACACGAACATCGCGTCGGCCTCCTTCCCGGGCGGGACGTTCAGGTGGTGGTGGATGTACCACAGGCCGATGGACTCCAGCAGCGCCAGCAGCACCGCGGCGCCGCCGATGTGGATGGCGTGGCAGATGTTGAACATCCGGTTCGTGTCCCCGCCCGGCTTGCCCATCTCGAAGTTCATGAACCGGACGGTGGTCGCGGTGAGGGCGCCGGTGATGAAGGAAATCAGGGCGACGGTCGATCCCACGGCGCTGTAGATGCCCACGTCCGAGGCCCCGAGGGCCTGCAGCACCAGCCGGCTGGTGACGAGCCCCACGAGGATCGTGACCGCCATCCGGACATAGATGACGATCGTGTTGCGGGCGATCCGGATATTCGCGCTCGTGGCCATCTCCTATCTCACTTGGCGGTAAAGCTCGGTGAATATCTCCTTGGTGGTGCGCTTCGTGAAGACGGACCGCATCACGTTCCCGGCCGTGGCGTACATGATCGCGGCGTGGCTCCCGGGGTCGGAGCGGTCGGCGAAGCGGTACCTGAGCCGGCGGCAGGCTTCGACGCACCAGACGAACGCGCCCAGGAGCGCATACCGGAGCTTGCTGCCGCCGCTGTAGAACTGGAGCGCGCCGCGCACCCGCGTGGGCTTGATGGCGGTCTCCATCCGGGAGACGGTGCCCCCGGCGAGGTGGGTGATCTCCACGTCGGCGTCGGCCCAGACGGTATACCCCAACTCGTTGATCCTGTGGCCGAGGGCGATGTCTTCGGGGGTGAAGGTATAGGTCTCGTCGAACCAGCCGGCCTCGCGGAAGACCTCCGTGCGGACGAGGAAACAGGCGCCGTTCACGGTCCAGGTCCGGAAGAGACCCTCTTGCATCGACCAGGGCGTCGGGACGGTCTCGTCCACCAGGTGCAGGTAGTGCTTCACGTAGCGCCAGGCCGTCCAGGGCGCGCGGCCGCTGGTCTGCACCCGGCCGTCCGGGAAGACGATCTTCGGGGAGACGACGGCGGCGTCCGCGGGGAGGCGGTCGAAGTCGGCGAGGAGCCGGTCGATGACGGGCATCCGCATCAGCGTGTCGTCATTGACGATGAAGCAGTACTCCCCGGTGACCTGCCGCAGGGCGAGGTTGTTGTTCTCCGAAAAGCCCCGAAGCTCGCGGCTTTCGACGACCTTCACCGCCGGCCAGTCCGCCCGGAGCCGCGAGAGGTTCTCCTCCGAGAACCGGTAGGCCACCACCCAGACTTCGAGCTCGGTCCGGTTGTGGGCGCGGATGCTCTCCAGGCACGGATTCAGCAGATCCGGCCTGTCCATACATACGATGACGACGCTCACCTTCGGCATAACTTACAAAAATAGCCATAATTGCGGAAATAACTGCCCGTATCGGCCCAAAACTTGGACCGATACAAGCACTTTTTTCTTATCTTTGCGAAGTTATGAAGATCCTCGTCATCGTCGTCACGTTCAACGGCCGCAAGTGGCTGGAACGGTGCCTCGGGAGCGTCCGCGCTTCGGAGGCGCCGGCGGACCTCTTCGTGTGGGACAACGATTCGACGGACGGGTCGGCGGACTGGGTCCAGGGGCATTTCCCCGAGGCGAAGCTCGTCCGCAGCGCGGACAACCTGGGCTTCGCCGAGGCCAACAACCAGGGCTTCCGCTACGCCCTGGACAAGGGCTACGACTATATCTACCTCCTGAACCAGGACGCCTGGATCGAACCCTCGACGCTCGGCACCCTGGTCGCCGCCTCCGAGGCGCACCCGGAGTATGCGGTCCTCAGCCCCCTCCAGATGACCGACGGCTTCCAGGCGCTGGACCGGCAATTTGGGAAGATTCTCGAGTCAGCGGCTGGCACACACTTCCAGAATCTGTGCCACCCTCGGCATCATAAGAGGGAGGGGCCCTTTAGGGAGGGGTCGCGCAGCGACGATTCTGGAAGTGTGTGCCAGCCGTCGACGGTGACTACAGTAATGGCCGCGCATTGGCTGGTGCCACGGAAGGCGCTGGAGACCGTCGGGATGTTCGACCCGCTGTTCCCGGTCTACGGGAACGACGACAACTGGTGCGACCGGGCGCGGTACCACGGATTCAAGGTGGGAATCGTCCCCGAGGCGCGGGCCGTGCACGACCGGGCCTATCGGCAGGAACCGAAGGAGAAGGTCATCTACCGGAACTACTATATGGGGTCGCTGGCCCGCCTGTGCGACATCAACCGCCCGCTCTGGGAACGTTTCCTGTTCGTGTGCCTGTTCACGCTCGTGAAGGCCGTAAAATACGGAAGCACCTTGCCTTTCAAGCACTTCCGCGCCCTTTGCAGGATGTTTCCCGAAGTGAAGATTTCTCGACTTCGCTCGAAATGACATCTGTCATCCTGAAGAGCTCGAAATGACAACTGTCATTCCGAAGAGGTTGAAATGGCGACTGTCATTCCGAGGAGGTCGAAGACCGACGAAGGAATCTAGATGACCTTCCGGTGTACCCGGAGGCCGTAAACCGCAATCACCACGAAACAGAGCGCCGGGAGGATGAACGAGAGGTTCACCGCCGGCATTCCGAAGAGCGTCCCCTTGTCGATGACCATCGCCTGGAACGGCGGCAGGACCGAGCCGCCCAGGATGGCCATGATGAGGCCGGCGGCGCCGAACTTCGCGTCTTCCCCGAGCCCTTCGAGGGCGATGCCGTAGATGGTCGGGAACATTAGGGACATACAGGCGGAGACGGCGACGAGGCAGTACAGGCCGGCGATTCCCTGGAAGAAAATGACCCCGAGGGCGAAGGCGAGGCCCGCGAAAGCGAAGCAGTAGAGCATCTTCCCGGGCTTGAAGTACTTCATCAGGTACGTGCAGATGAACCGGCTGCAGCAGAAGAGAACCATCGCGGCGATGTTGTACTTCTGCGAGAGGACTTCCGCGTCGATCTCGCTCATCCCGCGCTCCATGAAGATGCGGGTCCCGTACTGGATGATGAAGGTCCAGCACATGATCTGCACGCCCACATAGAAGAACTGCGCCAGCACGCCCTCGCGGTAGCGGGGGATGCCGACGAGCCGCTTCAGCGAGGCGCCCACGGACTGGGAGCTTTCCTCGTGGACGGCGGGCATCTTCTTCAGCAGGATCAGCAGGAACATCACCACGATGACGACGCCGATGGCTACGTACGGGGTGATGAGGATGCCCAGGTCGGACTGCTTCATCGCCTCGAACTCCGCGTCGGACAGGGTGGCCCGGGCGGCGGAGTCCATCGGGTTCAGGCGGGCCTGGATGAAGTTCATCGCCACATACATCCCGCACAGCGAGCCGATGGGGTTGAACGACTGGGCGAAGTTCAGCCGCCGGGTGGCGGTGGCCGGGTCGCCCATCGCGAGGATGTACGGATTGGCGCTGGTCTCCAGGAAACTGA
>CAMNGM010000096.1 GCA_946538425.1 uncultured Bacteroidales bacterium | reverse complement strand
GGTGCTCTTGTTCGGGATCTCCTTGGTCTCGACGACCAGGCGCAGCAGGGCGTCCAAGTCCTCCGGCTCGGCCAGGTTGCCGGGACGCATGGTGTTGATGGCGGCGTTCAGGGCCGACGTGGCCTTCGTGACGTCCTCCTGGCTGAGCCCGCGGGGCTCCGCGGCGTTCACCGCCTCGGCCGTCTCCAGCTGCTCCAGCATCCGGGCATAGCCGTTCGGGGCCCACGGGGCGAAGGCGGGGACCTTGGTCTCCAGGGCGTTCCACGCCTCCTGCGCCTCCACGCGGGAACGGGCGATGCGGATGGCCTGGTCCAGGTACGTCTTGTCCACGCCGCGCGTGCTCCTGGTCTTCTTTCCCTCGTTCAGGACGTTCAGACGCAGATAGTGCGTGCTGTGGTCCGTCATGTAATAGTCGGGATAGAAGGTCTTGTCGCCGAGGGTGAGGGTATAGACGTTGCCGTCCGTGCCGGCATCCGTCGTATGTCCTTTCAGGACAATGTCGCCCAGGTCGGGATCCAGGTCGAACTCCGCCTGCTCCCACACCGTGATGTCCGGGGTGGCCATCACCAGCGGACCGTACATCACGACGCCTTCCCACATCGGGTCAAACGGGGTACGCGCCTCGTTCACGCCCGTCGCGGCCAGGTCCATCTTGTCCGGACCGAAGTTCAAGTGCTTGGTGAACGGCATCGTCACCTCCACCTGGTCGCCGGCTTTCCATTCCCGCTCGGGAATCTCCACATAGGAGCAAGGCTGATAATCGGCCTTGAGCTTGCGGCCATTGACCTTCACGCCGAACCCTTCCGTGGCCCAGTAGGGGACCCGCAGCTTGAGGGCGAAGGTGCCGCCCTTTTCCACGGTGATCACGGAGGATTCCGCCGGCCAGGCGCATTCCTGGCGCAGGGTGACGCCCTTCTCGTCCCAATTCGCCACCGTCGGCAGGTACAGGGCCACCCAGAGGGTGTTGTCGGAGACGAAGTAGGCCGCCTCCTGGTACTTGACGTGGTTCTCCGCGCCCGTGCCGCCGCAGCAGGTCTCCTGCGGAGTCGGGCTGCCGAACGGCTTCGTGGCGTTCATGCCCACGGCGTACTGGTAGCACACGCCGTACTCGTGCGGATTAACCGAGCCCACGAGCTGGTTGTACAGCACCCGCTCGTAATAATCCATATACCGCGCGTCATCCGGATTGTATCCGTTCAGGTCCTTGGTGAGCTTCGCGAGGTTGTAGGCGCAGCAGGTCTCGTTGATGTCCGGGTTCGGGAAGATGTTCCGCTGCCGGTCGGACTGGACGCTGGTGTTCATCGACAGCATCTGGGAGTAGGGCTGGCGGAACATCTCGCCGTTGCCGACGCCGCCCATCGCATAGGCGTACCGGCCCTGGACCAGGTTCCAGAAGTTGCTGGCTATCTGGTAGTAATAGGGATTTCCGCCCGCCCGGTACAGGTTCAGCGCGCCCACGATCATGGGGATGTGCTGGTTCGCGTGGCGGGTGCGGATGTCGTCGATATTCTTGGAGAGCGGGTCGTAGAATGCGGGCGAGTCGAAGCAGCCCGCAGCCTCCACGAGATGCGCTTTCTCCTCCGGATCGGCGACCATGCCGGCCAGCCGGGAAAGGACTTCCTGCATGCCGCCCACTTCGCCGGCGATGTACATGTTCCACATCTCGTAGCGGTTGCCGGGCCGGGCCTGGCGCTCCGCCTTGTCCCCGTCCATCTTCACGTACGTGCGGTAATGCAGCCGGTTCCAGACCCAAAGGCCCATGTCTTTCGCAATCAGGAGGGCCTTAGCGGCGATCTCCTGGTCGTCGATGTTCGTGGCGATGTCCACGAGGCCGGCCAGCTGCTTGTGGATGGTATAATAGGGAGCCCAAACCCCCTTCTCATTGTTGTAGGGGGCATATTTTTCAATGAGGACCGGATGCTGCGCCGGGATGGCGTTAATATAGCCGTACCCATAGCTCCGGCAGTCCTTCTTGTACTTGTCGAACGCCGCCCAAGTGCCTTCCAGCTTGGCGAACTCGGCCTCCGGGACGAGGTCCCGCGCCTCGCGGTACCGGCCCAGCTTCTTGTCCCAGACGAACGTCAGCTCCTGGCAGGCGCGGAGCTCGTCCACCATCCGGCGGATGCGGCTGCGGATCTCATCCTTGAGGGCCGGATCGTCCGTGCCCGCGAAGGCGAAGGCGAGGGCGGACATGTAGTGTCCCGTTCCGTGGCCCTTAAGCTTCGTGGTCGGGGAATCCCAGCCGTCGGCTACGGTGTAGCCGTCCGTGGGCAGGCCATACGTGTCGCGGTAGTTATACAGCTGCTGGGTGATGTCCAGCGAGAGCAGATTCTGCACGTCCAGGTCGCGGTTCGCGGTGAGCCGGTTGTCGCCGATGAGCCGGACGCTCCCGAGCGGCAGCGGCCGGGCGACCGGCTCCTGCGCCGGCACGGCGGGTTTCCCCGCCACCACCGTCACTTGCGCCTCCACCGGAAATCCGTTCTCCGTCGAATTGTCTCCAAGGACATATCCCGCGACGGTATAAGCCGATCCCACCGGCAGGGCTGCCTCCTCTTCCTCGGTTTCCCGGAGCGAGTTCGTCCACTTCACCTGGCGCCATTCGCCGGAACGGTCCGCATAGGTGACCCAGACCTGGTACGGCAGCACGGGCGCCGTGCCCTCCGGGGCTTCGACCCGGACTTCCGCGACGGTGCGGATGGTTTTCCCGGCGCCGCAGGCGCACAGCAGGACGATGGAAACGGACAGCAGGAAGACAACGCTGAAAGGATGACGGAGTCGCATGGCAAGTGGTTTTAGTGCTGTCCAAAGGTACGAAAAAACGGACAACTCTTTGAAAGAATTGTCCATTACACTGTAAAAAACGTCCAACAGAACGTCAGAGGAGGGCGATGAGGGTGAGAAGGGGGATGGACCACAGGAGATCCAACCAGAATTCGACCGCGACCCCGGTGTGGAAAAAGCGGGACGGAACAGGCAGGGGCCGGTTCGTGTCCACCCGGTAGCAGCGGCCTTCGTCGTCCAGGTAGAAATGGGCATATCTCCGCGTCCGGGCTTCCGCCTCCGGAGCCAGGATGTCATACTCCGGGCTGCTGTAGTCCGGGGCGGACTCGTACACCAGGATGCTGCCGCCCTTCCCGTCCGCGTCGATCCGGTCCGGATCCCCCATCGCCCGCAGGATTTCCGCCGTGCTCCGGCCTTCCCAGGACGGCGTCCCGTCCACCGCCGATACCCGGCGGGACGTGCCGCAGGCCGTGACCGTCACCACGGCCAGCAAAAGCAAAATGAAGTGTCTCATACCCCTCAAACGACAAAAAATGTGCAAAACGGGGCTGTTTTGCACATAATCTTGCAGGGAAGTCATATCAGGTCGATACTTAACCGACACCCTAAACCCTGTTCCACGATTTCATATAAGGTTTTCAGCGTAATGTTTCCTCCGTCGTTTTCGACTTTGGAAATGAAACTTCGCTTTTTGCCGACCCTGCGTGCCAGCTCTTCCTGTGTCATACACTGCTTTTCGCGAGCCGTCCGGATTTTCAAACCGACGCGCAGCGCGTGAAGCTCGTTCTCGATTCGATCCCGTTCCGGAGTCCCTTCTGGCCCGTAAAACTGGTGTTTAACCTGATCTAATGTCGTCAGTTCCATCTCAATCCTTTTTTTCGTCATAGTACGCCTTTTTCAGCCTCAGCGCTTTTTGTATTTCATTTTGCGGTGTTTTCTGTTCCTTCTTCAAGAAACCGGTAAGCAGCACGACGACTCGGTTCCCGTCAAAAAAACAGAATATCCGGAAGATTCTATTTCCGAGCTGTACCCTGATCTCATATAATCCATCTGTCTCGACAATATACTTCAAGTAAGATTCCGGAATCCGTTCCAATTGTTCTATGATATCGAGAATCTTAATGATCTTATCTTGCACCTTCCGCTCCTGCTGGGCGAAAAAGGTCAAAAAGTAGTCCTTATAAACAACGACTTCCCGTTTTTTATTTTCCATCACAAATGTAACTTATAAATGACATACCTGCAAATTTTTCTTTACAAGTTACACGAAAAACCCCTGAAACATCCCACACTGTTGATAACTTGTGTTGTTTCAGGGGTCTTTTTAATGAATCTTATATAAGATTCCCCCGTCCCGCCAAATGGGACGAGGGAATCATTCAATGTCGATTACCCGGGAAACCTAGACTTCCGTCGCGGTAGCGAACTCCTTCAGGAAGCGCATGTCGTTCTCGAAGTAGTGGCGGAGGTCGTTGACCTGCCACTTGAGCATCGCGATGCGTTCCACGCCCATGCCGAAGGCGAAGCCGCTGTAGACCTTGGAGTCGATGCCGCTGGCCTCGAGGACGTTCGGGTCCACCATGCCGCAGCCCAAGATCTCGAGCCAGCCGGTGCCCTTGCAGATGTTGCAGCCCTTGCCGTGGCAGATGTTGCAGCTCACGTCGACCTCCGCGGAGGGTTCGGTGAACGGGAAGTAGGACGGGCGCATGCGGATCTGGGTGTCCGGGCCGAACATCTCGCGGGCGAACAGGAGGATGGCCTGCTTGAGGTCCGCGAAGGTGACGTTCTTGTCGATATAGAGGCCTTCCACCTGGTGGAAGATGCAGTGCGCGCGGGCGCTGATGGCTTCGTTGCGGAACACGCGGCCCGGGCAGATCACGCGGATCGGGAGGGGCTGGGATTCCATCGTACGCACCTGCACGGAGGAGGTGTGGGTGCGGAGCAGGAGCGGATTCAGGTGGCCGTTGGACACGAAGAAGGTATCCTGCATCTCACGGGCGGGATGGTTCGGCGGGAAGTTGAGCGCCTCGAACACGTGCCAGTCGTCCTCGATCTCCGGGCCTTCGGCCACGTCGTAGCCGAACTTGCGGAAGATGTCCACGATTTCCTGGCGGACGATGGAGACGGGATGGCGGGAACCCAGCTCGAAGGGGTCGCCCGGCATCGAAAGGTCCTGCTTCGGGGCCAGTTCCACGGCGGCGGCCGCGGCCTGCTCCTTGAGCTCCTCGATCTTGGCCGTGGCGGCCTTCTTGAGCTCGTTGAGCTTCTGGCCGTATTCACGCTTGAGTTCCGGGGCGATGGTGCGGAACTCCTCCATCAACGCGGTGATGGAACCCTTCTTTCCCAGCAGGCGGACACGGGCGTCCTCCACTTCTTTCTGCGAGGCGGCCTTGAGTTCGGCCAGCTGCTTCTGGATCTGTTCGATCGCTTCTTTCATACCTTGTTTTCGTCTAAAATCCCGCAAAGATAACTATTTTCCGGCGTTTTTGAGCTCGGCCGAGGCTTTTTCCGCCTTGGCCTTCCGCTTGTCGCGGGCTTTCTGGTTGCGCTGGCCGGTGGATTTCCAGTATTTCTTCCACTGCTCCTCGTTGAAGAAGCGGTGGTAGGAGTCGTCGATCTGCTGCATCCACTTGTCCTGGACGTTCTGGTAGATGTTGGCATTCCCGACCTTCGTCTTCTGGAGCTCTTCCAGTTCGTCCTGGAGGGCGTGATAGTCGTGGGTGAGGGTGGAGTCCACATAGAACTCCTGCCAGTATTCGAGCCCGAGCTGGTCCGACAGGCGCTTGACTTCCTTGTCGATGAACTCCAGCAGCTGTTTCTCCCGCTGCTCATCCGTCTGGGGCCCCTGGTTCTGGGCGCGCAGGGCGACGGAGCCCACGAGGAGGGCCGCCGCCAGCATCCATATGTGTTTCATCCGTTGATAAATTTTCATAAATTTGCAAATGCTTGCAAGCAGACAAAATTAACAATTATTGAACAAACCCCCAAATACGATGCATAAACCGCACCTGACCCTCGTCCTCTCCGCGCTTTTTTTCCTGATTCCCGCGCTGGAAGGCAATACCTGCACGAATGTCATCATCACCAAGGGCGCCAGCAAGGACGGCTCCACCCTGGTCACCTATGCGGCGGACTCCCACTACCTGTTCGGAGAACTGTACTACCACCCCGCCGCGGACTGGAAGGCCGGTTCGCTGCTCAAGGTGTATGACTGGGACAGCGGGAAGTTCCTCGGCGAGATCGACCAGGTCCCCCATACCTTCCAGACCGTGGGCAATATGAACGAGAAGCAGGTCATCATCACCGAGACCACCTGGGGCGGACGCGAGGAGC
>CAMNGM010000095.1 GCA_946538425.1 uncultured Bacteroidales bacterium | reverse complement strand
GGCCGTCGTCCAGCACCTGCAGGAGCACGTTGAACACGTCCGGATGGGCCTTCTCGATCTCGTCCAGCAGGACCACCGAGTACGGCTTCCGCCGCACGGCCTCGGTGAGCTGGCCGCCCTCGTCGTAGCCCACGTATCCCGGAGGCGCACCCACGAGCCGGGAGACGGTATGCCGCTCCTGGTACTCGGACATATCGATCCGGGTGATCATGTTCTCGTCGTTGAACAGGAACTCCGCCAGGGCCTTCGCCAACTCGGTCTTACCCACGCCGGTCGTACCCATAAACAGGAAGGAGCCGATCGGGCGCTTCTCGTTGGAAAGGCCTGCCCGGTTGCGGCGGACGGCGTCGGACACGGCCTGGATGGCCCGGTCCTGGCCCACGACCCGCTTGTGCAGCTCGCTTTCCATCCGCAGGAGCTTCTCCTTCTCGCTCTCCAGCATCCGCTTCACGGGGATGCCGGTCCACTTCGCGACGACCTCCGCGATGTCTTCCGGAGTAACCGCCTCGGTGACAATGGGTTCCTTGATGGCAGCCGCCTTGGCGGACAGCTCGTCGATGGTCTTCTGCGTCGCGACCATCTTGCCGTAGCGCAGTTCCGCGACCTTGCCATAGTCGCCCGCGCGCTCGGCCGAGGCCGCCTGGATCTTGTAATCCTCCATCTCCTGGCGGGCCGTCTGCAGACCGGCGAGGATGTCCTTCTCCTCGTTCCAGCGCTTCATCAGCACGTCCCGCTGCGCGTTCAGCTCCTTGAGCTCGGCGTCCAGCTTTTCCATCTTCAGGGACACGCCCTCGCGCTTGATGGCCTCCTTCTCGATTTCCTTCTGGCGGATGGCGCTGTTCAGGTCGTCGATGGGCTCCGGCACGGAGTTCATCTCCAGCCGCAGCTTGGACGCAGCCTCATCCACGAGGTCGATGGCCTTGTCCGGCAGGAACCGGGACGTGATGTACCGGTGCGACAGGTTCACGGCCGCGATCAGCGCATCGTCCTCGATGCGGACCTTGTGGTGGTTCTCGTAGCGCTCCTTCAGGCCACGGAGGATCGCGATGGATTCCGCGGGGGAAGGCTCGTCGACCATCACCATCTGGAACCGACGTTCCAGGGCCTTGTCGGTCTCGAAGTATTTCTGGTACTCGTCCAGCGTGGTGGAGCCGATGGTGCGGAGCTCGCCGCGGGCCAGGGCCGGCTTCAGGATGTTGGACGCGTCCATCGCGCCCGAAGTGCGGCCCGCGCCCACGAGCGTATGGATCTCGTCGATAAAGAGGATGATCTCGCCGGCGGAGTCCACGACCTCCTTCACGACGCCTTTGAGCCGCTCCTCGAACTCACCCTGATACTTCGCGCCCGCGATGAGGGCGCCCATATCCAGGGAATACACCTGCTTGGTCTTCAGGTTCTCCGGCACGTGGCCGGACACGATGTTCTGGGCGATCCCTTCGGAGATCGCCGTCTTGCCCACGCCCGGTTCGCCCACCAGGATGGGGTTGTTCTTGGTTCGTCTGGACAGGATCTGGAGCACCCGGCGGATCTCGTCGTCCCGCCCGATGACCGGATCGAGCTTGCCCTGGGAGGCGCGCTCGTTAAGGTTCACTGCGAACCGCTGCAGAAAAGAGTTTTCGTTATTTGCCATAGTCTGATGTCTCCTTTTCGCCCGGCGGGTATGCAGCGATAGCCGTCCGCCCGACCGGGCAAACGGCTATCTTCAAACGCTATTCCTTTACAGGTTGACTGACAATTTGTCAGCCTTCACATTACTCCTGGGTGGGATCGGCTTGGGGGATGTCCACCGGGAAAGCCGGGGTCTCGGAGGCCGGGGCGGCCTGGTTGAGGATCTCGGAGCTCACGGCTTCGCTCGCGCTCTTGCCGGTGCCGCGGTTGACGATCAGCGTGCTGGCGATGGCGAGGACGAGGATGAAGGCGATGAGGTACCAGGTGGCCTTCTCGAGGATGGTGGCCGTCTGGCGGACGCCGAGGGCCTGGTTCGCGGAAGTGAAGTTGGTGGCGAGGCCGCCGTCCTTGCCGTTCTGCAGGAGGACGACCACGATCAGCAGGATGGCCGCGAGGACAATCAGGACGACCAGGATGGTGAATGCGACGTTCATATCTATACTACTTTTAATTCAATTTGTCGATAAGGGCTGCAAAGTAAGCACTTTTTTCCGGATTTTCCAAAATCAGACGGGAATAAATGCGTCTTGCCTCCTCCACACAGCCCTGTTCAGCAAAGATTTCGGCCAGGGTTTCGGTGGCGTAGCGGTCCGCGATGTCCGAGCCGGTCTTGTCGTCCTTGGCGCCGTCGGACTTGATCTTCACCGCGAACCGGGTGAAGATGTTGTCGTCCGCACGGCCCACGCCCTTGTACTGGGCCTGGGAGAAATAGTCCCCGCCCACCACGTGGACCTCGCGGCCGGGCTCGCCGGCGGCTTCGGCCTCCGGGGCCGGGGCGATGTACGAACGCAGGATGCGCTCCACGTCCTTGTCGGCATAGCGGGCCTTGTTCCCGGCGCGCAGGAGGGCCGCCACCTTGCGGCGGTCGCCGATGTAGAGGGCTTCCTCGGCATACTGCTCCACGCCCCAGTCGTCGCCGCCCAGGCGGGACATCCGGGAGCACAGCTCCTTCCGGGCCGAGGCGAACCAGGGGTACAGGTGGACCACCCCGGCGAGTTCGTCCATCGTCAGGGAGCCCAGGTCGATATAATCCGTTCCGTTTACCATTGCGCGACGGTTGCGTTGAAGATGTCCTCGACGATCTTTTCGATGATCGTTTCGCACAGGCCGCCTTCCACGGCGTCGAGGGACTGGGTGGCGTCGAAGTCCTCATAGGCGGAGAAGGACTGGCTTACGTCGTCCTCCGGGTACTTCCGGTTGGTGAACTCGATCTTCACCGTGACGGTGAGGCGGTTCTGCGCGGCGACTTCGCCCGCGGTGATGGCCGTGGCCTTGACGTCGTAGCCGGTCACCTCGCACACGAGCTCCAGGTCGCCGTCCTCGTCCACTTGCTCCAGGGAGGTGAGCTTGCGGAACTTGTCCTGCAGGGCTTCCGTCAGGTCGTTGGACAGGGACGGATTCACCCGGAGGGCCTTGTACTCCACGAAGGGGATGGTGATGGTCTTGACGTCGGGCTGGATGTTCGTGCCCGTGAAGGAATAGATCCCACAGGAGACGGCCGCGGCGGCGAGGAGGATGAGCAGGAGGAATTTCTTCATTTCTTGCGGTATTCGGGCGGGAGCTTGCGGTAGAGGGTGCGCTCGGACATGCCGAGCTCCTCGGCCGCGAGCTTGCGGTTGCCGCCGTGCTTTTCGAGGGCTTTGCGGATGAGTTCGGCTTCCTGCTCCTTCACGGAGAGGGTCGGGGGCTCCTGCTGGGGCTGTTCGTCGGCGACGGACTCGACCACGCGGCCGGAAGGGGCCGCGAAGTCCTGCCCCTGCCACTCGGCCTCCTCCGCGCGGGGCGCGGCGGCCGGGGCAGGCAGCGAGCGGCGGTCCAGCCGGGCCTCGAGGTCGTCGATGCGCTGGTTCAGGTCGAAGATGGCCTTCACGATGGGCTGGAGGTCCATCGCAGGGCCGCCGGCGCCGGACTGGGAACCGCCCTGCGGGCCGGTGAAGGGCACCGGGATCGGTTCCCCCTGCTCCACCGGCATGAACGGGGCGAGCTCCGCCGCCGAGAGTTCGATGCGCTGGAGGGTGGGCGTGACTTTCCGGGAGACCTGGGCCGTGAGGGCCTGGGTGAAGCCCATGAGCTGGCGGACGTTGCCCGGCCAGCGGTAGGAGCAGAGCAGCCGGATAGCATCCGGCCGGAGGGAGATCTTGCACATCCCGCTCGTCTCCGAGAAGTCGGAGGTGAACTTGCGGAACAGCAGGTAGATGTCGTCCTGGCGGTCGCGCAGGGCCGGGATCCGGATCTGCGCCGCGCTCAGGCGGAAATAGAGGTCCTCGCGGAACTTTCCGCGGCGGACCGCCTCGTAGAGGTCGATGTTGGTGGCCGCGACGATGCGGACATCGGTATGCTCGATCTTGTTGGACCCCACCTTGCGGTACTCGCCGGACTGGAGCACGCGGAGCAGGAGCGCCTGCGACTCCAGCGGGAGCTCGGCGATCTCGTCCAGGAAGAGGGTGCCGCCGTTCGCGTCCTCGAAATAGCCCTTGCGGGTTTCCGTGGACCCGGTGAAGGAGCCCTTGACGTGGCCGAAGAGCTCGGAGTTCACGAGTTCCTTGGCGAGGGCGCCGCAGTTCACCACGAAGAAATTGTTGTTCCGACGGGCCGAGTACTGGTGGATGATCCTTGCGAAGTTTTCCTTGCCGACACCGCTTTCGCCCAGGATCACGACGCTCAGGTCGGTGGGCGCGAACTTCACCGCCGTCTCCAGCGCCTGGTTCAGGACCGGATCGTTGCCGATGATGTCGTATTTGTTTTTCAGTGCCTGTAAGTCCATAGTTCTGCAAAATTACGAAAAAAATGCTATATTTGCGAATTGACTGTCAATAACTAAAAGTACAGATAGAATGAAGAAATCTTTCAAATTCCTCTGCGCCGCCGCGATTCTCGCCGCGGCC
The DNA here is from genome assembly GCA_946538425.1 of uncultured Bacteroidales bacterium. Taxonomy (GTDB): domain Bacteria; phylum Bacteroidota; class Bacteroidia; order Bacteroidales; family UBA932; genus Cryptobacteroides. Next base: position 1,617 of record CAMNGM010000095.1, on the reverse strand, counting down.
GTCTCCTGCGCCTCCGTCGAAAAGATGGCGCAGATGGCTGAAAATGTGAAGGTCGCCTGCGAGCCCGGCGTGCTCGAGGCCGTGAACGACGCCATCGACGCCACCGTCACCGTCACCTATCCGGCCGACTACTTCAACCCCAAGGCCATCCTCGAAGTGACCCCGGTCCTCGTGTACGAGGGCGGCGAGGCCGCGATGAAGCCCTTCATCTACCAGGGCGAGAAGGTCAAGGACAACTACAAGGTCGTCTCCTCCGACGGCCAGACCGTCCGGGAGAAAGTCCACTTCGACTACGTCCCCGGGATGGAGAAGAGCCACCTCGAGCTCCGCGGCGTCGCCCGCAAGGGTGAGAAGTTCGTGAACCTGCCCGTCAAGAAGGTCGCCGACGGCGTGAACACCACCTATATGCTCGTCAAGCGCGACGGCTTCGTGACCCCGAAGGCCGATGCCTACCAGGATGTCATCTCCAGCACGGCCGAAGGCCAGATCAAGTACCTGGTGAACAGCGCCGACGTCCGTGGCTCCGAGCTCAAGGGCAAGTCCGTGAAGGACTTCCTCGCCGCCATCGACCAGATCAACGCCGACGAGCGCACCTCCATCAAGAGCACCGAGATCCTCGCCTACGCCTCCCCGGAAGGCCCCGAGCGGAAGAACAACGAGCTCGCCGACAAGCGCTCCGCCTCCGCCAACAAGGCCCTCAAGGAAATGGGCAAGAAGCACGAAAACCTCTCCGGCGCCCAGGTCAAGAGCCTCGGTGAGGACTGGGAAGGCTTCCAGCAGCTCGTAAAGGAGTCCGACATCGAAGACAAGGAGCTCATCCTCCGCGTCCTGTCGATGTACAGCGACCCGGCCGTCCGCGAGAACGAGATCCGCAACATGTCCCAGGTGTTCACCGCCCTCAAGGGTGAGGTCCTCCCGGAACTCCGCCGCGCCCGCCTCATCGCCAACGTCGAGTACCAGAACTACACCTCCGAGGAACTCCTCAAGCTCCTCAACGACAATGCCGATGTCCTGGATGAAGAAGCCCTCCTGCGCACCGCCACCCTCGTGAAGAACACCGACCAGAAGGAAGAGATCTACAAGCGCGCCGTCAGCAAGTTCGGTTCCGAGCGCGCCCAGTTCAACCTCGCCGCCCTCTACCTCTCCGAAGGCAAGCTGGACAAGGCCGAGGACGCCCTCTCCAAGGTCCACTCCGGCGATGCCGACGTCCTCAACGCGATGGGTGTGGTCGCCCTCCGCAAGAACGACCTCGCCACCGCCGCGAACTGCTTCCGCCGCTCCACCGCCCCCGACGCCAAGAAGAACCTGGGCATCGTCCAGATCCTGACCGGCGACTACGAGGACGCCGCCAAGACCCTCGCCGACGTGGACGGCTGCTGCCACAACACCGTGCTCGCCTACATCCTCACCGGCCAGCTGGACAAGGCCTCCAAGACCGCCCACTGCAAGGACCAGAAGGTCACCTACCTGAAGGCCATCATCGCCGCCCGCCAGGGCAACGCCGCCGGCGTCCGCGAGAACCTCGGCAAGATCACCAACCGCGAACTCCTCGACCGCGCCAAGAAGGACGTCGAGTTCGCCGGCTACACCTGGTAATCCAACCCTGCAAAATGAGAA
>CAMNGM010000094.1 GCA_946538425.1 uncultured Bacteroidales bacterium | reverse complement strand
CCGTCCAGGTCGAAGTCGAACTTCTCGCCCAGGCGGTAGGCGTAGATGTGGTCGAAGAACTCCTGCGGGTCGGCCCCGTAGAACTTCTCCGGGAGATAGGTGAACACGTAGTTCGAGGAGATCTCGAATCCGTGTTTCACCGTGATCTCGTGGCGGCCGGTCTCCCGTTCGTAGTCCAGGATATGGACATCCTGGTTGTACCCCGGGACGGCGCCGTGGTTGGTCGGAATCGTTTCTTCCAGGCTGTGGACGTATCCGTCCTCGACCAGGGACAGGAGCGTGACGGTTTTCATCACGGAGCCCTGTTCGCCCACTTCCTTGAGGACGAGGTTGTCCCGTTCCCAGAGCTTGGAGCCCGGGATGGTGTCCCGGGAGAGGTTCACCATCGCGCGGATGGCGCCTGTCTCCGCCTCCATCAGGACGGCGATGCCGGCCCGAATCTGGGGGTCGTCGGCGATCTGGCGGCGGAGCGCCCGGTCGGCGATGTCCTGGAAGTCGATGTTCAGGGTGGTGCGGACGTCATTGCCGTCCACGGCTTTCACCGTGGTGCTGTCGAAGTCGCGGATGTACTTGCGGTCGTCGGTGACGCGGCGCCATTCGACGCCTTCCGTCCCGTGGAGTTCGTAGTCGAAGGTGCCCTCGATGCCGATGCGGTTCTGCTCCTTGACGTAGCCGATGACGCGGCGGGCGAGGGTGTCGTACGGGTAGATGCGCTCGTCGTGCTGCTCGGCGATGAGTCCGCCCTTGTAGGGGCCTTCCCGGTACAGCGCGAGTTTCTTCAGGATCTGGAGGGTGGCGTGGTTGACGTTCTTCCGGATGAGGACGTGCTTCTTGCCGTTCTCACGTCCGGAGATGATGTCGTCGTAGTACTGGGCGGCGGACTTGGCGGGGAACAGGCGCGCGAGTTCCCGGGAGAGCGTATCGGCCTTGGCCTTCCACAGCTTCTCGGCCGCGGCTCCCTTGTACTGGGGGGCGGGGGCTTCCTTGCCGGCCTCCTTCAGCCGCTGGATCCGGCGGGCCTCCTTCCGGTCGATCTCCTCGAACTCGGACTTCCGGACGGTGCAGTCCATATAGATGTCATAGAGGGGGGCCGTGATGGCGAGCGGCCGGCCGTCCTCGGCGAGGATGCGCCCGCGCTTGGGTTCCTCCACGTAGCGGTCCGGGCGGGGGCGGAAGATGTTGATGACCTTCTTGTCCACGGAATAGGTCGCCTGGATGTGCCCGATGCACACGAGGATGCCCACGGACAGGAAGATGAACAGCGAGGTAAGACCGTACATCACCAGGTGGATGCGGTCCCGGTTCTCGATGGTGTCCCGGATCTCGGTCTTGTTTTTCTTCTTCTTCTCGCTCATCGCTTGTCAATCTTGGTGGCCGGCTGCGCCGGCAGCGTCACGTCGGAGCCCAGCTGTTTCAGGCGTTTCGCCGTGGTGGAGGCGCTGTGCAGGCGCACGAGCTCGGCCTCTTTTTCGGCGTGGTAGATTTCCAGGTCCTTGAGGACCGACTTGTTCTCCTCCAGCCGGGTCAGGGTGTTGTCTACTTTCAGGCTCAGCAGGATGGAGATCCAGGCGAGCACGAACAGGTAGAGGATGTGCATATAGTATTTGTGGGCGCCGATGGAAAGGAGGAGTTCCCCCTTGCCCAGGGCGCGCCAGAAGTTCCGGAAGCTCCGGCCGATTCCTTTCAGGCTCATTCCGCGGTCCTCCTCTCGGCTATCCGGAGCTTCGCGCTGCGGGCGCGGGTGTTTCCGGCGATTTCTTCCTCCTGCGGCAGGACGGGCTTCCGGTTCACGGCGACGAGCGGCGTGACGGCGCGTCCGTACAGGTCTTTCTCCTCCCGGCCTTCCACGTTGCCGGTCTTGATCCAGTTCTTGACCATCCGGTCCTCCAGGCTGTGGTAGGTGATGACCACGAGCCGGCCGCCTTCCTTGAGGGAGGCCGTCGCCCCCTCGAGGAACTTCTCCAGGGAACGCATCTCCTGGTTCACCTCGATGCGGAGGGCCTGGTAGATCTTGGCGAGGACCTTGTGCTCCGCCCCCTTGGGAAGGATGCGGGCGAGCGCGCGGTCCAGGTCGCCGGTGGTGCGGATCGGCTGCTCCTCCCGCGCGGCGGCGACCAGCTGGGCGACCCGCCGGGGCTGGTCCACCTCGCCGTACAGGCGGAGGATCCGCTCCAAGTCCTCGACGGCGGCGCCATTCACGAGGTCGGCGGCGGTGGTCTTACCCTCCGCGTTCATCCGCATATCCAGCGGGGCGTCCTCGTAGCGGAACGAGAAGCCGCGGTCCGCGGTGTCGAACTGGTGCGAAGACACGCCCAGGTCCGCCAGGATGCCGTCGAACCGGACACCGTAGTGGCGGGCGTAGTTCTCGATGAAACGGAAGTTGTTGTGCACCATCGTCAGGCGCCGGTCGTCCGGCGCGTTCCGCACGGCGTCCCTGTCACGATCGAAGGCGATGACGCGCGCGCCATCGTGTAAGCGTGAAAGAAGTTCGGCGGTGTGGCCACCGCCTCCGAAAGTGGCATCGGCGTAAACGCCGTCGGGGTTGATAACGAGGGCCGAAACGCTCTCGTCAAGCATTACAGGGGTATGGTATTCGGACATGGGGCGAAACCTCCTATTTCTTTGCGGAAAGTTTCGCTGCGGTTGCCTGGAACGTTTCGTCTCCCATCAGGGTGGACGCGCGGCGTTCCTTGGGCCAGATTTCGATCTTGTAACCGACCCCCGCGAACACGACTTCCTTGGTGATACCTGTCTGTTCAAGCAGTTCCGAAGGAATGTTCAGGCGGCCGAGTTTCCCGTCGGGGACAACATAATAGACGCCGTCGTTGAATTTGCTCCAGAACGCGGCGTGTTCGGGATTGAGTTCAGGGTCGAGCCCTTCCAGGACCTGGTCGCACCTGCGGTCCCACTCTGCGCGGGTGAACAGGTTCAGGCAGTTGCCCTGGACGCTCTTCTTGACAACCAGGGTCATGTCCTCCTCGCCCGTCCGGACAAACTCGTCCCGGTAGACGGCCGGGAACACGATGCGTCCCTTGTCGTCCACCTTGCCGAATGCATTTCCGCGGAATCTGACCATGGTTTTTCTGTGTTGAACTTATCTTTCTTTCACGCTGGGTACAAAGATAGGAAATTCCTTCCATTTCCACCCATAATTTTCCAAATTTTTCCACAAAAAGTTATCAACAGGCTCTGTGGATATCTGCAGGGCGTTTTTGGGAATATTCACGAGATATTCGGAAATATTGATTAACTTTGCATATTCTGGCGCAGTGCGCCGGAGGCTGAAAATGAACAGGAAAGGCACTATCATAGCGATCGTCGCGATCGCGCTGATGCTCTCGGGCATCGCGTGGGCGGTGAGCCGCCTGTACCGGGAGGACAAGCCCCGGCAGGTGGCGGTCAACACGGAATACCCGCTCCTGCGGGCCGTCCCGGCCGATGCGGCCGCCGTGTTCTGTTTCGACGGCAGCGCGAAGGCGCGCGGGGTCCTGGCGGACTCCGTCGGCGTGCTCCGGGCCTTCCTCTCGCCGGACGATCCCGCCCTGATGGCCTATCTCGCCAAGGCGGGGGAGAGCCGGATGCTGGTATCCCTGCACAACAGCGGTTCGCTGGTCCCGCTCGTCGCGGCGGAAGTCGCCTCGGCCGATTCCACCCTCCTCGCGCCCTACAAGGCCCTGGCCGCGAAGGCCGGCCTCAAGACGGCGTACCAGGACGGGCTCCTGCTGGCCTCCCGTTCCGAGACGCTCCTGGGCTCCGCCCGCCGCCACCTGGACGAGGGGCTCTGCATCCTCGAGGCCCCGGGCCTGGAGGAACTGACCGGCCGCGTCGGCGGGGCCGCCGTGGCCTTCCTGTCGGCCCGGCAGACGCGGAAGCTGCTCCAGACCTGGTCCACGGCCCGCATCCGCAAGCATACGGACTTTGTCCGCACCCTGGCCGACTGGACGGCCTTCGAACTGGCCGCGGCCGACGACAAGCACATCGTCCTGAAAGGGACCTCGGCCTGCCCGGAGAAGAGCACCAGTTTCCTGACGGCCTTCCGCGGGCTCAAGATGCCTGCGGCTTCTTTCGGGGACGCCCTCCCTTATTTTGCCGACTACGCCATCTCCATCCCCGTCGGGGACGTATCCTCCTACCTGGAGCGCTACCGCTCCTTCCAGGATGCGAAGGGGAAGCTCAATTCTTACGATAAAGCCTTGAAGGACAAGGCGGGACGCGATATGGCCCCCCAGCAGTGGGCCCTCCATTTCGGGCTCAGGGAAGTCGTCCGCGCCTCCTATCAGCTGGACGGCATCCGGCAGGATGTCCTCCTGGTGCGTTCCGGACGGGACATCCCGACGGGAAGCAATCCTTACCCGGGCAGCCTGGCCACCCTCTTCGGCGGGCTGTTCGATGTCGTGGACACGGTCTGCGTATCCCTGCCCGGCCATTGGACCGTGCTGGGCAGCGCCCCGGCCACGGATCCGTTCCTGGACAAGAAGTTCCTGGACTATCCGCTCCGGGAACGGCTGTCCGACGCCGGCCTGGACCTGCCCGCCGGCATCGTGGCCTATGCCTCGGCCACGGACTTCCCGGCCGTGCTCACGGACCTGTTCGCGCCGGTCGCCGCGGAGGCCTTCGGCGCCTATGTGACCGGATCGGCCTACGCCCCGGCGCTCGCCGGCCTGGACCTGTCCTCCGGGCAGCCGGACATCCGGCTCTCGCTGGACAAGCGCGCCCTCAAGGGCAACAAGGTGCAGGTCCTCGAGCGGGACACCACCGTGGTCGTCCCCAAGGGTCCCTTCGAGGTCCTGAACGGGGAGACGGGCAAGAAGAACTCCTTCTACCAGAACGCGAACCTCTACCTGTGCCTGAACGACGAGAACGGCAAGGGCCTCTGGGGCGTCCCGTTCAAGCAGCCCATCTGCGGCTTCGTCGAGAGCATCGACTATTACGGGAACGGGAAGATCCAGTTCCTGTTCGCCGCCGGGCAGAGCCTGTACCTGCTGGACCGCCTGGGCCGCTTCGTGAAAGATTTCCCGGCGGATCTCGGCAAGCCGGTGCTGCTGGGCCCGAAGGCCTATGACTTCACGGGCGCGCACGGGTATACGGTGATGGTCCTCCACCAGGACAATTCGCTGGAAATGTACAACCTCCACGGCCAGAAGCCGGCCGCCTGGAAGGGCATCTACGCCCCCGAAACGGTCAAGGCGCTTCCGGAGCTCCTGGAGGTCAAGGACAAGAAATACTGGGTGGTCCGCACCTCCATCCGTACCCTCGTGTACGGGTTCGAGGGCGGGGAACCCCTCACCAAGGAGGAGGGCGGCAAGATGATCCGTCCCGACTCCGAGATACTCCCCACTTCCCGGGGACAACTGACCGTATCCTGCTACGACGGCCGGACCCGGGATATCAGATTGCAAAACTAAAACCTACCTTCGTTACATGGAATTCAAATCCGTCAACAAGATCATCGAGAACAGTCTCCGGGAAAACTGGGACCGCCCCGCCCTCTCCAACTACCAGGGCGTGACGCTCAACTACCGGGACGTGGCGCGCCGGATCGCCAAACTGCACATCGCCTTCGAGCAGTGCGGCCTCCAGCGGGGCGACAAAGTCGCCATCTGTTCCCGCAATCAGGCGAACTGGGGCGTCAGCTTCCTGGCCGCCCTCACCTACGGCGCCGTGGCCGTGCCCATCCTGCACGAATTCAAAGCCGGCAACATCCACTACCTGGTGAACCACAGCGAGGCCCGCGTCCTGTTCGTGGACGAGGTCATCTGGGAAGGTCTCAATCAGGAGGAGATGCCCGGGCTCTCCGTCGTCGTCCAGATCAACACCTTCAAGTTCCTGTATGCCGACACCGAAGAGCGCCAGAACGTGCGCGAGCACTTGAACGAGTCCTTCGGCAAGAAATACCCCGATTACTTCGGCCCCGAACATCTGGATTACTATGAGGACAAGCCCGAGGAGCTCGCGGTCATCAACTATACCTCCGGCACGTCCGGCTTCTCCAAGGGCGTGATGATCCCTTACCGGGCCCTATACTCCAACATCGACTTCGCCAAGAACGACGCCTGCCCGATGCTGAAACCCGGCATGCAGTGCGTGTCGATGCTGCCGTCGGCCCATATGTACGGGATGATGTTCGAGTTCCTCTACGAGATGACCTGCGGCATGCACGTGCATTTCCTGA
>CAMNGM010000093.1 GCA_946538425.1 uncultured Bacteroidales bacterium | reverse complement strand
TCCACCGACGAGACCGGCCGCACCTTCGACCAGCCGCTGACCTTCCTGCGTCCCGGCGTCCGCTACACGGCTACCGTGTACGGCGATGCCGCCGACGCCCATTGGGACACGAATCCCACCGCCTACGAGATCATCACCAGCACCGTCACCTGCGAGGACACGCTTACGCTCCGCCTCGCCCCGGGCGGCGGCGCGGCGGTCTCTTTCCTGCCCGAATAGGCCTACCGCTCGAACAGCTTCAAGAGCTTCATCTTCGTCTCACCCGCTTTACCGCTGTAAGGGTGCTCCCTTAACGGCAGGTTGAAGCGGGTGCGGCCTTTCAGGACGGTCTGGGGGTGGGTGAACTCCCGGAAACCCCATTCGCCGTGGTAGGCGCCCATCCCGGAATGGCCGGTGCCGTTGAACGGGACCCCCTTCACCATCATATGGATGCAGACCTCGTTGATGCAGCCGCCGCCGTACTGCTGCGTCTGCATCACGCGGTTCGCCCAACGCATGTCCTGGGTGAACAGGTACATCGCCAGCGGATGCTCGCGGTCGGCGACGGTTTCCATCAGCGTGTCCACTTCCGCGTCCTTGAACGGGACGATGGGCAGCAGGGGGCAGAACAGCTCGTGTTGCACGATGTGCTCGTCGATCCCCACGGGATAGATCATCGTAGGGGCGTAGCGGCGGGTTTCCGGGTTGCCGGCACCGCCGAAGACGATGCGGTCGCGGTACTCGTCGGCCAGGCGGGCGCACTTGTCGTAGGCGCCGGCCGTGATGAGCTTGGGATACTCGGGATTCTCCTCGGCGTGCTCCCCGATCTGGGAGATGAACGCGTTCTTAAGCTCCGCGAGGAACGGCTCGGCCACCTCCTCGGCCACGGCAATCTGGTTGATATTGATGCAGATCTGGCCGGCGTTGGTGAGCTTGAAGAAGGCGATCTTGCGCGCGGCGTCCTTCAGGTCCGCGTCCTTGCGGACCACGCACCAGTTGCCGGTTTCGCCGCCGAGCTCCAGCGCGACGGGGGTGAGGTTCTTGGCCGCCTCGGCGAGGACGTGCTTGCCCACGGCCGGGGAGCCGGTGTAGAAGATCTTGTCGAAACGCTGCGCCAGGCACAGGTCGGCCACGTCGTGCCCGCCGTCGATGAGGGTGACGTATTCCCGCGGGAATACCTCGGCGAAGAATTTCTTGAGGGCCGCCGTCGAGGCCGCGGACTTGCTGCTGGACTTGATGACGACGGTGTTCCCGCCGGCCATCGCGGCCGCGACCACGCCGATGGTGAGGAGGATGGGGAAATTGAAGGGGCTGATGACGAGCGAGACGCCGTACGGCATCTTGTAGACCTTGGTGACCGTGCTCGGGAAGCACATCAGTCCGCTGAAATGGCGCTCCGGGCGCGCCCAGCGGCGCAGACCGGCAAGCATCTCGTTGATCTCGACGATGATGGGGCCGATGTCGCAGAGGTAGGCCTCCACGGCGCTGCGGCCGAGGTCTTCGGCCAGGGCGTCCTCGAACTCTTTCTCGTGGGCGAGGACGGCGTCCTTCAGCCGCTTGAGCTGCTTGATGCGCCAGCGGACGGGCAGCGTCTCTCCGCTGCGGAAGAACCGCCGCTGGGCCGCGACGATCTCGCGGAGGCTGCCTTCGGTGTATCCGTCGGTTGCCGTCGGCGTGGCCGTGACGGTGTCAAGGACCTGCTTGATCTGGTCGTTGCTCAGGGTGACGGGGGAGGAGTAGTTGATGGAATCGGCGGCGATCAAGGGGATGAGCTCCTCGTGGTCGCACAGGCGCACGGGCGACGGGATGGCGTCCAGGCCGCACTGCGTCAGCAGGTGCCGGACGGCGGCGAGGAAGCGCTCGGCCGCGTCCCCATCGGCGGTGTCCTCGCCCGCCAGGGCGCAGTAGCGCGCAATCTTCGCGTATTTTTCCAGGCAGGCCGCCTTCTGGAATTCCAGCACGGGCAGGAGCATCAGGGAAATCGCCTTCCCGTGGGGCAGGTGGTATTTCGCGCCGATGCTGTGGGCGAAGGCGTGGACATAGCCCGCCAGCTGGGTGTTGATGGCGTTGCCGCCGTACATCGCCGCCCGGCACATGCCGAGACGGGCCTCGATGTCCTGCGGGGATTCCATCACACGGGGCAGATGCTGCAGGATCAGCCGGATGCCGTCCAGGGAGAGCTTCATGTCTTCCTCGTCCACCTCCGTGTCGCTGACCGCCCCCTCGATGCAATGGCTGAGGGCGTCGATGCCGCAGGCCGCCGTCACCTCGCGAGGTGCGTTCACAGTAAGTTCGCTGTCCAGGATGACGTGGGGCACTTTCAGGCCGATGAGTACGGTACTGCCCTTCACGCCGCGCTCGTCCAGCACCACGGCGCCCACGGTCACTTCGGCGCCGGTGCCGGCCGTCGACGGAACCATGATGAGCGGCAGCGTGCCGCCCCGGACGGGCAGGAACTTCAGGAGCAGGGCCTTGACCGGCAGGTGGGGCATCTTCACGCCGGCCGCCACCATCTTGCAGGTGTCCATCACCGAGCCGCCGCCGAGGGCGACGATGCAGTCGGCGCCGCACGCCAGCGCCTGCTGGCGTCCCGCCTCGATCGTGGCGATGGAAGGCTCGGAGTGGATGTCGTCGAACACGGTGCAGCCCACCCCGGCCGCCTCCAGCGAGGCGACGACGGGCTGCTCGAAACCCAGCGCATGGAGGGTCCGGTCCGTGACCAGCAGCACTTGCTTATACCCGTTTTCGCGACAGATCTCGCCAATCCGCGCGCGTGCGCCGTGCCCTTCCGTCACGTCCGGTTCCGGCAGCGGAATCGCGTGAATGACCTTTCCGGGCAGCTTGTGTATCTGTTTCCTGAAGCGATAGGTATCCATAGTTCTCGTCTTTTCTGTTCGGCCCTACAAAGGTACGATTATTTCTTCTTCCGCTGAAAACTCGTATCTTTGTTTCTATGAAAAGAAGGGCATTTCTGAAGGGCGTGGCGGCCGCCGGCGCGACGGCGCTGGTGCCGGCCGGCGCGGTCGGGACCGCGCTGACGGCCTGCGCCCCGCGCCGCGAGGCCGCGGAAGGCTGGGATTTCGATGAGGTCGTCGACCGGGCGGGCACCTGGAGCATCAAGTATGGACGGGTCACGGACGGGGAGATTCCGATGTGGATCGCCGACATGGATTTCCAGACAGACCCGTATGTCCGCGCGGCGCTGCAGAAGCGGCTGGACCGGGATGTCCTGGGCTATACGTCCACGCCGGATGCTTTCGTGGAGGCCGTCGCCGCCTGGGAGCGGCAGGCCCATGGCTACGCGCCGGACAAGGAGTGGGTCGGCTATGCCCCTGGCGTCATCACGTCCATCAACCAGGCCTATCTCACCTTTACCGAGCCGGGGGACAAGATCATCATCCAGCCGCCGGTGTATGACCATTTCCGCCTATACATCGAGCGGCTCGGCCGGATGGCTGTGGACAACCCTCTCCTCTTCGAGAACGGCCGCTACCGGATGGATTTCGAGGGGTTGGAAAAGCTGTTCGACGCGAAGACGAAGGCCCTGGTCCTGTGCAATCCGCACAACCCCATCGGCCTCCTCTGGGACCGGGAAACCCTGGTGAAGCTGGCTGAAATCTGCGAGCGGCACGGCGTCATCGTCATCTCCGACGAGATCCACGGCGACCTGGCCCTCTACGGCCGCACTCATACGCCCTTCTGCAGCGTGAGCGAGGCGGCTGCCCGCGTGGGCCTCATCTTCGCCGGCCCCACGAAGGCTTTCAACCTCGCCGGCCTTTCCGGCACGGCTTTCTGCATTATCCCCGACAGGGAAAAACGGGAAAAGTATCTGGGCGCGCTCCGGAATGCCAAGCTGGACGAAGCCTCCATCCCCACCATCGAGGCCGTCCTCGCCGCCTATCGCAAAGACACGGCGTGGCTGGAATCCCTGAAACGCTATATCGAAGGAAACATCGCCCGCGTGGAGCGGTTCTTTGCCGACAATGAACTCGGCATCAAGCCTTTGCGGCCGGAAGCCTCCTTTCTGGTTTGGCTGGACTGCCGCGCCCTCGGCCTACCGCAGGACGAGCTGATGGACCTGTTCCGGACTCGGGCGAAAATCATCCCCTCCAACGGCGCCTCCTACGGTCCCGGCGGCGAAGGCTTCGTCCGCCTGAACATCGGCTGCCCCGCCTCCGTCCTGGACGAAGCCCTCTCCCGCATCCGTCGGGCATTGGGGGAATAGCCTCGATGGAGCCGCTAGCGGCGGATGCCTTCGAAATGGCGCAGGAAGTCGACGATGCGGACGAGCCGGCGCTGCTTCTTGCCTTCCGTGATCTTTTGGCCGCCCTGGAAGGGGGTGGCCACGGTGTCTTCCGTCCGGACGGGCACCTGTCGGCCTTGCATTTCGAAAGACAGGAATGCGCCGGCGGCCGTGACGTCCAGCGTCGCGGGGGCGCCCATCACCAGGGGCAGGTTCACGTCATCGTGGCCGGTAGGGAAGCCGCAGAGGACCGGGATGCCTGCCGGCACATAGGAGCAGATCATCTCCTCGACGCTCTCGAAGTCCAGGTTCGCCTTGCAGTCCGTGAACTCGCCGAGCACGATGCCCCGGCACCGTTCGAACAGCCCGTTGAGGACCAGGGTGTTGATGAGGCGGTCGATGTGGCTCATATCTTCTCCCACCTCTTCGATGAACAGGATGATGTCTCGGCGAGCAGGCGGCGGCGAGGAGAAGCGCCGCCAGGCAACGGAAAAAGGTCTTGGTCATCATTTGTGATTTGTTGCAAAGATAATGTTTTTGGCTGGTTATTTGCAGCGAGGAGGATATGCGAGAATTCTTGACTCTCCTTCTTTTCCTGACCCTCTCGGTCTGGGCCGCTTCCGCCCAGATGGTGCAGGACGCCTCGTACCGGGTCGTCGCCCACATCAAGTCGGACGGAACCGTCCAGGACGATTCGTACCGGGTCATCGGGCACATCAAATCCGACGGCACCATCCAGGATGCGTCCTACCGGGTCGTCGGCCACCTGGAGTCGGACGGGACGGTGCAGGATGCCTCCTACCGGGTTGTGGGCCATATTCAGTCGAACGGTGTCATCAAAGACGCTTCCTACCGCATCCTCGGCCACGTGAAGAAGGACGGGACCGTGCAGGACGCCTCGTACAAGGTCATCGGCCACGTGAAGGGGATGCCGATGGAATGGGCGGCGCTCTATTTCTTCTTCCGCTGAAAACCCGTATCTTTGCGCCACTTTTATGTGGTGGCTCCTTGCATTCGTGTCCGCAGCGCTTCTGGGCTGCTATGATTCGGCGAAGAAGATTTCGCTGAAGGACAATGCCGTCATCCCGGTTCTCTTCCTGAACACGGTCCTGTCGGCCCTCATCTTCTCTCCTTTCCTGTTCGCCACCGGCTTCGGCGGCTGGGCGGTGCAGAAGTACATCGTCCTGAAGAGCGCCCTGGTGCTGGCCTCCTGGCTTGCGGGGTATTTCGCGATGAAGCACCTGCCGCTCACGATCGTGGGCCCGGTCAACGCCACCCGTCCGGTGCTGGTGCTCCTCGGGGCCATTTTCCTGTTCGGGGAGCGGCTGAACCTGCTGCAGTGGACCGGCGTGGGACTGGCGATGGCCGCCTATGTGATGCTCCGGCTCTCCGGCAAGAAGGAAGGCATCGGCGCAGGCAACAAGTGGATCCTGTGCCTGATCCTCGCCGTCATCCTGGGTGCGGCCAGCGGGCTGTATGACAAGTACTTGATGTCTCCGGAATACCTGGGCCTGGACCGCAGGCAGGTCCTCGGATGGTACACGTTCTATCAGGCGCTGATGATGGCCGCCGTGACGGGACTGATGTGGTATCCTGTGCGGACCTGGAGCGCAGCGACGCAAGGGGTCCGGGGAAACAGGTCCCCGGTCAATAAAACGGAAAACCCCGTTTTCCAGACGACGCCCTTCCGCTGGTCCTGGTCCATCCCGCTCATCAGCCTCTTCCTCTGCGGGGCCGATTATGTCTATATGGAAGCCCTCTCCAAGCCCGAAGCCCTCATCGCGGTCGTGTCGATGATCCGCCGCGGCAGCGTTCTCGTGAGCTTCGCCATCGGCGCCCTCCTCCTCCGCGAGAAAAACCTCAAATCCAAGGCCTTGGACCTCTGCCTCCTGCTCTTGAGCATGGTCTTCCTGTACCTGGGGTCGCGGTAGGTGCTTGTACCGGTCCATCTCGTGGACCCATACAAGCAAAAAA
>CAMNGM010000092.1 GCA_946538425.1 uncultured Bacteroidales bacterium | reverse complement strand
GTGTCCAGGCGAACCTCTGGACCGAGTACATCACCACGCCGGAGTTCCTGGAGTATATGCTGCTCCCGCGTATGTGCGCCCTCTCCGAGGTCCAGTGGTGCGACAAGGACCGCAAGGACTACGCCCGCTTCGACGCCTCGCTCGACCACACCTTCCAGATGCTGGACGTGATGGGATATACCTACGCGAAGCACGTGCGCGGCATCATCGGCCTGCCCGGCAGCGAGCAGCCCGCCCGGAGCGAGGAAGAGCTGAAGAAGTACCTGGAAGAAAACCCCATCGGCTGGTAATATGAAGCGCGCACTCACAGTCATCCTCGTCGTTCTCCTGGCGGTCGCCTGCGGCGGCCGGCGGGGGCGCGGCGCCGACGGGGGACAGGCCGACTCCCTGGCGACCGAGACCCCGGAGGCCCCTTCGGCCGATGCCGGAGCAAAGAACCAGCGGACGGCCAAGGCCGACACCATCTCCCTGACGAACTACAAGAACCGGCTGCCCCAGGAGCCCATTTTCGACATCATCACCAATATGGGCACCATCCGGGTCAAGCTGTACAAGGACACGCCCAAGCACCGGGACAACTTCGCCCGGCTGGCGATCACGCACTATTACGACGGCCTCCTGTTCCACCGGGTCATCAACGGGTTCATGATCCAGGGCGGCGACCCGTACACCCGCGACACCTCGCGTGTCGACGAGTGGGGCGAGGGCGGCCCGGGTTACACCATCGACGCGGAAATCCTGCCGGAGCACACGCACATCAAAGGCGCCCTCGCCGCCGCCCGCCGGGTCGGCAGCATCGCCAACCCGATGAGGGAATCGTCCGGCTCGCAGTTCTACCTGGTCCAGGATTCCACGAACTGCAAGCACCTGAACGGGGAATTCACCGTCTTCGGGGAAACCATTGGCGGCCTCAATGTCATCGACCGCATCGCCCGCGTGCAGACCAACCGTTTCGACCGGCCGGAACGTCCGGTCGTGATCCAGCGCATCCGCCCGAACGAGCAGATGAACAAGCGGGCCCTGGAAGAGGAGCAGCGCGCCCTGGAGGAGGCCGCGAACCCGACGGAGCCG
Organism: uncultured Bacteroidales bacterium; assembly: GCA_946538425.1. Taxonomy (GTDB): domain Bacteria; phylum Bacteroidota; class Bacteroidia; order Bacteroidales; family UBA932; genus Cryptobacteroides. The sequence continues at coordinate 5,128 of CAMNGM010000092.1, read as the reverse complement.
GAAGCGGCCAAGAAGGAGGAAACCAACCCGGAAGAGGAGATCGTGGTAGAGGTCCAGACCGAGCTGAAGGACTCCTCCATCCTCAATGGCCGGAAGCTCAAGCACCGGGGTTCCAAAAAGTCAAAATAATTTCCTGCGGACTTGACCTTTGGCACAGTATTCGCAATAGATTTAGGCGAATAGTTTTTTCATAGGTTAAGTTTTAGGTTAGAATTGCGACCGCCGCTTGCTGGGAAGCACGCGGCGGTAGTCTTTTGATAACGATTCAGGGGCAGGAGGCCTTTTAGGCGCAGGAAATCAGGATCAAGACCTGCGCAGCCAGGACCTGCAGGAACAGCGCCACCGGATAGACGGTCGCAAAGCCGACGGCGGCATGGTCCGAGCCATAGTTTTCCCGGCAGAAATCGAGGGCGTATGTATTGGTCGTCGCGCCGGTCAGCAGGCCGCAGATCTCGTAGAAATTCATCTTGAAAGCCAGGCGTGCCACCACACCGGTGACGAAGGCCGGAACGAAGGCGATGAGGAGCGCGTTCAGGATCCAGACGCCGCCGAAGAGCCGGAAAGACTCCGTAAACGAACCGCCGGCGCTGAGGCCCACCGTCGCCAGCAGGAGCGCCAGCCCCACTTCCCGGAGCATCCGGTTGGCGCTGGCCGTCGTGTATGTCGTGATTTTCCAGCGCGGGCCGAAGTGGCCGATCAGGATGGCCGTCAGCAGCGTCCCGCCGGCAATGCCCAGACGGGCTGGATGCGGCAGGCCGGGGAATTTCAAAGGAATGGCTCCGAACACAATGCCCAGGCCGATGCCGATGAAGATGGGGATCAGGTTGGGGGTTTCCAGGGCGGTACTGCTGTTGCCCACATATTCGGCGAAATCGGCCAGGTCTTCCTTCGTGCCGATGACCTTCAGGGTGTCCCCCAGTTGGAGCCGCAGGTTGTCCCGTGCCACCAGATTCACGCCGGAGCGGATGATCCGGACCACCGTCACATGATGCTTGGCGGTTTCCATCTCCCCGAGGCGTTTTCCGTTCAGCGATGACTTGGTAATGACCAGCCGCTCGCTTACCAAGGCGCCGGGGCGGCGGGAGGCCCGGGCGGTTTCCCCGGGGGATTCTCCGCCGAATACGATGCACAGCCGGGGCTCGTCCCGGGCATTCAGGTCGATGGTCACCCGGTCACCCGCCGCCAGGACGGGGTTGTCGGTGACCGGAAGCAGTTCTTTTCCCCGCTCGACGGAGGAAACGGCGAAATCTCCGCCGACCATCCCCGAAACCTGGTCCAGCGTCAGCCCGATAATGGCCGGATTCTCCGCGATGAACGTCCGGGTGATGACGGCTTTGTCCGTGTCCACCCCGTCATCCATCCGGATCCGCTCCGCCTTGGTGTCCACCCGGAACAGAATCCGGAGGAGGACAATGACGAACAGAATGGCGATGACGCCGATGGGATAGGCCACGGCGAAGGCGTTGGCGATGCGGGAGGAGACGACCGGTTGATGGACCTCCGCCAGGAAAGTGCCGTGGACCGTATCATAATAGGTCTGCTGGGCGGTACCCAGGCCGGGCGTATTGGTCACGGCGCCGGTCATACTGCCCACCAGCGAGGGAAGGTCGCTCCCGGTCGCGGCCTGGATGGCGAAGACGCACCCGACAGCCACGAGCACCAACAGCAGGGCCAGCAGGGTGAAGCGGAGGCCGTCCTTGCGGAAGGAATGGAAGAAGGCGGGACCCACCTGGAGTCCGATGGAAAAGACGAAGAGGATGAGGCCGAACTCTTTCAGGAAGTGCAGGAAAAGCGCGTCCGTCCGCACGCCGAGGACGGAGAACAGGATGCCTACCGCCAGAATCCAGGCGGACCCGAAGGAGACCCCCTTGACCTTGATTTTCGCCAGGAGCAGGCCGATGCCGATCACAAAGGCCAGCACCATCAGGGAGTGGCCCGTGCCGGACGAAAAGAACAAATCGTACATACCGTTGAAGTTTTATTCCTGCACGAAAGGTTTCAGGCCCTTGGCGGCGTCAGCGGCGGTGATGCGCACGCCGCCGTTGTCCAGGTCGATGAGGATGTAGCGGTCGTGGCCCATCCCCAGTTCCTTCATATAGGAGAGCTGGCGGAGGCCGTGCCGGGTCTCGATGCGCTCCACGAGGTCGTGGTGCTCCTCGGCCGTCATCGCGTAGACGATGTCCACGCAGGCCTGGTCCACGGCCAGGATGTCGGTGGACGAGAGGATGCCCACGTTGGGCGTGACCACGGGCTCGGCCGCGAGGCCTTCGCAGTCGCAGGAGACGGACATGTTGCGCATCACATTGACATAGGCCACGCGCTTGCCGAAATGGTCGATGGTGGCCTTGGTGGACTCGGTCATCCGCTCCATGAACTCCTCCTCGGCGATGTCCCACTGGTTGGGCTGGCCCGGGGTGGTGTGGATCCAGGCCTTGCCCACGCGGCCGTCGGCGCAGCCGATGCCGATGTTCTTGTTGCTGCCGCCGAAGCCGCCCTGGGTGTGGCCCTTGAAATGGGTCAGCGCCACCATCGAGTCATAGTTGACGAGGTGGCTTCCCACGGACATCTTGTCGAACCACTTGCCGCCGACGACCGGCAGCGTGAGGGTGTCCTCCTCGTCGATGATGTCCACCGGGCAGAAGGTCCAGCCGTTGACCTGGAGGGTCTTCCGGTGGGCCTCCGTGGTGTAGCGGTCGCCCTCGTAGTAGGTGTTCGTCTCGATGATCGTCGCCTCGGGCAGGTCCTTCTCGACGAGGGCCTTCACCCATTCCCGGGGGATGATGTTCGGGCCGTTCTGCTCGCCGGTGTGGAGCTTGACGCCCACGCGGCCGTCGATGTTGCCGCACACCTTCTCATACGCGGCGATGAGCCCCTCGGGCGAAAGGTTGCGGGTGAAATAGACGACGGCTTCCTCGCCGTCCCGCTGGTCGTAGGGAACGTACTTATTTCCGTCCTTGACGGTGGAGTGGTTGGTCGTGCACATAGAAATCAGCAGCAAAGTGGTAAAGAGGGTAAGTCCTTTCATTGGTTTCTCAAGATGATTAATCCTGCAATTTACGCATTTTCTTCCGGTCCGCAATGCGGCAGGTCCCAAAAAGACTACCGCCGCGTGCTTCCCAGCAAGCGGCGGTCGCAATTCTAACCTAAAACTTAACCTATGAAAAAACTATTCGCCTATTTCTATTGCGAAATCCGTGCCAGCAACCGCTCCCCCTTCGCCAAAAAATGAGTAACTTTGCATCCGCGTAAAAAGATTTGCGAAATGACCATCGAACTTGAACAGAAACAGATACCGGTCCTGTTGCTGACCGGGTACCTCGGGAGCGGAAAGACCACCCTCCTGAACCGCATCCTCTCGAACCGCAAGGGCATCAAATTCGCCGTGATCGTCAACGACATCGGCGAGGTGAACATCGACGCGGACCTCATCGAGAAGGGCGGCATCGTGGGCCAGACGGACGACAGCCTCGTGGCCCTGCAGAACGGATGCATCTGCTGCACCCTGAAGATGGACCTCGTGGCCCAGCTGTCGGAGATTTCCGCGATGCGGAAGTTCGACTACATCGTCATCGAGGCCAGCGGCATCTGCGAGCCGGCGCCGATCGCCCAGACCATCAGCACCCTGCCGATGTTCGGCCCCCAGTATGTCCACGAAGCCCTCCCCTACCTGGACTGCATCGTCACCGTGGTGGACGCCCTGCGGATGCGGGACGAGTTCGAAAGCGGCGGCGCCCTCCAGAAGGAGGACATCGGCGAGGACGACCTTGAGCGCCTGGTCATCGAGCAGGTGGAGTTCTGCAACATCGTCCTGCTGAACAAGGCCGCGGAAGTCTCCGCCGACGACCTCGGCAAGCTCCGGGGCATCCTTTCCAGCCTCAACCCGCAGGCCCGGATCCTGGAGTGCAACTACGGCGACGTCGACCTGGACGAAATCATCTACACCGGGATGTTCGACTTCGACCGGGTGGCCACTTCCGCCGCCTGGATCGCCGCCATCGAAGGCGAGGACGAGGAGGGGGAGGCCGAAGGCGAGGCCCTCGAATACGGGATCGACACCTACGTGTACGCCGCCCGCCCGGCGCTGGATATGAACAAGTTCGACTTTATGGTGGCCCGCAAGTGGCCCGCGAACATCATCCGCGCGAAGGGGCTCTGCTACTTCTCCGACGACACGGACAAGTGCTACCTCTTCGAGCAGTCCGGCCGGCAGAAGAGCATCCGCGACGCGGGGCTCTGGTATGCGACGATGGAGGAGGAAGACCTCAAGGAGCGCCTCGAACGCGACCCCATCCTCCGCCGCGACTGGGACCCGGTGTACGGCGACCGGATGCAGAAGATCGTCTTCATCGGCCAGCACCTGGACAAGCCGGGCATCAAGCGGCTGATGGACGACTGCCTGGCGGAATAGAGATTCCTTCGCTCCGCTCGGAATGACACAAAAAGGAGCCGCTCCGGATGGGGCGGCTCCTTCGTTTTGATGAAGACCTCTTAGTCGGCGAGGGAGAAACGCTTGAAGGAGAGCACCTTCGCTTCCGGATCGACGGCGGCGAGGGCCTGCTTCACGGTCTCCTTGTTGTCGCTGAGCTGGTACTCCTGCTCCAGGAGGGTGTTCTCCTTCAGGAACTTGGCGACGCGGCCCTTGGCGATGTTCTCGATCATCTGGGCGGGAAGGTTCGCAGCCTTCTCGGCACCGACGGTGGCGATGATCTCGCGGGCCTGGGCGGCCTGCTCCGGAGTGAGCCAACCCTTGGCGGTGTTGGACTCGATGTGATCCTCGCTGTCCACGTGGGCGGGGTTGATACCGGCCTTCTTGAGGGCGGCGTCAACGGCCTTCTGGACCTGCTCGTCCTTGGTCTTCTGGATGGCGACGGTCTTCTCGGACTCGAGCACCTCGGCGGGGACGGAAGCCTCGTCGACGGCAACCGGGTTCATGGAAGCGACCTGCATGGCGATGCCGCGGGCGATCGAAGCGGGGACTTCCTTGTTGAAGGCGACGATGGCGCCGAGCTTGCCGTTGAAGTGGACATACTCGGCCACGAACGGGGCCTCGAGGGCGGCGTAGTAGGCGAGAATGTGCTTCTCACCGGTCTTGCCGGCCTGGTTGGTGATGTCCTCGTCGAGGGTGTAA
>CAMNGM010000091.1 GCA_946538425.1 uncultured Bacteroidales bacterium | reverse complement strand
ACCACGGAGCCCGGGAACATCCGGACCTGGTTGTTGTACCTGGTGACGGTGTCGTTGAAGGTCATCCGGGACAGGCGCACGTTCTCTTCGTACTGCTTGACGTCCGCCATCGCCTGCTGGTAGTTCTGGTTCGCCTTGAGGTCGGGATACTGCTCGGCGATGGCGATGAGTTTCGCGCTCATCGCCTGGAGGGCGGCCTCGTTGGCGTTGATGTCTTCCACGGTCGGATTCGCCGCGGCGGTGATCTTCCGTTGGGCGATCACTTTCTCGAGGGTCTCGCTCTCGTAGGAGGCGTATTCGCGGGTGAGCTTCACGATGGCCTTCAGGGCGTCGTAGCGGCTCACCTGCTGCACGTTGATCTGCTTCAAGGCGTTGTTGCAAAGTTCGTCGCTCCGGACGAGCTGGTTCTGCACCTTGATGCCCCAGAGGACCAGGGCGGCCGCGATGACCAGGACGATGATGAGTGTTGCAGACATAGTATTGAGGTTTAATGGTTTGTCAATCGAACAAAATTACAAAAAAATATGTAGTTTTGTATTATGAACAAAAAAATGATACGATGCGCCCTCCTGGGCGCCGTGGCCCTCCTGGCGGCCGCCTGCTTCGGCAAAGATGATTTCAAGAACGAGTTCGATACCCATCTGCTCGTCCGGTTCGAGCCGGAATATACCTATCAGTGGGATGAATTTGTCCATACTTTCTTCAACGAGGGGGAGGATACCGTCGCTTTCGCGCCGAGTATCTCCATCGGACCGGTCTATCATTTCTCCAAGCTGGATGCGGACGAGGATTTCGTGGGCGGCATCTGCCTCGCCCGGGGCAAGGACGCTGACGCTTCGGCCTCCCGGAAACCTTCCCGGTTCGCCGTCTTCGACGCGAACGTCGGCAACCAGAAATCGCGGGCCTATGCGGTCTTCCACGACACGACGGCCGCGCTGATGCCGGAACACCCCGTCCAGATCCTGATTCCCAACAAGTCGTCCTCCTGCGCCGCGGAGTACGCGTATGTCCACAATGTGCAGGCCGCCGTGCAGGCCGCCGTGCACGGCACCGGTCTTGCCGAAGGCCCCTTCCAGGCCGGCGACTACCTCAAGCTGACCATCATCGGCACGCTGGACAAGAAGGAGACCGGCACCAAGGAGGTGGCGCTCATCGACGGGACCAGCTACCTCAAGGAATGGACGAAGGTGGACCTGGCCGACCTGGGCAAGATTGACGGCCTGGACCTGCGCCTCTCCTCCAGCCGCGCGGACTTCCCGCTGTACTGCTGCCTGGACGACATGGGCTACCACTACGTCGAGATCTACGAATAAACCCCTCCCCCTATGAAACGGAATACCGACTACAAGAATGCGGCCCTCTCGGCCCTGAAAGGCAACTGGTGGAAAGCCGTGCTGGCCACCGTCGTTTACGTCGCCGTCACCTACTTCGCCGTAGGCCCGTATGTGTATCAGACGGTCAAGGTGCAGGCCTTTGTCCAGGAGAACCTGCCGCAGGTGTCCTCCACCACCAGCCTCGGCACCGCGATGCGCCAGGCGGTGGAGGCGAGCCTCTCGCTGGCGCAGGATCCCGAATATGCGGCGATGCAGGCGAAGGCGAACGGCACGATGGGCCTGTACTACTTGATGCTCTTCTTCGTCATCCTGCCGCTCGGCGTGGGATTCGTCAACAGCTTCCTCAAGCTGCTGGTCCAGGGTGACAACCAGCTGACCGGGAATATGGTCAAGACCGCCACGACGAACTACTGGCACAAGGTCTGGGGCATGTTCCTGATGGTCGTGTTCGTTTTCCTGTGGTCGCTGCTGCTCATCATCCCGGGCATCGTGAAGGCCTTCTCCTATGCGATGACGCCCTATATCCTGGAGGAGCATCCCGAGCTCAGCGCGGGCGAGGCCATCGACCATAGCCGCGCGATGATGAAGGGGCACAAGTTCGACCTGTTCTGGCTGCTGCTCAGTTTCATCGGATGGGGCTTCCTGTGCCTGTTCACCTTCGGTATCGGCTACCTCTGGCTGACTCCGTATATGCAGACCTCCGTCGCCGCCTTCTACGAGGACGTCAAGGCCGATTACGAAGTGAACGGAGGGCTGATCTGATGAAGATTCTCCTTACTTTGATCGTGGCGCTTGGGATTCTCCCGGCGCCCGTTTCGTTCGAGCGGGCCGATGGTCTGTCCACCGCCAAGGACGTGGAGGTCGCCGTGGGCAAGCGCTCCTTCACCCGCTGGAGCATCTCTCTGCCCGAATTCGCCCGCAAGGAGGCGTACCGGCTGACGATCACCCCCAAGCGCGTCCGGATCGAGGCCAATACGCCCGAGGGCGTTTTCCGCGCGAAGACCACCCTCGCGCAGCTGGGGCGTCCGCTCCCGTGCGGGGTGATCATCGACTATCCCCGCTTCGCCTGGCGGGGCATCATGCTGGACATCTCCCGCCATTTCCGTGACAAGGAATTCATCCTCAAGCAGATCGATGCGCTGTCCGAGGTGAAGATCAATGTGCTGCACCTCCATCTGACCGACGCCGCCGGCTGGAGGCTGGAGGTCAAGTCGCACCCCGAGCTGACGGCGAAGGCCGCCTGGCGGGTGGGCGACACCTGGCGGCAATGGAGCGAGCGCGGGGGCGCCTACGAGGGCGCCTACGGCGGTTTCCTCTCCCAGGACGATGTCCGGGAGATCGTCGCCTACGCCGCGGAGCGGCATATGACCGTCGTTCCCGAGATCGAGATGCCCGGACATTCGCGCGAGACGGTCTATGCCGTGCCCGGCGTGGGCTGCAAGGACACCTCGGAGGACCTGTGCCCGGGCAAGGAGGCGACGTTCGAGTTGATGGAGGACGTGCTCGCCGAGGTGATGGACCTGTTCCCCTCGGAGTACATCCATATCGGCGGCGACGAGGCCGGGAAGCGGGACTGGCACGACTGCCCGGACTGCCGGCGCCGGATGCAGGAGGAAGGGCTGGACAGCGTGGAAGAGCTCCAGAGCTACCTGGTCCGCCGCGTCGAACGCTACCTCAACGCCCACGGGCGCCGGCTCATCGGCTGGGACGAAATCCTGGAGGGCGGCCTGTCCCCGAACGCCACGGTGATGTCGTGGCGGGGGATCGAAGGCGGCCAGGAGGCCATCCGCCAGGGGCACGACGCCGTGATGACGCCCGGAAACCGCTGCTACCTGGACAAAGTGCAGGACGCGCCGGTCCGTGAGCCGGAAGGCTTCGGCGGTTACCTGCCCATCGACAGCATCTATGTCTACGACCCGGCCGCGGGCATCCCGGAGGCATCGCTTGGCCATCTGCTGGGCGTCCAGGGCAATCTCTGGCACGAGCTCATCCCGGAGCCGTCCCATACGGAATATATGCTCTATCCGCGCGCGTTCGCGATTGCCGAGATCGGCTGGAGCCCGGTGGAGGTGAAGGATGCGGTCGATTTCCGCGAGCGGGCGACGGCGCACGCCGCGGCCCTCCGCGAGCGCGGCTACACGACGTTCAAGCTGGAAGACGAGGTGGGCAACCGCCCGGCTTCCCGCCTTCCGGAGAACCACCTCGGCCGCGGGGCGAAGGCCGCCTATGCGCGGGCCTGGAACCCGAAGTATCCCGCCGCCGGGGCGGCCGCCCTCACGGACGGCAACCTAGGCGGCTGGTCCTACGGCGACGGCCGTTGGCAAGGCTTCCAGAGCGATGTGGACGTGACCGTCGACCTCGGGCGCGTGCAGCCGGTCCATTATGTCACCGCCACCTTCCTGGCGGATCCGGGGGCCTGGGTCTACCTGCCCGACCGCGTCAGCGTGGAGTATTCCGTGGACGGAACGCATTTCACCCTCGCCGGCACGCTCCTGAACGAGAATCCGAACGGAAAGTACGTCCCTTACGGCGTTTCCGTGGGCAAGGACGCCCGCTTCATCCGCTATCGCGCCTTCCGGACGAAGGAATGGCTGTTCACCGACGAAATCCTGATCTATTGAAAATACGATTAACCCAGTGTATATGAAACGACTCGCTTATCTTCTCCTTCTCTCCCTGCTCGTCGCGGGTTGCTCCTCCGAGCCCAAGGTCAAGTACGTGTTCTATTTCATCGGCGACGGCATGGGCGTCAACGAAGTCATCGGCACGAACCTCTACAACCAGGCCAACGGCCAGGAAAACGTGAACTTCACCGGCTTCCCGGTGGTGGATTTCATCACCACGGTCTCGGCCAATTCCCTGGTCACCGACTCCTCCGCCGCAGGCACCGCGCTGGCGACGGGCGTGAAGATCAACAACAGCGTCGTGGGGGTGGACCCGGACGGCAATCCCACCCCGAACCTCACGGAATGGGCCCATGCGGCCGGTTTCGGCACGGGCGTCGCCACCAGCGTGGGCGTGAACCACGCCACGCCGGCGAGCTTCGTGGCGCACTCCACGAGCCGCAACGGCTATGAGGAGATTTCCCTCCAGATGATCGATTCTCCCGTGGACTTCATGGCCGGATCAACCTTCCTCACGAACCGGGGTTCCGGCCACGACGCCGCCTACTTCGAGCACAAGGCCGATTCCGCCGGCATCGCCATCTACAAGGGCCCCGGCGCCATCCAGGGCCTCGATGTCTCCCAGCCGCGCGTCCTGTGCCTGAGCGCCAAGGCGGAGGATTCCCTCCCGTACGCCATCGACCGCAAGGAGGATGACACCCGGCTGGCCGACTTTACCGACGCCGGCATCCGCTACCTGGAGTCCCGCTTCGGGAAGAAGGGCTTCTTCTTCATGATCGAGGGCGGCAAGATCGACTACGCCGGCCACGGCAACGACGCCGCGACCTGCTTCCAGGAAGTCAACGACATGGCCCAGTCCGTGGACCTCGCCCTGACGTTCCTGGCCCGCTATCCGAAGGAGACCCTCATCGTGATCACGGCCGACCACGAGACCGGCGGCCTGATGCTGGGCAGCGGCCGCTATGAGATGCACCCGGACCGCCTCCTGCGGCAGCACGCCTCCGTGGACGCCCTGACGGACCAGTTCCGCGCGAAGTTCTTCCCGGAGGGCCAGCCGTTCAAGACCCCGACCTGGGACGCCGTGAAGGCTTTCTTCGCCGAGGAAACGGGGATGTGGGGTGACGTCCAGGTGAGCGAACGGGTCGAGAAGGAACTGAAGGACGTCTATGACCGGACTTTCGGCAAGGGCGGCGACCGCAGCCTCTCCGAATCCAACCTCTACTCCGTGAACTTCCAGATCGTCGCCGACATGGTCCGCGCCCTGGACCGCGCCGCCGGCTACCAGTGGAGCTTCGGCTCCCACTCCGGCTCGCCGGTGGGCCTGTACGTCACGGGCGCCTGCGCGGAGCAGTTCAACACCGTCAAGGACAACGCCGAAATCGCCCCGCTGATCGCGAAGCTGGCGGGTTATACGAAGTAATCCGTTGATTTACAAATCCAGAAGACCTTCCGGAATCTCCATCCGGAGGGTCTTTTTGGTTTCGTCTACGTCCAGGACGAGCTCTTCCCGGAGGGGGAGGAGGCATTCGCCGCGGCCGGTTTCCACCCAGATGCAGGGGTTGCCGGGAATGTCTTCGTGGGCCGTGACGGTGCCGGCTTTCGTCCCGTCCGCATCCAGGACGGTCCAGCCGGTCAGGTCTTGCTCCTCGTCTTCGTAGAGGTCGTCCTCGGCGTAGAGGACGGCGCCGACGAGTTCGTCGGCGTCGGTGAGATTGTGTACGCCGGTCAGGCGGACGAGGGCGCGGGTGTTGCCCCGCTGGTGGAATGCTTCAAAATAAAAAGGAACCGGAAGTCCATCGAATTCGATGAACACCGGTTCCTCAAGGTCGATATCCTCGGGCGCGATGCCGGAGAAGCTCACGAGGAGCTCGCCGTCCCGGCCGTTGGATTTCAGTACCTGCCCGATCCGCTGCATTATTCAGCAGGGGTCTCGACGGCCTCGGCGGCCTCGGCGGCAGCCTCTTCGGCGGCCTTGCGGGCGGCTTCCTCAGCCTCGGCCTTCTTCTTGGCGATGGCTTCGGCGCGGGCCTCGTTGACCTTGGCCTCGGCGGCCTTGGCTTCCTTCGCCTTGGCGATGGCCTCGTTCTTCAGGCCGGTCTTCTTGGCGGCGATCTTCTCATCCTGTCCGGCCTTCCAGGCGGCGAACTTCTCGTCGGCCTGGGCCTGGGTGAGGGCACCCTTGGCGACGCCTTCCTGGAGGTGCTTGCGAAGCAGGACACCTTCGTAGGAGAGGATGCGGCGGGCCGTCAGCGTGGGCTGGGCACCGACGTTGAGCCACTTCAGGGCCTTGTCGCTGTCAAGGACGATGGTGGCGGGGTTGGTGTTCGGGTTGTAGGAGCCGAGCTGCTCGATGAAACGTCCGTCACGCGGGGAACGGGAATCGGCCAC
>CAMNGM010000090.1 GCA_946538425.1 uncultured Bacteroidales bacterium | reverse complement strand
TGATCTTCTTCACCCCCTCGAAGCACGTGAGGTCGCAGTTGGAGAAATTGTCGGCCACCACCACGTCGTAGCCCGCCTCGATGAGTTCCACGGTGACGTGGCTCCCGATGAACCCCGCCCCGCCGGATACAAGCACAGTCTTTTTCATATCTATTTAGAATAGCAAATAACAAAGATACGAAAAAAAACTATCTTTGCAGTATGCGGAAGATGATGTTCGTCGGGGCGCTGGTGATGTGCCTCGGGCTGCAGGCGCAGACGCTGCAGCAGAAAGTGGACCAGGCCGTCGCCCGGGAACCGCTCAAGGGGGCGGTCGTGGGGGTGATGGTGCAGGACGCGGCCGGGCACGTGGAGGCGAGCCGGGAGGCCGGCCGCCGCCTGGTGCCGGCGTCCAACCTCAAGCTCGTCACCACGGGAACGGCGCTGCACGCCCTCGGGCCGGATTTCCGGTTCGAAACGGGCATCGGCTACACCGGCACCGTGGAGGACGGCACCCTGCACGGGGACGTGTACATCATCGGCGGGGGCGATCCCACGCTCGGGGTCACGGACACTGTCGCCGTGAAGCCGGACGCCCTGTTCTGGCGCTGGAAGACGATGCTCAAAGACGCCGGGATCTCCCGCATCGACGGACGCATCATCGGCGACGGACGGGCCTATGAGGGCCATCTGGAGAACACGACCTGGGGGTACGACGACACCGGCACCTATTACGGCGCCGGCTGCAACGCGCTCAGCTATTACGAGAACGCCGTGGACTACCTCGTCTCGGCCGGGGCGGCCGACGAGCCCGTCAAGGTGACCCAGCGCTTCCCCGACACGCCCTGGATGCACTTCAGCAACCGGACGTCGACCGGCCCCAAGGGCACCGGCAACAGCCTGTACCTGTATACCACGGACCTCGCCCCCTATGCGGAGATGCGCGGCACCTATTCCATCGACCGCAAGCCCAAGGTGGAGCATTTCGCGAACAAGTACGGCGCCCTGACCTGCGCCTACTACTTCTGGCAGAACCTCCGCGACACGGGCTGGGACATCTCCGGCGGCTATGCCGACATCGACCGCGGCGGCTACGTCCGGGGCGCGGACTTCGTCCCCGCGTACAAGGCCGGCACGCCGCAGGCCCTCGGCCGGTCCGCCTCCCCCACCCTCGCCAAGATCGTCCGCCAGACGAACGTCCTGAGCGACAACTTCTACGCGGAGGCCCTCTTCCGCCAGATGGGCGAAAAGGCCTCCGGCATCGCCGTGTACGACAGCTGCCGCGTGGCGGTGTACGACGTGCTCGAGGACCTGATGGACAGCGACCTGGGCGGCATCCGCCTCGAGGACGGAAGCGGCCTGTCGCGCCTGAACAGCGCCTCGCCCGCGTTCCTGGTCTCGTTCCTGCGGGCGATGACCCGCTCCCGCGGCTTCGAAGCCTTCCTCGCCAGCCTCCCGCAGCCGGGCGAAGGCACGCTGAACACGCTTCTTCCCAAGCTTGCCCCCGCCCAGAAAGCCCGCATCCGCGTCAAGAGCGGGTCGATGGACGGGGTCCTCTGCTACAGCGGCTACATCCTGGACGCGGAGGGCAAGCCCGAGCGCATCTTCTCCCTGATGGTGAACGGGGCCACCGTGAAGACGGCCGTCCTGCGCGAGACGCTGGGCGGCCTGATCGAAGCGATGCTGTAGGCTATTTTCCCGAAAGGACGGCCGCGAGCGCGGGCCGGTAGATGTCTCCCACAGGCAGGGTGGAACCGCCGTCCAGGGTGACGGAGGCGCGCGTGTATTCGCGGATTTCCGAGAGGTTCACGAGGTAGGAGCGGTGGATGCGGAGGAAACGGTCCTGCGGCAACTGCTCCGCCAGCCGTTTCAGGCTGTACAGGACCACCAGCGGCGCCGGCTCGTCCCGGAGCCAGATTTTCAGGTATTCGCTCATACTTTCCACGTAGCGGATGCGCGCGGGCTCCACCCGGACGGTCTTGTAATCCAGCTTGAAGGAAAGGGCCTCCGGCAGGGATTCCGCCCGGGGGCGGGCCGCCTCGAGACGGTCCCGCAGGTGCGCCGCCGACGCCTCGAACTCCTGGAAACTGAACGGTTTCAGGAGGTAGTCGGCCGCATGGACCTTGAAGCCCTCCAGGGCGTATTCGGAATAGGCCGTCGTGAAGACGACGAGGGGCGGATTCTCCAGCGAGCGCACGAACTCCATCCCCGACAGGTCGGGCATGTTGATGTCCACATACAGGACGTCCGCCTGCTCCACATAGGGCCGGGCCGCCGCGGCCGACGGGCACGCGGCCAGAAGCTCCAGAAAGGGAATCTTCCCGATGTACATCGCCAGCTGCCGGAGCGCCAGCGGCTCGTCATCGATGGTCACGACCCGGATCATACGCCCTCCTTGTCCGATTTGACAGTTGCCGGAAGCAGCAGGAGCACGTCATATACGTCCCCGTTCTGGTCGATATGCAGCGTATACCGGTCGCCGTACAGCAGGTCCAGCCGCCCCCGGACATTCGCGAGGCCGACGCCGTGCTGCGCCGTCTGCGCGGAGTCCTGCCGGCTGTTCGCGCACCGGAAAACGATCTTCCCGTCCTCCACCGACACGGTCACGTGCACGAACGACGGCTTCTCGTAGCTGATTCCGTGCTTGAACGCATTCTCCACGAAGGAAGCCAGCATCAGCGGCGGAATCTCGGCGCCTTCGTCCTTTTCCGGCAGGGAAAGGTCGATGCGGACGGTATCGGCATACCGCAGTTTCATCAAAGAGATGTAATGGCGGAGGAACTCCGTCTCCTTGGCCAGGGGAATGGTGGGTCGGTCGCCTTCGTACAGGACGTGCCGCATCAGCTTCGAGAACTCCTCGATGCTCGCCTTCGCCTGCTCCGGGTCGATGTCCACGAGCGCATGGATGTTGTTGAGGGTGTTCATGAAGAAGTGCGGGTTGATCTGGTAGCGGAGCGTTTCCAGCTGCCGGCTCAGGTTCTCCGCCTGCAGTTCCTGCATCCGGCGCTCCCCGCGGGCCGATTTCAGATAATACTTCACGCCCAGGTTCACCCCCAGGAGCAGCATCCCCAGGAGGAACTTCATCAAATCGGGGGACAAGGGCATCCGTCCGTCCATCGGCGGCCGGGGACCGGGCATCTCCTCGTGCGGGGGCGGGGGTTCGCCCATCCATTCCATCGGCGGGCCGTCGGGGCGCCTCGGGCCGGGATCCTGCCGGGCCGTCCACAAGTATCCGCCGAACACCGCCAGGAGCGCCACCGTCACGGCCAGATAGGCCCAGGGTTTTCCTTTTTCCACCCAAAGCGGGGCGGCGAGGAGGTCGTGCAGGAGGAACAGCACGAAGAAGGGAAGAATGCCTATCCAGACGCGCAGGACATCCCCGAGGCGGAACGCCTGTCCCGTCGAATGCCCCTGGAAGTACATCACCACGGGCACCAGGGCGAGGACGAGAAACCAGAGGATGCCATAGATGACAACCTCCTGCTTTTTCTCTGTTTCCATCCGTCTCATACCTGTCGCAAAATTACGAAACATTTCCGACTGCCGCATCCCGTTCGCTGAAAGAATCCGCCCGTTCGCTGAAAACTTTTCCGGAAGGCCGGGTTCTTGTTTATCTTGCCGATGAACCGATTTGTTTTGACGTGTAACTAAAACCTGAAGAAGTCATGAAAACCGCAGTATCCCTCCTCCTGGCCTTCGCCGCCCTGTCGATGCAGGGCTGCACGAAGGACCCCATCGACATAGTCCTTCCCGACGAGAACACCGAGACACCGGTCAACGCCGACGATTCCGCCGGCGCGAGCATCGAGACCGACAAGGACGATGACAACGTCGCCAACACCACCTTCGCGCGGACCGTGAAGGTGACCTTCAGCGGAAGCAGCGCCACCGTCACCGGCGCGACCGCCGATTTCACCGTCGCCACCGACGGCGCCGGCGTGACCATCACCAACAACGGCAGCGAGGCCGTGATCTACGAGCTGTCCGGCACCTCCTCCGACGGGTATTTCAAGCTGTACAGCGCCAAGAAACAGGAAATCCGCCTCAACGGGCTGACGCTGACGAACAAGAAAGGCGCCGCCATCAACAACCAGAGCCACAAGCGCACCTTCGTGGTCGTCAAGGGCGCGAACATCCTCGCCGACGGCGCCTCCTACACCACGACGCCCTCCGACGAGGACGAGAAGGCCGCCTTCTTCTCCGAGGGCCAGCTGGTGTTCAGCGGCGACGGCACCCTGACGGTCAACGCCACCGGCAAGGCGGGCATCACCTCCGACGATTACGTCCGCTTCATGGACGCGCCCACGGTGAAGGTCACCTCCAGCGCCGGCCACGGCGTCCGGGGCAAGGAAGCCGTCATCGTCAGCGACGGTACCGTCGACGTGAACGTGTCGGGCACCGGCAAGAAGGGATTTTCCTCCGACACGCTCGTGTACATCGGCGGCGGCGTGACCACGATCAAGACCACCGGCTCCGCGGGCGAGGTGGACGGCGAGCTCACCGGCGTCGCCGGCATCAAGGCCGACCTCCGCTTCGAGATGGTGGACGGGGTCCTGAACGTCACCAGCACCGGCACGGGCGCCAAGGGCATCAGCGGGGACAACGTCGCCTATTTCAAGGGCGGCACGGTCACGGTCGATGTCACCGGCGCCAACTACGGCGCCAGTTCCTCCGGCGGCTGGGGTCACGGCGGCTGGGGCGGCCAGAGCACCTCGTCCTCCGACAATTCCGTCGCCTCCAAGGGCATCAAGTTCGACGGCAACCTGTATGTCTCCGGCGGCCGGGTCACCGTCAAGAGCGCCCGGCACGAAGCCATCGAGGCCAAGGGCGTCATCCAGGTCACCGGCGGCGAATTGTACGCCTATTCCAGCGACGACGCCATCAACGCCGGCGGCGACTTCACCATCGACGGCGGGGCGGTCTACGCCCAGTCCACCGGCAACGACGGCCTGGACGCCAACGGCAACTTCTACATCAAGGGCGGCATCGTCTTCGCCCTGGGTTCCGGCGGCGCGGAACTCGCCGTGGACGCGAACTCCGAGGCGCAGAAGAAGCTCTATCTCTCCGGCGGCACCGTCATCGCCGTGGGCGGCCTGGAAAGCGGCGCTTCCCTCTCCCAAGCCTGCTGGTCGGCCGGTACCGTGAAGGCCAATACGGCCTACGCCCTGTACGACAAGGACGGCAAGGTGCTGGGGGCCTTCAAGACCCCGTCGACGGGCAACCTCACCCTGGTGCTGTCCGCTCCTTCCCTGGATTCCGTGAAGTACGGCGTCACCGTCAGCGGCGGAACGGCCTTGTTCAACGGCGCCTACACGGAGAACGCCACCGTCAGCGGCGGCAGCGGATGCTCCCTGTCCACCTATACGGGCGGCGGCGGGATGGGCGGCGGTGGCGGACGGCCGGGCTGGGGCTGGTAAGAACGGAAATAATATGTATCTTTGTAAGATTATGAAAAAGATATTGACAGTCATCGCCCTGACCCTGGCGCTCGCCGTGCCGGCCCTGGCGCAGAATACCGGCCAGAAGATCAACAAGAAGAACCTCGTGATCAAGGAGTGGAACACCGAACCCCGGAGCGGGAAGAAGGTGCTGGACCACGTGACCACCTTCAACGCCGACGGCAAGAAGATCGAGGAGATCGAGTACGGCTCCGAAGGCCAGAAGTGGCGCAAGCGCTTCGAGTACGGCGCGGACGGCAAGTGCGTGAAGGAGATGGTGTACAACGACCGCAACAAGCTGGAAACCGTCAAGAAATACGAATACAACGAGTTCGGCCGCAAGAAGACCCAGTACAACTACAACGCGAAGGGAAAGCTCCTCACGATCAAAGTCTTCGAATACATCGCCGAAGATGCCTGACCCCGCGACCATATCGCTCGCCGGACCCCTGGACGCCTTCGCGCCCATCTCCCTCGCGGAAATGGACGCCGTCAAGCTGATGAACCGGGTGGACACAAAGTACCTGACGGACCGGGCGACGCTCGCGGACGTGCTCCGCGACGCGGCCGCCGCCGGCTACCGCGTCCTCGTCGCCGACGGATTCCGCATCAGCCCCTACGACTCCATCTACTTCGACACCGAAGGCCTCCGGATGTTCACCGACCACCGGAACCAGAAGCTCCGCCGGCAGAAGGTGCGCACCCGCGCCTATGTCAATTCCGGGCAGGCCTTCCTGGAGATCAAGCGGAAGAACAACCACGGCCGCACGAAGAAGAAGCGCACCGGCATCCCGATGGCCGACCTGCCGGACTTCCGGGCCAATGACACCGCCTGCCGGTACCTCGCCGGGCATTCGGACTTCGAGGCCGGGCAGCTGCGGCCCACGCTCGAGACCCTCTTCCAACGGATCACCCTCGTGAACCCGGACCTGACGGAGCGGCTCACCATCGACACGAACCTGTGTTTCAAGAACTTCCGGACCGGGCACGAAACCTCCCTCGGGGAGGCTGTCGTCATCGAACTGAAACAGGACGGCCACGCCGCCTCCGCGATGAAGGGCATCCTCCGCGACCACCGGGTGAAACCCGCCCGGATCAGCAAATACTGCATCGCCGTCACCCTCAC
>CAMNGM010000089.1 GCA_946538425.1 uncultured Bacteroidales bacterium | reverse complement strand
CGCCGATGTTGTCCATGATCGTGTGCCGGTGCTGGATGTAGAAGACGGTAATCAGCACGAGGAGCAGCGGGAACGCCAGCTTCGTGAGGACCTTGTCCACCTTCTCCGCCGCCTTGGGCGCGGCATAGTGCAGGCCGATGCCCAGCAGCACCGGAAGCAGCATCAGGACCAGGTTCTGCTTGATGAGATTCCCAACGGGAAGGGTGATGCCCACGCTCTCCCCCACCAACCGGGTGGCCCAGCCCATTATGATTGGAATCGTAAATAAAGTGATGATGCTGCTAAGCGCCGTAAGTGTCACGGACAGAGCGACATCGCCATTGGCCAATTTGGAAAAGACATTGGACGAGCTGCCGCCCGGGCAGCAGGCGATAAGCACCAGGCCGATGAAGAAGACCGGCGGCAGTTTCAGGAGGTAGGCCAGCCCCAGCGCGATGGCCGGGAGGAAGACCAGCTGGCCGACGAGGGCCACGACGATGGGCCAGGGATGGCGGAAAACTTTCCCGAAATCCTCGAACCGGAGCGCCAGCCCCAGGTCGAACATCAGGAGGGTCAGGATGGGAAGGACGATCCAGATGGTGTTCATACGTCTTTGTCGTAAAAGTATTTCCAGAGCGGGGCGGCCATCAGGGCCTGCAGGATCTGGTTGTTTCGGAGCAGTTCCCGCACATAGTCCTGCTCCAGGATGTAAACGTCGATGTCCTCCGTGGCGTCAAGGTGCTGGCCGGAGACCTTCTCCACGCCGACGGCGAGGAAACTGTGCGCCAGGTTCGTGCTGGTAGCGGGATTTGGCGAGAGCGTCATCCATTCCTGCCACTCTCCGCCCGCAAAGCCGGTTTCTTCCAGAAGCTCGCGTTTGGCGGCCTCCAGGGGCGTTTCTCCCTTCTCGATGACGCCGCAGGGCAGTTCGTAGCAGGTATTACCGAGCGCATGCCTATACTGGCGTTCCATCACCAGCTTGCCATCCTTCGTGACGGCGATGATATTCACCCAGTCGGGGTACTCGAGGACGTAATACTCGTGATTGATGCGGCCGTCGGGCAGCTCGGTGACATCCCGCCTGGCCGTCAGCCATGGCCTCTGGACCAGATACTCGCTCGAGAGTATCTTCCACTTCTTGTCTTCGGTGATGGTATTCTTCATTTGCGGCCCAAAGTTACGGCCTTTTTGCCACCCGTGCAAACTTTCGTGCCGGAGCCCAGCCACCCTGCCACTTCCTGTGCGACGGTTTGGCGGTGGTGCGGGTAACGTCCCGAAAATAGGGACGACACCCGCAAAAATGGGCAAAAACGAAGGTAACGTCCCCGAAACAGGGACGTTACCCGCAGTCATTACCGGAGCCAAGCCTTCTATCTCAAGGAAGGTCCGATAAAGGAATGACCGTGCCCGCAGGACGGACGTATGTGGAGATGATGTAGGACTCCGTATTGGAATAATGATGATGGAGCACGCCATCCTCGAAAACGAAGACATCCAAATCGGTGATGAGATACCCTTCTTCGCTGACGGAATAGGTCGATTCGTGTATTCCGTAAGGCGTTTTCCGTTTGATAGTCGATACGGAAATCTCCAGCGTAAAGTCATCCGTCTCGGCCAGCTTCTATTTCCCGAGGGCGCGATTTGCCGCCCCCGCCTTGCCTTTTGCTGGTGGCGCCTGCCTCTTCACGAACCTGTCACCATTTTCCCCGGGTTCCTGGAGGACCTGATTGCTGATGATAAAGAATCGGTCACACTCGAATGGGCCCGAATAGGAGAGAATCCTCCTCCCATCAAAAGACGCGAACTCATACGGCCTGAGCGGTTCGCCCCACACATCCAAGGTCGGATATTCCTTCAGAAAACAGTGACCGACCCAGCGGCGGGTCATGTTTTCCCGGATTCCGTCCTTGCCGATGATGTAGCAGTCCCCCGTCCGGGGATTCTCCCAACATCCGTAAACCCACTCGAAACCTTCCGGAAGCGGCTGGGCCATCAGGTCCTCTCTGGATAGACCGATGACCGCGACTGCAAATAGGAAGCAGATTATTCTTTTCATCTGATAACCAGGATTGTTGTTACCAGCCTCGCAGCAAAGACCGTTCCAAAAGACAAACGATCAAAGGTCCCCACCAACATCCACTTTTCGCCAAACAGCCGCACATCGGCACCCCCTATGGGTATGCATAACGCCCCTTCGTGTGCGCCAAGGGCCGATTTGAAGTGCACCGCAACCATCGACACAGCGCGCAGAACGGGCACTCCCGTGCGGCTATTAGGCGGAATCTGCACGGGGTGCGCCCGGTGGTGCACAAGAAGGGACACCGGGCGCGGAAAGAGGGCAATAATGCAGCCGGTGGTGTCGGATTTGGGACACCGGGCGCACTGGTGGCGAAGAGGGGGGTGATCTTTTGGAAGGGAGGCCGCAATTGGAGCTTTCAAATATAAAATATTTGAGAAAGATTGATTATCTTTGTAAATTCAACCATTGTGCACAAAAAGATGGATTTCACGCAGGCGAAACAGCGGATCGAGTGGCTGAAGGCCGTTCTCTGGGAGAACAGCCGGAAGTACTATGTGGAGAACGCGCCCACGATGTCGGACTACGAGTACGACCAGCTGATGCACGAACTGGAGGACCTGGAGGCGCAGTATCCGCAGTACCGGACGCCCGACTCCCCCACCCAGCGCGTGGGCAGCGACCTGGAAACGCCGGAAAGCCGGAACATCGAGGCGGGCGCCGGGAAGGAGTTCGCGAAGTATCCGCACAAGTACCCGATGCTGTCGCTGGGCAACACCTACAGCATCGGCGAGGTGGAGGAATTCGCCGAAAGGGCCTCCAAGACCCTGGAGATTCCCTTCTCGTACAGCTGCGAGCTCAAGTTCGACGGCACGGCCATCTGCCTGACCTATCGCGACGGCCGGCTGTTCCGGGCCCTCACCCGCGGCGACGGCGTGGTGGGTGACGATGTCACCGCCAATGCCCGGAAGATCGCCAACATCCCGGAGACCCTGCAGGGAACGGGCTGGCCGGCGGAGTTCGAGATCCGCGGCGAAGTCCTGATGCCCTACGAGTCCTTCGACCGGCTGAACCGCGAGCGGGAGGCCAACGAGGACCAGCCCTTCGCGAATCCCCGCAATGCGGCCAGCGGCTCGCTGAAGCTGCAGGACCCGGAGGAAGTGGCGAACCGCGGCCTGATGTGCACGCTGTACCACATCCCGGTCGGGCAGGTGGACTACCCCACCCACGACGAAGCCCTGAAGGCCGCCCAGTCGTGGGGTCTTCCCGTCTCCGACGAACGCCGCATCTGCCACGGCATCGACGAGATCGAGGCTTTCATCGCCCATTGGGATACCGCCCGCAAGCAGCTTCCCTACGCCACGGACGGCATCGTCATCAAGATCAACGAACTGGACGCCCAACGCACGCTCGGCTACACGGCCAAATCCCCGCGCTGGGCTGTCGCGTACAAGTTCAAGGCGGAGCAGGCGCTCACGCCCATCCTGTCCATCGACTACCAGGTGGGCCGCACCGGCGCGGTCACGCCCGTCGCCAATATGGAACCCGTGTTCCTGTCCGGGACGATGGTCAAGCGCGCCACCCTCGTGAACGAGGACCAAATGGCGATGCTGGACATCCACGAGGGCGACTGGGTGTATGTGGAGAAAGGCGGGGAGATCATTCCCAAGATCACGGGCGTGGAGGAATCCAGGCGGCAGCCCGGCGCAAAGCGCCCGGCCTTCCCGACGGTGTGCCCCGACTGCGGCACGCCGCTCGTGAAGCCCGAGGGCGAAGCCAAGTGGTTCTGCCCCAACACGGACGGCTGCCCCACGCAGATCAAGGGCAAGCTCGTGCACTTCCTGGGCCGCAAGGCGATGAACGTGCTCGCGGGCGACGCCACGGTGGACCAGCTGTACAACCTGGACCTGGTGAAGACCCCGGCCGATTTCTACGACCTCCGCGAAAGCCAGCTCCTGATGCTGGACGGCTGGAAGGAGCGCGCGGCGCAGCGGTTCCTGGACAGCCTCCGGGAGTCCCGGAACGTGCCTTTCGAGAGGGTCCTCTTCGCCATCGGCATCCGCTATGTGGGCGAGACCACGGCGCGGGACATCGCCCGGCATTTCGGGGACATCGACACGCTGGCGCAGGCCTCCAAGGAAGAACTGGCCGCCGTGCCCGAGGTGGGCGAAGTGATCGCCGAGAGCGTGTACAAGTATTTCCGCGACGAGCGGCACTTGAAGGAAATCGAGCGCCTGAAGGCGGCCGGCCTGCAGATGGCCGTGGCCCGGAAGGCGGAGAACGCCTCCGACGCCCTCGCCGGCAAGACCATCGTCATCAGCGGAAACTTCTCCGTCTCCCGCGACGAGATGAAGGCCCTCATCGAGGCCAACGGCGGCAAGAACAGCGGCTCCGTATCCGGCAAGACCGCCTTCCTGCTGGCCGGCAGCAAGCCCGGTCCCGAGAAGATCAAGAAAGCCGAATCCTTGGGTATCCCCATCCTGGACGAGGAGGCGTTCCGCAAGCTCCTGCCAGGAGGCGCTCTGCCCGAGGCGCCGGCGGCTACCGATACCGAATTGACCCTGTTCTAGACCGATGAAAGTGTTGGACCGCATCGTGCATTGGACGCAAGTCCGGATCCGCTGGGCGACCATCGTCGTCAAGCGGATCGTCCGGTTCATCACGCACGATATGTGGTACCTGAACGTGGATGACCTGTCCCGCTGGAAGAAGCGGGGCGTGGAGGACCTCAAGACCATCTTCGTGATGCTCAAGGTGTTCTCCGACCAGAAGATCGGCTACCAGATCACGGCCCTCGCCTACCAGAGCATGATGTCGGTGGTGCCCTTCATCGCCATCGGCCTGTACCTGACGAACGGGATCGGCATCGCCGACCAGTTCAGCGCCTTCCTGCACGCGAACGTCAGCAACCAGGCGCTGATCGAGGACCTGCTCTCCGCCTCGGAGAAGATCATCTCGACGGCGGAGTCGGGCCTGTTCGGCTTCATCAGCATGGCCTCCTTCCTGTGGATCCTCCTCTCGCTGATGCTCACGGTCCGGCGCGTGTTCAACAACGTGTGGCAGGCGAAGGAGAAACGCAGTTTCTTCCGGGTGCTCGGCATCGGCCTGGGCATCCTCATCCTGTCCCCTTTCGTGATCGTCCTGTTCTTCTCCGGCTCGGTCGTGTATTCGACGGTGCTGGACTATATCGTTCCGAGCGGCCTGTTCTTCTCGGAGCATTTGAAAAACTTCCTGTCCTGGGCCCTGTTCGCCGGCGCGTCCGTTCTCATCCTGACGGCGATGTACAAGTACCTGCCGGCGGCCGTGGTCAAGACACGTCCTGCCTTCAAGGCGGCGCTCATCGCGGGCGTCGGCTTCACGGCCGTGCAATATCTCTACCTGGAGACCCAGGTGATGGTCGCGAAGCAGAACGCCATCTACGGCGTGCTCGCCGCCATCCCGCTCTTCATGATCTGGCTGAACCTGGGATGGACGATCGTCCTGTACGGGGCCGAGCTGTCCTATGCCTTCCAGCATGCGAACCATCTGAACCCGAGTGAGGTGCTATGAGTTATTCCGAGTTTACCGAAAAAGATTACGAGCTGATCGACCGAGACTGGCAGGTGCTGTATGCATCGGCCTCGAAGCGGTGCGCGGACGCCCGTGAACTGGAAACTGTCTGTCAGGCCTACGCGTTTGCGAACGAGGCCCATAAGAATGTCCGCCGCCGCAGCGGGGAACCGTATATGCTCCATCCCATCGCGGTGGCCCAGATCGTCGTGGACGACATCGGCCTGGGCTACAAGTCCATCTGCGCCGCGCTCCTGCACGACGTCGTGGAGGATACCGACTTTACGGTGGACGACCTCCGCGACCGCTTCGGCGACAAGATCGCCAGCCTCGTGGACGGCCTGACCAAGATCAAGAACGTCCTGGACAACGAGAACAAGGACCTCAGCGCCCAGAGCCTCCAGGCGGAGAATTTCAAGCGGATCCTCCTCACGCTGAACGACGACCCGCGCGTGGTCCTGATCAAGCTGGCCGACCGCCTGCACAACTGCCGCACCATCGAGTTTATGCCCGAGCACAAGCGGGACAAGATCCTGAGCGAGACGATGTTCGTGTTCATCCCGCTCGCCCACCGGCTGGGCCTGTACAGCGTCAAGTCCGAGCTCGAGAACATCTGGCTCCGCTACAAGGAGCCGGACGCCTACCAGGAGATCAGCACCAAGATCAACCGGAACATCCAGCAGCGGGCGAAGGAGATCAACGCCTTCATCGTGCCCATCGACGAGGCCCTGAAGAAGGCCGGCTTCCGGTATGAGATCAAGAAGCGGGTGAAGACGCCGTACTCGGCCTGGCACAAGATGCAGGTCAAGCAGATCCCCTTCGAGCAGGTGTACGACCTGTATGCCATCCGCATCATCTTCGATCCCGACCGGGACAACGGCGAGTCGGAGCGCGACCAGTGCTATCACGTGTTCTCCATCATCACCGGCATCTACCGCTATATGCCCGAACGGCTCCGCGACTGGGTGAAGCATCCCAAGAGCAACGGCTACGAGGCCCTGCACTGCACCC
>CAMNGM010000088.1 GCA_946538425.1 uncultured Bacteroidales bacterium | reverse complement strand
TTCACGAACATGGTCACCCCCACCTCCGGCGTCCTCGTCGCCGCCCTTGCGATGGCCCGTATTCCCTATGCGAAGTGGGTGAAATGGGTCTGGAAGGGGGTCCTTGTGCTGCTGGTTCTCGGCCTTCTTCTGCTGCTGCCGACGGCTTTGCTGTCAATTGCGGAGTTCTAGTCTTGTCCGTTTCCGGAAAATCGTTATATTTGTGGGAAATTTCTAACTTTTCCCACAAATGCAAGAGAAAGACGGCAAATACATCTTCGGCGTCGTGAAGGTGGGGGACAAGGGACAGATCGTCATCCCCAAGGACGCGCGCAATGTCTATGGCATCAAGCCGGGCGACGCCCTGATTATGCTCGGGGACGAGCGCGGCATCGCCCTCCTCAAGACGGAAATATTCCAGAGCGCGATCGACCAGGCGATGGGGGGCCTGACGAAATGAGAAAGCATTGGATCGACAACCTGCGCTGGGCGACGGTGCTTCTGGTGCTGGTCTACCACGTCATTTACTTCTACAACAACAAGGGGGTGTTCGGCGGCATCGGCGGTTTCGGCGAGTACCCGCAGTGCCCCCAGTACCAGGACGTGGTGATGTACATCCTGTATCCCTTCTTCATGCCGCTACTGTTCCTCCTCGCAGGCATCAGCGCGCGGTACGCGTTGCAGAAGTATCCCGCCAAGGAATGGTTCAAGGCCCGCACCCGGAAACTGCTGGTTCCCGGCACCATCGGCCTGCTCGTGTTCCATTGGATGGTGGGGTATTTCAATACGGTCGTGGCCGAAAGGCAAGGCGTGTTCGAGGGAGTCCCCGGTGTGGTCAAGTATTTCATCATGGCGTTCTCCGGCACCGGCCCGCTCTGGTTCGTCCAGGTGCTCTGGCTGCTGTGCCTCGTGCTCCTCGCGGTGCGGGCGCTGGACCGCCAGGACAAGCTCTGGACCTGGTGCGGCAAGGCGAACATCCTTTGGATCATC
The DNA here is from genome assembly GCA_946538425.1 of uncultured Bacteroidales bacterium. GTDB lineage: Bacteria > Bacteroidota > Bacteroidia > Bacteroidales > UBA932 > Cryptobacteroides. The sequence goes on along the minus strand of CAMNGM010000088.1, from coordinate 5,831 downwards.
CTGCTCGGCGTCCTGTTCTGGCTCGGCGAGCAGACCTTGGTCAAGAACCCCCGCCCGGCCACGCTGGACGGCCTCCTGAACCTGTACAAGCCCCTTTTCTACCTCATTCCTTTCCTGCTGGGTTACTTCGTGTTCTCCCATGACGAGGTGCAGGAGAAGCTGGGCAAGGCCTGGATTCCCCTGATGGCCTGCGCGGTCGTCGCCGGCGGCATCCTCATCGGCACCACCTTCGGCCAGGACAACACGTCGCCGCAGTACCTGGGCAGCCCGCTGAACTGCATCTACGGTTGGCTGATGTGCCTCGCGATGATGGCCTGGTTCCAGGCGAAGTTCGACTGCACCAGCCCGTTCTCGGCCTATATGACCAAGAGCAGCTACGGCATCTACATCGTCCATTACCTGGTGATCGCCAGCCTGGGCTATATGATGAAAACCTACACCCAGCTGCCGCCGTGGTCGATGTATGCGATCCTGGCCGTGGCCGTCTTCACCCTGTCTCCGCTGCTGTACGAAATCCTCCGCCGGATTCCTTTCGTCCGCTGGGCGGTCCTGGGCGAGAAAAAGGCGGCAAAATAGAATAAAAATGCAGCCGAATGAATGATTTGCATTTTTGCTGAATCGGCCGTTTAATTAGAGTATTCTTCCGGAAGGCGATTTTCGCCGTCAGATAAGTAGCGAATCTTGGCATTCTGGCCGAAAATACTAAGCCGAATGGCCTGGAAGGGCGAAAATTATCACAATTTGGTAATTTAAAAATTTTAGTATTTTTGCCCAAGTCCATTTTTAGTTAGTAGTTGTTATGTCCAAGATTACGAAAACCCCCACGGGCCTGAGGGTCCCTGATGCTGTCACCATTCCGTTCATCACGGGCGATGGAATTGGAAAGGAAATCTCTCCGGTCTGCCGCGCGGTCGTGGATGCGGCCGTCAAGCAGGCGTTCAAGGGAAACCGCTCGATCGAGTGGTTGGAGGTGGAAGCCGGTCAGGAGGCGTTCAAGAAACGCGGCTCCTACCTGCCGGATGAAACGGTCGCGGCCTTCCAGGAGTATCGCGTCGGCCTGAAAGGCCCGCTGAATACGCCTGCAGGACGGGGTGTCCGGTCTTTGAACGTAGCCTTGCGCCAGGCGCTGGACCTCTATGCCTGCGTGCGCCCCTTCCGCTATTTCTATGGCGTCTATTCCCCGGTGAAATATCCGGAGCGGATCGACATCACCGTGTTCCGCGAGAACACGGAGGACGTCTATGCCGGCATCGAATGGCCGTTCGGCTCCGAGAATGCCGAAAAGTTCAGCAAGTTCCTCACCGAGGAGCTCAAGGAGACCAAGGTGCGCTTCCCGGAAACCGCAGCGTACGGCGTGAAACCCGTCTCTAAGGAGGGTACGGAGCGCCTGGTCCGCCAGGCCATCGAATATGCGCTGAGCCACCACCGCCGCAGCGTGACCCTGGTCCACAACGGCAATATTATGAAATATACCGAGGGCGCCTTCTGCAACTGGGCCTACGAACTGGCCGAACGGGAGTTCGGACCGTACCTCTCCTCGGGCCGGCTGGTCGTGACGGGCATCACCTGCGACGCGTTCCTGCAGAACGCCATCTCCAATCCGGAGGAGTTCAGCGTCATCGCCACGCTGAACCTGAACGGCGACTACATTTCCGACGTGCTGGCCGCCCAGGTCGGCGGCGTCGGGATGGCCCCGAGCGGCAACATCAATTACGAGACCGGCCACGGCATCTTCGAAGTGACGCACGGGGTCGCCTCCGACATCGAGGGCAAGAATGTGGCGAACCCCAGTTCGCTGATCCTCTCCGCCGCGATGATGCTGGAGCACATCGGCTGGAACGATGCGGCGAAGCTCATCGTCACGGCGATGGAGCGCGTGCTGCGCCAGGGCATTTCCACCTCGGATGTCGCCGAATCCGTCAAACACGGCAAGTGCGTCGGAACCAAGGAGTTCGGCGACGCGCTCATCGCGATGATGAACCCTTCTTCCCATTTCGGTACGCGTTAGATGAACAAGGATTATCTGATATACAAGCTGGCGGACCGGGTGAAGGGCGTCAGCCGGATCGATAGCTCCCTGTTCCCCAAGTACGGCGTCAAGCGCGGCTTGCGGAACGAGGACGGGTCAGGTGTCCTGGTGGGCCTGACGAAAGTCGGCAATGTCGTCGGCTACCAGCGGGAGGAGGACGGCCGTCTGACTCCCGTGGAGGGCAAGCTGTTTTACCGCGGGTACGAGCTCAGCGAGTTGATCGCGCCGCTCCGGAAGGAGAACCGGCTGGGGTTCGAGGAGGTGGCCTACCTGCTGCTTTCGGGCGACCTGCCCGACCGGGAGGAACTGGACTCCTTCCGCGAGCTGCTGAACTCCAGGATGCCCCTGGACCACCGTTCGATGGTCCACATCATCGACCTGGAGGGCTCCAACATCATGAATATCCTGGCGCGCTGCGTCCTGGAGATGTACACCTTCGACGCCAATCCGGAGGACCTGTCCCGGGACAACCTGATGCGCCAGTCCATCGACCTGATCGCGAAGTTCCCGACCATCATCGCCTATGCCTACAACTGCTACCGGCATTCCGTGCAGGGGCGGGGGCTCCACATCCGCCATCCCCAGGAGAACCTTTCCCTGGCCGAGAACTTTCTCTTTATGCTCAAGAGCGAGTACACGCCGCTGGAGGCACAGATGCTGGACCTGCTGCTCATCACGCAGGCGGAGCACGGGGGCGGTAACAACTCGACCTTCACGGTCCGCGTGACGAGCTCCTCGCGGACGGACACGTACTCGTCCATCGCCGCCGGCATCGGCTCCCTGAAGGGACGCCTCCACGGTGGCGCCAACATCATGGTGGCCGATATGTTCCAGCACCTGCGGGAAGTCATCCGGAACTGGAACGATACCGAGGAGATCGACGCCTACCTGAACCGGATGCTGGACAAGGAGGCGTATGACCAGACGGGGCTCATCTACGGCCTCGGGCACGCCGTGTATACGATCAGCGACCCCCGCGCCGTGAATCTGAAGGAGCAGGCGCGGCTGCTGGCCGAGGAGAAGGGACGGACCCAAGAGTACGAGTTCCTGTGCAAGATCGAGGAGCGGGGCCTTGCGTGCATCCGGGCCCGCCGCAATTCGTCCCGTCCCATCTGCGCCAACCTGGACTTCTATTCCGGCTTCATCTATGAGATGATCGGCATTCCCCGGGAGCTCTATACGCCCATCTTCGCGATGTCCCGCATCGTGGGCTGGTGCGCCCACCGGATCGAGGAGCTGAATTTCGACGACAAGCGGATCATCCGTCCGGCCTATATGAATGTGGCCGGAGAGCGGAAATACGAACCCCTTTCCAAGCGGTAACCCGTGTCAGTAATAATAATTTCGTTGAAATAGTACAACGAATGGTTAAAATGTGTAACTTTATCAACGCATTTAACCGCATTATTACTAACACTTGTTACTATGATTATCGGTATTCCCAAGGAAATCATGCACGACGAAGCGCGTGTAGCCGCCACCCCCGAAACGGTGGGGAAATTCGTTCAGGATGGTTTTAAGGTGCTCGTGGAGCGCCACGCCGGCGACGGCGCCCTCTATCACGACGAGGATTATGTCCAGGCCGGCGCCGAGATCGTCGACAACCCGCAGGAGATCTACGACCGCGCGGAGATGATCCTCAAGGTCAAGGAACCCCTGATGAACGAGGCCCTGCACAAGCACGAAGTGGATATGATGCACAAGGACCAGGTCCTCATCACCTTCATCCACCCGGCCTCCCCGGTGAACCACGAGATGGTGAAGGCGCTCTCCGCCAAGGGCGTGACGGCCATCACCCTGGACGGCATTCCGCGTATTTCCCGCGCCCAGAATATGGACGCGCTCACCTCGATGAGCACCTGCGCCGGCTACAAGGGCATCCTGATGGCGGCCAATATGCTCACGACCTTCGTCCCCCAGATGTTCACCGCCGTCGGCCAGATCAAGCCGGCCAAGGTGATGGTCATCGGCGTGGGCGTCGCCGGCCTGCAGGCCCTGGCGACCGCGAAGCGCCTCGGCGCCATCACCTATGCGGCCGATATCCGGCCGATGGCCTCCGAGAACGCGATGTCCCTGGGCGCGAAGGTGGTCGATACCACCGTTCCGCCGGAGCTCGCCATCGCCGAAGGCGGCTATGCCAACCGGCTGCCGGCCGACGTCCTCGTCCAGGAGCAGGAAGCCCTGAAGGCGACCATCCAGGAGATGGACATCGTCTTCTGCTCCGCCCTCATCCCCGGCAAGATCGCCCCGGTCATCATCACGGAAGAGATGGTGAAGGGAATGAAGAAAGGCTCGGTCATCGTGGACATCTCCATCGACCAGGGCGGCAACTGCGAGCTCACCCCGAAGGGCGGCATCGAGACCAAGTACGGCGTGACGCTGATGGGGGTGAAGAACATCCCCGGCCTCCTGCCGACAAGCTCCACCTGGATGTTCTCCAACAACCTCTACAACCTCGTGCGCTACCTGGTCAAGGACGGAAAGGTCGTCCTGGACCGCAGCGATGAGATCATCCAGAAGTCGCTGGTGTGCATCGACGGCCAGCTGGTCCATCAGGGCGCCCGCGAAGCGATGGGCTTATGATACACCCGCTGATTCTGGTCGCAGTCTTTGTCGTGAGCGCGGTCCTGGGATATTTCGTCATCAGGACCGTGCCCAGCCTGCTCCATACGCCGCTGATGTCCGGGATGAACGCCCTGTCCGGGGTGACGATCGTCGGCGCCATCGTGGCGACGGGCACCGCGTTCCTTGCCGGGGACGGCTTCTGGGCCCAGCTCGCCGGCGGCCTGGCCATCGTGCTGGCGGCGGTCAATGTGTTCGGCGGCTTCGGGGTCACGCACCGGATGCTGAAGATGTTCGACAAGAAAAAGAAGTAGGGGATGCCGGCGCTTCAGATCATACTCAGTGCGGTCCTGGCGGTGCTCGTGCTCGCCGGGATCTCGATGATGAGCAAGGTCCGGACGGCCGTCGCGGGGAACCTGCTGTCGGCCTTCGCGATGCTTTGCGGGGTCGTCGGCACGCTCTTCTTCGCCGGCGTCGTGTCGGTCTGGACCATTTATGTGTCCATCCTCGTCGGCGCGCTCGTCGGCGGCCTCCTCGCCGCCCGGGTGCAGATGATCCAGATGCCGCAGACGGTGGCCCTGTTCAACGGCCTCGGCGGCGGCGCATCGGCCCTGGTCGGCCTCCTGTCCGTCCACGGCGACACCGCCTTCGTGCGGTTCACCGCGCTTCTGGCGGTGGCCGTGGGGATGGTGACGCTGGTGGGCAGCCTGGTCGCGGCCGGCAAGCTGCACCGGATTCTTCCGCAGAAGCCGGTCGTCTGGAAGGCCCACGCCCTGTGCACCCTGCTGTTCCTGGCGCTCACGCTGGCCTTTGTGGTGGCGGGCGCCTTTGCCGGCGGCATCGGCCTGACCGTGTGCCTGGTGGGCGCGTTCGTGTCCGCCTCCCTCTTCGGCCTCTGGTTCTCCCTCCGCGTGGGCGGAGCGGATATGCCCATCACCATCTCGCTGCTCAACTCGCTGTCGGGCGTGGCCGGCTCCATCGCCGGCATGGCCGTCGGCGACGTGTTCCTGGTGGCCGTCGGCGGCATCGTCGGCGCCTCCGGCCTCCTGCTCACCCAGATCATGTGCCGGGCGATGAACCGCAAGCTGATGAGCATCCTCACGGGCGGAACGATGACCCCGCCCGCCCCGCAAACCCCGGTCATCGACAATCACGAAAACGAAGAACTGATTCGACGCGTTATGGATTTAGAGAAGAAAATCAAGGAACTGGAGGCGATGGTCGCCGACCTCGAAGCCCG
>CAMNGM010000087.1 GCA_946538425.1 uncultured Bacteroidales bacterium | reverse complement strand
ACAGCACCACGCAGGAACTGGACAAGGACCGCTACTACCGCGCCATCCTCAACGGACCCGCCTCCACGGCGACGAACCCGGCCTCCTGCCCGCTCCTCCTTCCCGGAGCCAAGCGGATCCCGACCCTGCGCGTAACCTTCTCCGTCCCGAAAGGCTGATCCTCGTTTTCGGAGGCGAAGCCGACGGAGGGGGTCCGGGAATCACTCTCGTTAAATGAACGAACGAGAACAGTTCAAAGATCCGTAACCTCGGAGGCGAAGCCGACGGAGGGGGTCCGGGGGTCTTCCCCCGGTAAATTGACAAACAAAAGATCCGGCTCTTCCGAGCCGGATCTTCGTTTTGATGTGTCGCGCGATTACTCGCCGAGCTTTTCAGTCACTTTTTCAATGGCGGCGCCGACGGTGTCGATCCCGCTGGTTTCCTCATCCGGAATCTTGATGCCGAAGACCTTCTCGAATTCCATCAGGAGCTCGACGGTGTCCAGGGAGTCGGCACCCAGGTCGTTGGTGAAGCTGGCGGTCTCGGTGACCTCGGATTCCTCAACGCCGAGCTTGTCGACGATGATATCCTTGACCTGCTTTGCGATTTCTTCTTTAGTCATAACAGTCAGATTTTAGTTTATAGTTTTATTACCGTTTTTCGCATTAACAGTGCAAAGTAAGCAAAAATTTCCGAAAAAAGAAAGTATTCCCAGCCAAATCAAACATCATGCCGTTTCCCCGCGACTCAGATTGTACCAGATCCGGAGCCCGTTCAGGGAGTTCAGCAGGTAGAAACTGTACTTGACGATGTAGATGTGCGCGAAGGCCGAATCCGGATCCACGCGCAGGGTGAGAACCCACATCAGGATGGTCGAGACGTTCACCCCGATCCAGAAATACCACTGCTCCATAAAGGCCGTGGACAGGAGATATTGGCCGATGATGTTGCACATCATCGAGAAGGCGTCCAGAAAGACGAGCCACTTCACGAAGCCCGCCGCCTCCGTCTTGTCCAGGGCGGCCAGGATGAAGTAGGCCGCGATGAGGCCGACGAGGAAGATGCCGCCGTACAGCAGCCACTGCTTGCCGGTGAGCCGGCGCGCCTGCACCTTCTCCTTCTGCTCGGCGCCCCGTTTCCGCCATTGGAAATAGCCCACGAACTGCATCGGCAGGAAGTACAGCAGATGCAAGGCGGCGTTCCCGTACCGGGTACCAACGAGGCACATCACCCCGTAGATGGACACGTCCAGGATCCCGAACAGGAACGTCAGAATCCGGCCGTTCGCCGCCAGGACCGTGCAAAGGACGCCCATCAGCGACCCGAAGGCCGATATCACCAGCATCGCCCGCCCGCTGTCCGCGTCACGGAACTTCAGGGCCGTCACCACCACCGTCACCACCGCCATCCCCACGAGGATGAAGGTGTTGAACCATTTGTTGAAAGTCTTGTCGTTCACCTTTGTCATTTCGATCAACCTTTTGTCATTTCGATCAACCTCTTGTCATTTCGAGCGACCTTTTGTCATTTCGAGCAACCTCTTGTCATTTCGAGCTTGTCGAGAAATCTCTATTCATTCAGATAATCGTGGATCTTCACCGCCAGCTCCGCGCCCACCAGGGCCGACAGGTCCTCCAGGGGCGCCTGGGCGATCTTCGCGACGGAGCCGTAGTGGAGCAGCAGGCGCTGCTCGGTCTTCTCGCCCACGCCCTTGATCTCGCGCAGGGCGCTCTGGATGGCGGCCTTGGAGCGGAGGTTGCGGTGGAACGTGATGCCGAAGCGGTGCGCTTCGTCGCGGATGCGCTGGAGCACCTTCAGGGCCTGCGAATTGCGGTCGATGAACAGGGGATACGGGTCGCCCACGCGGATCACCTCCTCCAGGCGTTTCGCCAGGCCCACGACCGTGAGCTTCTCCGTCAGGCCCAGCTCCGCAAGCGCCTGGTAGGCCGCGTCCAGCTGGCCCTTGCCGCCGTCGATCACGACCAGCTGCGGCAGGTCGTCCGGCGCCTCTTCCAGCATCCGGGCGTAGCGGCGGTTCACGACCTCCTTCATCGACGCGAAATCGTTCGCGCCGATGACGGTCTTGATCTTGAACCGGCGGTAATCCTTCTTGGAGGGCTCCGCGTCGCGGAACACGACGCAGGAGGCCACGGGGTTCGTCCCCTGGATGTTGGAGTTGTCGAAGCACTCCATATGGCGCGGCAGCTCCTTCATCTCCAGGGCCTTCCGGAGCTCCTCCATCACGCTCAGGCGGAACTGGTCCGGGTCCGTGTGCTCGCGCTGCTTGATGCTGTGGAAATGGAACTCCTTCGCGTTCTTGGCGCTGAGCTCCAGCAGGGCGAGCTTGTCGCCCCGGACCGGGATCCGGAACTCCACCCCGTCGATCTCCACGTCCGGCAGGAACGGGACGATGACCTCCTTGGACAGGTCGCCGAACTTGGATTCGATCTCGGCGACGAAGGCGGACAGGATGGACGCGGGCTCCTCCTCGATGCCGCAGCGGAAGCCCAGGTTCAGGGACTGGACGATGGCGCCGCCGCGGATGCGGAGGAAGTTGCCGAAGGCCTCGTTGGCGTCCAGCACCAGGGAGAAGACGTCGGCGCTGGTGTCCGTCGCGGAGGTGATGATGGATTTCGCGTAGTGCTTCTCCAGGGTCCGGATCTTGTCCTTGTACACCTGGGCGTCCTCGAACTCCAGCCGCTCCGCCGCCTCGGCCATCAGGGTCTTGTAGTGCCGGATGACTTCCCCGCCCCGGCCCGTCAGGATGCGGACGATCTCGTCGATGTTGTCGGCATACTCCTTTTGGGAGATCTTGCCGATGCAGGGAGCCTTGCAGCGGCCGATGTGGAAGTCCAGGCAGGGCCGGAACTTCCCCTTGAGGATGGCCTCGGACGTGATGTTCAGGTTGCAGGAGCGCAGGGGATAGGTCTCCCGGAAGAAGTCCACGAGGTTCCGCGCGTGCATCACGCTGCTGTAGGGGCCGAAATACCGGTTCCCGCGGGACTTGTCGATGCGCCGGGTGATGAACACCCGCGGGAACTCGTCCCCCGTCACGCAGATCCAGGGATAGGTCTTGGAGTCCTTCAGAAGGATGTTGTAGCGGGGCTTGTACTGCTTGATGAGGTTGTTCTCCAGCAGCAGGGCGTCGGCCTCCGTGTCCACGACCGAGTACTGCGCATCGGCGATCTTGGACACGAGGATGCGCGTCTTCGTGGTCAGCCGTTCCGGCGGCACGAAGTACTGCGCGACCCGCTTGTGCAGGTCCTTCGCCTTCCCCACATAGATGACATTCCCCGCGGCGTCATAATACCGGTAAACGCCGGGGGAATGCGGAAAGAGCGCTATTTTTTCCCTTACTGTCATTCCGTATAGAGGGCCGGTCGGGGCCGGCCATGACCTTTTCCGTCATTCCCGGCTTGACCGGGAATCTCCTACAGGCCCAGGGCCTCCTTCACCGCCTCGCCGATCGCCTCGCCGCGGAGGTTCCGCTTGAGGACCGTGCCGTCCGGGCCGAAGAGGATGATGTGCGGGATGGCGTCGATGCCGTAGATTTCGAGCGGGACCTGCTGGGCGTTCACGATCTGGTTCCAGCTGATGCCGAGTTCCTGGGCGGCCGCCTTCGAGTCGGCCAGGCGGTCTGCCACGGCGATGCTGAGCATATCGAACCGGTCACCTGCGTAGGTCTCGTACACGTTCTTGAGATTCGGCATCTCCTCGCGGCACGGACCGCACCAGGAGGCCCAGAAATCGACCAGGACGAACTTGCCGTTCCCGATGTAGTCGGAGAACTTGACGGTGGAAGTCTCCGGATGCTCCGGGTCCTGGATGACGGTGAAGTCCACGAAGGGCTGGCCCTCGCCGGTCTTGGCGAGCTTCTCGAAGGAGGCGAGCATATGGGCGGCCTGCGGATGGGCTTTCATCTCGTCCGAGAGACCGTTCAGCAGCTCGACCTGTCCGGCCGGGTCGTCCTCGGTGATCTGGCTGATGGCCATCAGGCCCACGATGTTGTCCAGATTGGCCTTCGCCGTCTCCTTCTGGTAGTCGTTGAACTGTTCGATGATGCCGTTGAAATACTTCTCGGCCGCCTCCTCGTCCTCGCCGAACTCGGCGATCTTGGCGCGGTAGTCGGCCATGAACTTCTCCATCCAGGCGTTGTAGGCCGCATAACGGGCCTGGGCGCCCTTCTTGTTCGAAGAGACGGCGGTGCCGGCCACCGGATCCACCGTGATCCGGGAGCCGTCGGAGATGAAGGAGATGGGCGCAAAGTCGGTCTCGACATACGCGAAGTCGGTGAGGTTCGTCGGGATGGCGACCTGGAAACGGCCGTCCGTCACGGTGACGGTGGTGTCGACGGACTCGCCGAGGACGATGCGTACGGTCTCGGGGGCGTTTTCGGCGAACTGGCCCACGACCTGGGTGGTCTTGCCGGCCTTCGGGGAGCAGGCGGCCACGGCAAGCGCGGCAGCCAGGAGCGTCAGGTTGAATTTCATATATGCTTGGGGTTAGAATATAAATCCGATCCGATAGCCGACGTGCGGCGTCACGATGAAGGCAGGATAGCACAGGAGGTCCGCCCCGGCGGTGAACTCGTGGAACCAGTGCCGGGCGAAGGCCCGCCGCACGCCGAGCACCGGCGAAACGGCCAGCTCGCCGATGCCTTTCGCATCCTTGGCGAGGGTCAGGGTCGTCGGCACGCTGAAGAACTCAGCCGAATTGCCGGCCGTATACTTCCCGTGGGCCTCGCGCCAGTTCATCAGGAAGTAGTACCGCGGCTCCAGCGTCACCATCGGCGCCATCGTCGTACTCCACTGGAAATTGTCCAACGCGCTGCGGAGCGTGAAATCCTTGGACGCGTACCCGACCCGGCCTATGACCGTCGCCTGACCGGCGAAGGCCCATTCGAACCCGTACTCCAGGCCCAGACCCAGGGTCGTGGACACCGTATGGTTGCTCTGCGGGCGCACCTGTGCGGCCATCGTCAAGGCCGCCGCCAGCGCCACCAGGATCAAAATCAATCGTTTCATCGTCAATCGCATTAATCCCCGCAAAGATAAGCATAATTTTCGCCTTAACCGCATAGGGTCCAGGCTCAAAATCGGACCTTTCCGTGCCCGAACGCCGCGATGCCGGCCGCTCGGGAGCAAAACCAGGCATTGACGTGCCCGAAGATTCGACCGGCATACACACAAAAAAACACTCCCCGCAAGGAGGAGTGCCTTTCTTAGTGTATGGCTGCCGGGATTAGCGGCGGTCGCGGTCGTCACGACGCTCGCGGCGCTCGCCACGGTCCCCACGACGGTCGCCACGGCCTCCGCGGCGGTCGCCACGGCCACCTTCACGACGTCCGCCGGCCGGAGCCTGGGCGTTCGCGGCGAAGCCGGCGTTCGGGGAGAGGTCCTGCTTGCCGTACTTCTCACCGTTGCAGATCCACACCTTGATACCCATGGTACCCATCTGGGTGTTGGCCACGGCCAGGGCGTAGTCGATGTCGGCACGGAAGGTGTGCAGCGGAGTGCGGCCTTCCTTGAACATCTCGGAGCGGGCGATTTCGGCGCCGCCCACGCGGCCGCTGATCTGGACCTTGATGCCCTCGGCGCCCACGCGCATCGCGGTGGCGATGGCCATCTTGATGGCGCGGCGGTAGCTCACGCGGCCCTCGATCTGACGGGCGATGCTGTCCGCGACGATGGTGGCGTCGACCTCGGGGCGCTTCACCTCGAAGATGTTGATCTGGACATCCTTCTTGGTGACCCGCTTCAGCTCTTCCTTCAGTTTGTCGACCTGCTCACCGCCCTTGCCGATGATGACACCCGGACGGGCGGCGTGGATGGTGACGGTGATGAGCTTCAGGGTGCGCTCGATGATGATGCGGGAGAGGCTGGCCTTCGCGAGGCGGCTTCCCAGGTACTTGCGGATCTCATAATCCTCGGCGATCTTCTCGGCGTAGTTGCCGCCGACCCAGTTGGAGTCCCAACCACGGGTGATACCGATACGGTTGCTGATAGGATTGGTTTTCTGTCCCATAGTTTATTCCTCCACTGCTTTTTTGACGTCCAGGATGATGGTGACGTGGTTGGAACGCTTGCGGATGCGGCCGGCGCGGCCCTGCGGGCACGGACGGATGCGCTTCAGCGTGCGGCCCTCGTCGACCATGATGGTCTTGACGATGACGTTGCCCTCTTCGAGTTCCTTCGCCTGGTCCTGGTTCTTGGCTTCCCAGTTGGCGATGGCGCTGCGGAGCAGCGTCTCGAGACGGACGGAGGCCTCCTTCTTGGAGAAGTGGAGGAGGTCCAGGGCGTGATTCACCTCGACTCCGCGAACGGTGTCAGCGACAAGGCGCATCTTCCGGGGCGAAGTGGGGGCATCTTTCAATACGGCGATAGCGGTCTGCTTCTTGGCTTCTTTCAGGCGCTCGGCCATCAGTCTTTTTCTCTTACCCATAATGTCAATCTCCTTTAAACATTATTTCTTATTGTTGCCGGCGTGGCCTCTGAAAGTCCGCGTAGGAGCGAATTCGCCGAGCTTGTGGCCCACCATGTTCTCCGTCACGTAAACCGGAATGAACTTGTTGCCGTTGTGGACGGCGATCGTATGGCCGACAAAGTCAGGGGAAATCATGCTGGCACGGGACCAAGTCTTGACAACCTCTTTCTTCTTGCTGCCGTCATTCATAGCGAGAATCCTGTTCTCCAAAGCTTCCTGAATGTACGGTCCTTTTTTAAGTGAACGACTCATAATCTGTTAGTTTATTCCGTTATTTCTTACGTCTTTCAATAATGAACTTATTGGACACGGCCTTCGGGTTGCGGGTCTTGTAGCCCTTTGCAGGCAGACCCTTGCGGGAACGCGGGTGACCACCGGAGGCGCGGCCTTCACCACCAC
>CAMNGM010000086.1 GCA_946538425.1 uncultured Bacteroidales bacterium | reverse complement strand
AGCGCAAGATCTCCCGCGTGGGCTCCGACAAGGACATCACCGTGAACGTCCGCGTAGTCTCCGCCACGAACAAGAACCTCGCCGAGGAGATCAAGAAGGGCAACTTCCGCGAGGACCTCTACCACCGCCTCAGCGTCATCGTCATCAAGGTCCCCACCCTGGACGAGCGCAAGGATGACATCCCGCTGCTCATCAATCACTTCCTGGACCAGATCTGCTCCGAAACCGCGATGCCCCGCAAGGAGTTCTCAAAGGAAGCCATCGACATGCTCGTGCAGAAATCCTGGACCGGCAACATCCGCGAGCTCCGCAACGTCGTGGAACGGCTGCTCATCCTGGGCAGCAATCCCGTGAGCGTGAAGGATATCGAGGATTACGTGATCTAGACAAAAAAACCGGCCCCGAAAGGGACCGGTTCTCTTTTTCTCCGGGAAGACCTTATTTCACGCGCTGGCCGTAGGAGCGGTCGGTGGTGTTGACGGTGATGATTTCGCCGGTCTCGATGAAGAGGGGAACCATGATCTTGGCGCCGGTCTCCAGGGTGACTTCCTTCAGGGCGGAGGTGGAGGCGGTGTTGCCCTTGACGGCAGGCTCGCTGTAGGTGACTTCGAGGGTCACGTAGGTGGGGAGCTCGCAGGTGAGGCAGCGCTCCTCGGGTTCGGTGAGGAACATCATCTCCACGCGCTGGCCTTCCTTCATCAGGTCCGCGTTCTCCACGACGTCGTGGGGAAGGGTGATCTGCTCGTAGGTCTCTTCGTGCATGAAGTTGAAGGCCTCGCCGTCATCGTACAGATACTGGTAGGGGCGGCGCTCCACGGTGATGGTGTCGAGCTTGACGCCCGCGGTGAAGGTGTTCTCCAGGATGCGGCCGTTTTCGAGGTTGCGGAGTTTCGTCTTGACGAAGGCGGGACCCTTGCCGGGTTTCACGTGCTGGAAATACACCACGACGCAGGGCTTGCCGTTGAACATGATGTACATTCCGTTCTTGAGGTCAGCTGTTGTTGCCATAAATATAGTTTTAATCGTTAAAAATCGTCGGTCTCACAATTCAACCCACAAAAATAACGATTTACAAGGTTTTATGCAAATTTTCATTAGTAGACCGCCGTCTGGCGGTCAATCTTGAACTGCTGGATCTGGTACGTGCCGTCCGCCTTCGAGGAGACGAAGATCGTCACCACGAAAACTTCGCCGCCGGCGCTGAGCTGGCCCAGGGCGTATTTCATATTGGAGCGGGAGGCCTTGTGGGAGATGTCGAAGGAGCGCGGGGTGTAGGCGTCGAAGAAGGTCTTGACGATCTGGCGGGCCTGGGTCTTGGAGCAGTTGCGGGTGGAGGAGATGATGGAGACTTCCAGGTTGTCGGCGAACCAGGCCGAAAGGCTGGAGGCGTCCCCCTGGGCAATGTATTTGCCGATGGGGACGAAGACGTCGTAGCCTTTGTCCTGGGCGGAGAGCCCCGTAACGGTAAGCAGCAGGAGGGCTGCAAGCGTTGTGAACAACCGTTTCATCGGCATTTATTGCTTGCAAATACCGAGCCGAAAGCGTATCTTTGCGAAAGAATGGACGTGAAACTCGTGACAGTCGGCCGGACCGACGTGCAGTGGGTGAGAGACGGCCTGGACCTCTATGTGTCCAGGCTGAAGCATTATGTTCCCTTCTCGGTCGTCGAGATCCCCCAGCTGAAGAACGTGTCGGCCTTCTCCCAGGAACAGATCAAGGAGAAGGAGGGAGAGCTGATTCTCCGGCAGATAGCTCCCGGAGACGCCGTCGTCCTCCTGGACGAGCGCGGCAAGGAGTACCGGTCCGTCGAGTGGGCGGACTGGATCCGGCAGCGGCTCGCCCGGGGCGGGAAGTCGCTGGTGTTCGTCATCGGCGGCGCCTACGGCTTCTCCCGGAAGGTCTATGACCGGGCCGAGGGTCTCGTGTCCCTGTCCCGGATGACGTTCTCCCACCAGATGGTGAGAACGATTTTTGCAGAGCAGCTGTACCGGGCTTTCACCATCATCAGGGGGGAGCCCTATCACCATGAATAAAACCCTCCGCATACGGTTCTGGACGGGGGTGGCGGTCCTTTCCGTCGCCCTGGTGCTGCTGGCGGCCTCCCTGCTGGCGAACCAGTCGCACCCGGATATGGAGTCCACGGCCCGCGACCTGGGCCGCCGCGTGGAGCAGCGGCTCGCCCTGCTGGACAGTTTTGCGACCGAGGCCCTGGAGGCCGACCCGGACGCATGGCTCCGCCTGGAGGATCTGCCGGAGGACATGGTCGTGTACCGGTACCGGGAGGACACCCTCCAGTCCTGGGCCCATCAGTTCCCGCTCCGCAACGACGACATCCGCCCCCGGACCCTCATCCAGCGGCTGGGCGACGGCCGCAGCAACGCGGCCTCCCCGCTGGCGGCGCTCTCCTCGGCGGTGACCTATGTCAATTACGGACCGAAGTGGTACCTGGCCCGTTCCATCCGGGAAGAGGACCGGACCGTGATCGTGGGCCTGGAGGTGATCAATGAACTGAAATCCAGCCCTTTCAACGGGGTGAACCCGCGTTTCCGCCTGAGCGACCGGTATTCGGTCCAGCCGCTCACGGGCAGCGTGGGCGTCCCCGTGGTGGCGAACGGGACGCCCGTGTTCAAGATCGCGGCGGAAACCGTCTCCGAGCCGGAACGCCTCAATGTCTTCCTGTTCTGGCTGTCCATCATCCTGTTCCTCCTCGGGACAATCCTCCTCCTGAACGTGCGGCCGACGGTCCCGGCGGCCCTCGCGGCCGGCCTTCTCCAGACGGGGTTCATCGGCGGGATCTACCTGTATGGCCGGCAGCTCGGCCAGGCGTCCCAGCTGTTCTCCCCGCTGCTCTACGCCGACGGCCCCTTCTTCTACTCCCTCGGCGCGGTCGTGCTGGTGAACCTGCTGGTGACCACGCTCGTCATTTCGCTGTACTCCATCCGGTGGACCCTCCTGCGGCGGTTCCGCCGCAAGGATTCGCGCGTGCGGGACATCGTCGCGATGGCGCTGGCCGTGGCGGCCGTCGCCGCCATCTGCGCGTATATCCATCTGGCCTTCAAGAGCATCGTCTTCAATTCCGGCATCTGCCTGGAGCTCTACAAGGTCAACCTCATCGATGCCTATACGGCCGTCGTGTACCTGTCCTTCCTGGCCTTGGCGCTCACCATCCCGCTCCTCGTCCAGCTGCTTTCCCCGCTCCTGCGGCGCCTGGCGAGGATCCGCTACGATATGTTCTCGCGGACCGGCCGGCTGGTGTTCGCCGTCGTCGCCGGCGCGTATTTCGCCATCGCGTCCTCCCTGCTGGGCTTCCAGAAGGAGAAGAACCGGATGGAGGTGTGGGCGAACCGCCTCGCGATGGACCGCGACATCAGCCTGGAACTCCAGCTGCGGGCCGCGGAAAGCGCCATTTCCGGGGATTCGGTGATCGGCGCGCTCTCCCTGCTGGACAACAGCTACGAAATGATCCGGGGGCGCCTGGTGAATTCCTACCTGACCCGGATTTCCCAGGATTACGACATTTCCGTGATCCTCCCGACCCCTTCGCTCGCGACGGACGCCCTGTTCAACGAACGGATCCGGAGCGGGGTGCGGCTCGCGGACAATTCGCACTTCTTCTACAGCACCGGCGCCAACGGCCGGGCGCAGTATTCGGGCATTTTCACCTATTTCAACCCTGACTACGGGTCTTCTTCGGTCCTGGTGCTGGTGGAGTCCAAGTCCAACCGGGAGGACCGGGGCTACCTGAGCCTCCTGGGCCTGTCCGAGCCGGGACGCGTCTCCATCCCGCCGTATTATTCCTACGCCCGCTATGTGGATGACCATCTGGTGCTGTACAAGGGCGATTTCCCCTATGCGACCGTGATCTCCGACCGGTTCCGCCAGGTGGTCGGGGCGCTCGGGGAAGGCAGTGTCGTCCTGGACGGGTACATGCATTTCGTGCAGACGGTGTCCGATGACGAACTGGTGGTGATTTCCCGCGAGAAGACCGAGACCCTCAACTACATCGTGGAGGCCGTCCTGTTCGGCATCGTCGCCTACCTGCTGCTCACCCTGCTGGGCTTCCGCCCGCGCCGCAACCGGTCCGGCGAACGGAACTACTACCGCACCCGGATCAACGTGGTGCTCTATATGTCCCTGATCCTCACCCTCGTGGCGATGGCGGCGTTCAGCGTGTATTTCGTGTACCGGCGCAACAATGCGGACCTCCAGAGCATCATGACCTCCCGCATCACGACGCTCCAGTCGATGCTGCAGGGCGGCCTGCGCGGGGCGGAGACCGAGGACGACCTCCGCTCCCAGGCGGCGAAGACGGCCGTGGAGATCGCCGGGAACGACCTCAAGTGCGACATCACCCTGTTCACGCCGGACGGCAGGATGGTCCTGTCCACCACGCCGGAGATCTACGACCGGATGGTGACCGGGTGCCGGATCGCGGAGGAGGCGTACTACAGCATCGTCCTCCAGCACCGGCGGTTCAGCATCGAACTGGAGCGGTGGGGCAACCGCCGTTTCTATGCCCTCTACGCGCCCGTGCTCAACGCCGGCGGCGAGATGGTCGCCATCGCCTCCACCCCGTACACCGACCAGAGCTACGATTTCGAGAACGAGGCCCTCGTGCACATCGCCTCCATCATCACGGTGTTCCTGCTCCTGCTGATGATCGCCCGCGTGGTCACGGTGGCGGTCATCGGGAGGATGTTCCGGCCGCTCAGCGAGATGGGCCGCAAGATGAAGGTCTCCGACGTGGACCACCTGGAGTATATCATCTACGACCAGGAGGACGAGCTGACCTCCCTCGTGCGGGCCTACAACCTGATGGTCCACGACCTGTCGGATTCCACCCGGCAGCTGGCCCAGGCCGAGCGCGACAAGGCCTGGAGCGCGATGGCCCGCCAGGTGGCCCACGAGATCAAGAACCCGCTCACCCCGATCAAGCTCCAGCTCCAGATGCTCATCCGGATGAAGCAGGCCGGACGGCCGGGCTGGGAGGACAAGTTCGAGGAGGTCTCCTCCACCGTCCTCGAACACATCGACATCCTGGCGGACACCGCCAACGAGTTCTCCACCTTCGCCAAGCTCTATTCCGAGGAGCCCGTCCGGATCGACCTGGACGCCCTCATCCGGGAGGAAGTGTCGATGTTCTCCGCCCGGGAGGACATCTCCTTCCAGTATTACGGGCTGGAAGGCGCCGAGGTGTCGGGCCCGAAGCCGCAACTCACCCGCGTGCTGGTGAACCTGGTGACGAACGCCGTCCAGGCGCTGGAAGGCCGGGAGAACGGCCAGGTCGTGGTCTCCCTCCGCCACTCCGTGAAGGACGGCTTCTACGACATCGTGGTCGAGGACAACGGCCCCGGCGTGAAGGAGGAGAACCGCGCGAAGCTCTTCACCCCGGACTTCACGACCAAGTCGCACGGGACGGGCCTGGGGCTGGCCATCTGCCGCAACATCGTGGAACGGTGCGGCGGCGAGATCGGCTACTCGAAATCTTTCACCCTCGGCGGCGCCTGTTTCACGGTCCGCTATCCCAAATTACTGAAATAATTTGTACCTTTGTCCCGGAAAACGAGAGAGACCATGAAGATCAGGACCGCCATATTTTCCGGCAGCAGCACGAGGGTGGAGCAGAAACCTGCGCGGAAGCTGCCAGAATTCGCCTTCATCGGCCGCTCCAACGTGGGCAAATCCTCGCTCATCAACGCCCTGACCGGGAACTCCAAGCTGGCGAAAACCTCCCAGACCCCGGGCAAGACGCAGCTCGTGAACCATTTCCTCATCAACGACAACTGGTACCTCGTGGACCTTCCCGGCTACGGGTACGCCCGGCTGCCGGACAAGGAGCGGGCGAAGCTCCGCCACATCATTTGGGACTATGTGAACCGGAGCGAGGAGCTGGTGATGCTCTTCGTCCTGCTGGATTCCCGCCACGATATGCAGGAGGTGGACCTCCGCTTCATCGCGGAACTGGGGGAGAAGGGGATTCCCTTCGGGCTCATCTTCACCAAGGCCGACAAGCAGGGCTCGACCGTCACGGCCGCGCAGGTGGAGAAGAACAAGGCCCGCCTGCTGGAGGAGTGGGAGGAACTGCCCCCGGTTTTCGTCAGCTCCTCCGTGAGCGGACTGGGAAAGGAAGAGATTCTCAACTATATTGGAACCGTACTCCAAAACTTATGATAAACGAAGTCCATAAGCACAGGATGGCCATTTTCACCTGTGAAGCCACCCGGTATTTCTCCGAGAAGGTGGTCGCGGCCATGAACCGGCTCAAGGGGCCGGAAGATCCGGAAGTGGTGCTCGGCCCGCTCGAGGTCACCCATTTCAGCGATGGCGAATTCGTGCCTTTCTACGCGGAAAGCGTGCGCGGAGCCACCTGCTTCGTCATCCAGTCCACCTTCCCGCCCACCGACAACCTGATGGAACTGCTCCTGTCCATCGACGCGGCGAAGCGCGCCTCCGCGAACAAGGTGATCGCCGTGATTCCGTACTTCGGCTGGGCCCGCCAGGACCGCAAGGACAAGCCGCGCGTGTCCATCGGTGCGAAGCTGGTCGCCAATATGATCAAAGCCGCCGGGGCCGACGCCCTGATGACCTGCGACCTCCACGCCGACCAGATTCAGGGTTTCTTCGACCTCCCGGTGAACCACCTGTATGCGAGCTACGACTTCCTGGGCATCCTCAAGAAGATGCAGAAGGCCGACCCCGAACGCTTCACCATCGCCGCGCCCGACATGGGCGGCGCGAAGCGGGCCAACGCCTACGCCAAGAACCTCCACTGCCCGGTGGTGATCTGCCACAAGACCCGCGCGCGGGCCAACGTGGTGGAGCGCATCGTCCCGATCGGCGAGGTCGAGGGCCGCGACATCGTGATCATCGACGACATCATCGACACGGCCGGCA
>CAMNGM010000085.1 GCA_946538425.1 uncultured Bacteroidales bacterium | reverse complement strand
TTTCCGTCCTCCGTGAAGCCTTCCGCGACGACCTTGAAGCGGCCGGCATAGCCGGGGGCGGTGAACTCGATGCGGTAGTCGGAAGCCGCGTCCACCTGCAGGAGGGGATGCCAGTAGAGGAGCTGCCGCAGGTCCTGCCCTTCCCCTTTCGGGACAGCCCCGCCGTAGGCCACGGGATAGGCGACCCCCTGGAAGTCCAGCACGCGCACATTGGCCGGGAAATGGAGGGCGGTCACATAGTTTTTCTTGGTGACGATGTTCACGAGCCCGAGGAAGGGCGTCTTGCCGCAGAGAATGGCTTCGCCATAGATGTCGATGTCCTCGATGAGCATCGCGTCGAAGTCCAGCAGGGGGCTCAGGTCGCTCAGGACGACACCGTCCATCATCACGATGATGTTGGCGGTCAGGTCGAAATTCTGGCCGAGGGCGTCCGAGTAGGTGAGCAGGAGGGTGGGGTTCCCCTTTTCGTTCCGCAGGCGGAGTTCCGGGATGATTTCGACAAGGATTTCACGGAAAGAGGGAAAGCGCGTATAGTCGTCCAGGTGGTATCGCTTGGGTGTGACGGAAGCGAGCAGGAGGTCCTCCCGATGCGCCATAAAGCGCGTGAGCGTGTCAATGCGGAGCGCTTTTTCGGCCCGCAAAGCGGCTTTCCGGGCGGTGAGATCGGACCGTTGCGACGGGCTCAGGCGGAGTTTCGGCAGGGGACTCGGCTCCGGGTACAGGAACGGACTTTCGAAGTCGATGTATCCTTCCTGCCGGTCCAGCTGGGTGACCTCGCAGACAATCTCCCGGTCGCCATAGATGTTGGACGTGAAAAAGCGGATGCGGTCGTCCTCCTCGGACCGGCCGAAATACAGGTCGCTGGGGGAGCCAGCCACCGACAGGGTGGCGAAGGAGACGTCGTCCTCCCCCTTCCGGACCGTCCCCCGGAGGCGGGCGGTGACGACTTCGCCGTCGCGCTCCACGGAGACCGGCCGTTTCAGGCTGGCCGAGGCGGGAAGGGTGCCGAGGAAGCGGGCCGGGGTATTCTCCCGGTCGGCGGGAAGCAGGTCGTCCTCGTGGAATACGGAGAGGCTGATGGAGGCGGTTTCTCCGCCGTTGTGCAGGTTCAGGACCGCCGGGGCTCCTTTTGGAACGCGGATGCGCGTGGAAATCTCCAGGGCTCCCTCGGCCGGAAGGGGAGTGCGCCGGAGTTCTTCATAGCGCTCTTCCGGGACGATTTCCACCCCGTCCGCCACCCGGGCCCGGGAGGTGCTGTTGAAGATGGTCAGGAGGCGGGAGCCGGCCAGCCAGGGGGTTCCCTCCTCGGCCGCATTGACCGCCGTGTAGGCGATGAGCCGGTAGGTGCCGGTGGGCGCCGTCACCGGAATCCGGAACGATCCGGCGCCCCGGCCGCCCAACAGGCCTATTTTGGCCGTACAGGCCGTTCCGTCCTGCGAGACGAGTTCCACATAGGAAACGGCGCTTTCGTCCGAAAAACGGCCCTTTCCGTCCAGACAGGACAGGGAACACCAGACCGCGTCGCCCGCGAGATAGACCTCCCGGTCAGTGGAGACGTAGATGCGTTCCACAGGCGCCGCCTGGGCGAGCATCCCGGCGAGCGCCAGGAGCAAGGTCGATATCTTTTTCATTGGCTTTGGTCCCAATAGTCAGGTTTCTGTTTCGTTCCGCCGGCGGCGACGCAGTCGTAACAGCGCCGCGAGCCCCAGCCGTATTCCCCTTCCTCGGCCTGATCCCGGTCCCAGTTGTCGTTCAAGAACAGCGGCAGGTAGCCTTGGTAGAAGACAGTCGAATAATTCGCTTCTGTCGGGAAGACGATTCCCGCCCGGCTGGGTGCGTGGTCCTGGTAATAGCGATTATCCAGGAACGCCCGTTTCCAGACGGTCCTGCCGACGGTCACGTAGCCGAGGACCATCCGCTCGGGATCGCTTTCGCAACGGAGGTTACCGGCGATTTCCCCCGGGGTGGGCGTGAAGAGGTTGTCTCCCCCATCCGTGTTTTCCTCCAGGTTCTTCAGGAACCGGTAGCTGGCCTCGTCGAGGGTCTTTGCCTTGACCCGGATGCAATACATCCGGTGATTGCGGTTGTCGGTCCGCGGAAAGCGCGTCAGCGGCCAGGCCGAGACGCCCCTTTTGGCCATTCTGGTATAATCCACCGGATAGACGGCGTGGTTGTCCGCCGTCTTCCAGCACCAATAGAACCAAGTTTCCTCGAATCCGGGCGGCGTTCCGGGCTGGATGGACCAGGAATTCGTGTCGACAATATACGAGGGAAAATACTCCGCATGGAACTCCCAGGTCTCGTCGAAGGAGAGTTGCAGATAGCCGGTTCCGGCGTCCCCGCCTTCCACGGTGACGGCCACGGTGACCTGGGTGTCGTTCTTCTTGCACACGAAATCGATCTTCCGGATGACGGGGGCCGGGGCGATTTCGCTCCATTCGCTGGCATACGTCGCCCCCAGCGCTTCGATGCACAGGCGGTATTGCCGGTCCACCGGTGCGTCCTCCGTATGGATGATGAACGAGGGTGAGGGATTGTAAAGGTCGCCATACCCGGGGCCGACGACGTCGGAATGGGCGGCCGATCCGGACAGGTCCAGGGTTCCCGGATATTGGGAGCCTGCGTTATCTTCCACCCAAACTTTCGCTTTCCCCAGGTTCGGGCTATAGGGCTTTTTTTCGGACGTCCACAGCGGCCTGAGCGACCCGAGGCGGACGGTCGATACGTCGCCGATGGAAATGTTGCCGTCCACGGTCAGGACTCCTTCCGGCGCCTCTTCCAGTTCCGGCGTATAAGGATAGATGCAGGCCGCCGCGCACAGGGTAACAGCGAGCAAGGTCAGGATCTTTCTCATCAGAACAGGAGGTTGAGGTTCACGTACGGGATCTGGGTGGCGAAGACGGAGAGCATATAGCCTTTCGTCTCTCCGGCGGGAGTCGTCTTGAAGAAGACGGAATAAGGGTTTTTCCGGCCGGTGACGTTGTACACGCCGATGGTGATGACCGTGTGGGCGATCGCCTTCAGGTAGTGGCCGGGGTCGATGTTGAACGCCACGTCGGTGCGGAAATAGTCCGGGATCCGGAAGGCGTTGCGCGTGGAATAGGCCATCCGGTAGGTGCCGCCGAAGTAGTACATTCCGTAGGGGACCGTGACCGGCCGGCCGGTGGAGTAGTCCACATTGACCGAGAAACTGTACCGGTGCGTAAGGGCGAAGTTGGACACGAGCTTGAGCTCGTGCGGCTTGTCATAGGGGGCGTTGTACCACTCGCCGTGGGCGATGGCCTCGTAGCCCCGGTCCCCCATCTCCTGCTGACGCGCCCGGGAATAGCTGTAGGACACCCAGCCCGTGATCTTGCCGGTGGTCTTCCGGGCCATCAGTTCCACGCCGTAGGCGCGGCCCCGGACCGGCACGAGGTCGTCGGCGAGGTTCGGGTTCATCGTCAGTGTCGCTCCCGGCAGGTAGTCCAGGGCCCGGTAGGTGTTCTTGTAATAGGCCTCCAGGGTGAAGTCGATGCCGGTGTTCAGTTCGGTCCAATAGGCGCCGGCCGCGGCCTGCCAGCCCCAGGTGGGCTTGATGCGGTCGTCGCTGAGTTTCCAGGTGTCCATCGGCGAGACGGCCGAGGTGTTGGAAATCAGGTGGATGTTCTGGGAAAGCGAGTTGACGCCGGCCTTGAACGAGAGGTTCTCCGCCGGGGAATACTTGAGCGCGAGCCGGAGGTCGGGCATCCCGTAGAGCGCATGTCCCTTCTCGGCGTTGAAGCCGGAAAGGCGGACGCCCCCTTCCAACGAGAACTCGTCCGTCGGCTTCCAGGTGTCGGAAATGTAGAGCGCCGGCTCGAACGCGAGTTCCCGGTCCAGCGAGCGCGCGGCGACTTGTGAATCGTCCCCGAACGGGGTCATCGCGCCGGGATCCAGCGCGTAGCCGGTCAGGTGGACGCCCCAGGTGAGTTCGTGCGCATCGGTCAGCCTCCGGGTCCGGTCCGCCCGCAGGAAAGCCTGCCGGATCCGGGTGTCCAGGTCATAGGCTCCGGCCCCCCATTCGTGGGCCGAAATCCGGTTCTGGTATTGGTCATAGCCCCCGCTCACTTGCAGGCGGCCCTCGGCGGTCCGGTGTTTCCAGACCAGGGAGGCGTTGAGGTTGCCGTAATTGAACGTCGTGTCGCCGCCGAAGGAGAAGCGGTCGGTGGCGTAGTAGGCGTAGGCCTGCAGGGTGTTGTTTTCGTCGAACCGGTGGGTGATCCCGAGGTTGGCGTCCGTGAAGCCCGCCGAGCCGCCGGCGTAGGCGCTCTCCTTCGGAAGCCGTTTCAGCAGCCAGTCGGAATAGGTGGTCCGCGCCCCGGCGATGACGGAGGTCTTTCCCTTGACCAGCGGTCCTTCCACGTGCAGGCGGCTGGTCAGCAGGCCGATCCCCGCCGATCCCTGCCATTTCTCCAGGTTTCCGTCCTTGCTTTGCACGTCCAGGACCGAGGACACGCGTCCGCCGTAGGACGCCGGGATGGAGCTCTTGTAGAGTTCAATGTTGTTGACAATGTCCGGGTTGAAGGCGGAGAAGATGCCGAACAGGTGCGAGGGGTTGTAGATGGTGCTGCCGTTGAACAGGATGAGGTTCTGGTCGGCGCTGCCGCCGCGGACGTTGAAGCCGCCGGAGGCCTCGCCCACGCTCTTGACGCCCGGGAGGGTGAGGACGGCCTTGATCACATCCCCTTCGCCGAAGGCCGACGGGATCTTGTTCAGGGTCTTCACGCTCACCTTTTCCACGCCCATCTCGGTGTTCCGGTGCTGGGCCATGCTCTCGGCCGACACGACGGCCTCCTTGAGCATCGTCACCTTGTCGGTCATCATCACGTTCAGGGCGCCGTCGGAGTGGACGATGACCCGCAGGTCCAGCTCTTCCTTGCCGTCGGCGCTGAAATGCAGGACGTTCTCCCCGGCGGGTAGCGCGATCCGGTACTGTCCGTTCCGGTCGCTCCGGGTGTAGGAGCGGGTGATGTCGTCGTAGATGACCACCCCGTACATCGGCTCCTCGGTTTCGGCCTCCGTCACGGCGCCGCGGACCTGGCTTGTCCCGTTCCTTTTGTTCTGACCCGGGACACCTACGGTGTAAACCTTGTTCCGGTAGGTCGCGAGAAGGGGAGAGTCCGCGTATTGGACGGTGATGGTATCCTTTTGTATTTCAGTAAAATAGCCATCTGGAAGCCCCACCCCGGACCCCGGGAGGTTCGCCGCCGCCACCTGCCCTGCGGGAGCCTTGTCCGAATGGGGGTGCCAGGAGACGCGGACCACTCCGAGAACCGGGTTTCCGGCCGGCGTTTTCAGCCGCCGGAGCAGGTTCCTCTTTCCGATTTTCTTCAGTTTCCCCTGCTCCAGTGCGTAGAAGGTTTCCTGGAAGCGGAAATAGCTGTTGACCGTATAGTCGTAATCGGGGTCGTCGTAGCCGATGGCGTATCCCGATCCGTTGGTGTCGTTGCGCAGGGTTTTCGTCACGCGGCGCAGGAGCGGCGTCTGCCCGTCCCGGACCACCTCGAAAAATCCTTCCGGCGCCTCGGGCCAGCCCAGGTATCGGAGGTTGACGAAGGGCTTGTTTCCCATCGTGAACCAGGCCACCTGGTCGGTGACCAGGACGACGGCGACCACCCCGTCCACCGGTCGGACCTGGAGTTCGCCGCGGGCGGCATCCACGTTGAGGGAAATGTCCCGGTACAACCGTCCGTTATACCAGACGTCGCCCTGCTGGAACTCCTTCCGGTCCCAGTAATAGGTTCCGTTGTGCCGGTAGGGGTAGGTGGCCGGCAGTTTTCCGCGGAAGATGGTCGCATAGGCGCTTTCCGGGTCCTCCTGTGCGAAGGCGGACGCGGCCAGGGAGAGCAGCGCCCAGGCGACGAGAAC
Source organism: uncultured Bacteroidales bacterium (assembly GCA_946538425.1). GTDB lineage: Bacteria > Bacteroidota > Bacteroidia > Bacteroidales > UBA932 > Cryptobacteroides. The sequence goes on along the minus strand of CAMNGM010000085.1, from coordinate 1,028 downwards.
AGTTCGTTTTACCATAAAAAGTTGTTGAAAGGATACCGGCCTGCGTGGATTTCCGCCACCATTTTGTACAGGTCGTTCCTCAATTTGTCGATGCCGATCTTCTCCTTGGCGGAGATGAAGATGCAAGGGGTCTTCTCCTGGGCGATCCAGCTGTTCTTGAGCTCGTCCAGGGTGCGGTTCCGGGCCTCCTTCGGGGTCAAGGAGAACTCGTCGTAGGGTTCGTAGGTGTAGGCGTCGACCTTGTTGAACACGACGAATACGGGTTTGTTCGCCGCGCCGATGTCCCGGAGGGTCTGCTCCACGACCTGCATCTGTTCCTCGAAATCCGGATGGGAGATGTCCACGACGTGGACGAGGATATCGGCCTCCCGGACCTCGTCCAGGGTGCTCTTGAAGGCCTCGACCAGCTGCGTGGGCAGTTTCCGGATGAAGCCGACGGTGTCGGACAGCAGGAACGGGCAGTTTTCGATGACCACTTTCCGGACGGTCGTGTCCAGGGTGGCGAAGAGCTTGTTCTCCGCGAAGACGTCGGATTTCGCCAGGATGTTCATCAGGGTGCTCTTCCCGACGTTCGTATAACCTACGAGCGCGAGGCGGACGAGGCTTCCGCGGTTGCTGCGCTGGGTGGCCATCTGCCGGTCCACCTTCTTGAGGTCTTCCTTCAGCTTGGAAATCCGCTGCTTGACGATCCGGCGGTCCACCTCGATCTGGGTTTCACCCATACCGCCGCGGGTGCCCATACCGCCGCGCTGACGCTCCAAGTGCGTCCACATACCGGCGAGACGGGGCAGCATATATTGATAATGAGCAAGTTCCACCTGCATCTTCGCATAAGACGTCTTGGCCCGCTGGGCGAAAATCTCAAGGATCAGGCTCGTACGGTCGATGACGTCGGAGCACTCGATGATCTTCTCGATATTGCGCTGCTGGGTGCCGGTGAGCTCGTCGTCGAAGATGACATACTGGATTTCGTTCTCCTCGCAGTAGGCCTTGATTTCATTGAGTTTTCCCGTGCCGATGTAGGTGGC
>CAMNGM010000084.1 GCA_946538425.1 uncultured Bacteroidales bacterium | reverse complement strand
AAAGATACACAAAAAAAACGGAACCGAGTCCCGTTTTCCTGGATAAGTCCGATATATCGAAGGAATTCTTAGCGATCCACCGGAACGGCGACCATATTCTCGATGTCCGTGACGTACTGACGGAAGGTCTTGTCGGTGGACATCAGGTCCTGGACGGTGGTGCAGGCGTGCAGGACGGTGGCGTGGTCCTTGCCGCCGAGCTCGGCCCCGATGGTGGACAGCGAGCAGTTCGGGATGAGGTTCCGGCACTCGAACATCGCGATCTGGCGGGCCTGCACGATCTGGCGCTTGCGGGACTTGGACAGCAGGATGTCGCGGGTGATGTTGAAATACTCGCACACGGTGTCCACGATCAGGTCGATGGAGATGTCCGTCTGCTCCTCGCCGACGATCTTGCCGGTGATGCTCTCCGCCAGGGAGACGGTGATCTCCTTGTGGCCCAGGGTGGCGTTCGCGATCAGGGAGATGAGGGTGCCCTCGAGTTCGCGGAAGTTGGACTTGATCCGGGAGGCCAGGAAGGCCAGGACTTCCTCGTCGATGGCGACGCCCTCGCGGAAGGCGCGGGCCTTGAGCATCGACAGGCGGGTTTCGTAATCCGGCTTGAAAAGCTCCACGGACAGGCCCCACTTGAAGCGGGACAGGAGGCGTTCCTCGAAATTCTGCAGGTCCACGGGTGCGCGGTCGGAGGTGAAGATCAGTTGCTTGCCGCTCTGGTGCAGGTGGTTGAACACGTTGAAGAACGCGTTCTGCGAGCCCTGGCCCAGCAGGTCCTGGATGTCGTCCACCAGCAGGACGTCGATCTTCATATAGAAGGCCATGAAGTCCACGAGGCGGTTGCCCTTGATGGCGTCCATATACTGGGTCTTGAACTCGTTGCCGGTCACGTAGAGGACCACGAGCTCGGGGAACTTCTCCTTGATGGCGATGCCGGTGGCTTGGATGAGATGCGTCTTGCCAAGACCTGGTCCGCCGAAGATGAACAGCGGATTGAACGGCGTCCGGCCCGGAGCGTCCGAGATGTTGCCGCCGGCGTTGATGCCGAGCTTGTTGCACTCCCCTTCCACGAGGTTCGCGAAGCAGTAGACCGGGTTCAGCCGCGGGTCGATCTTCAGGCGCTGGACGCCCGGGAAGACGAACGGGCTGGGGCTGCCGGACGGCTGCGCGGTGTTGATGGCGACCGTCTTGTTGGTCGGGGCCAGGCCGTGGGAGGCCGGATAGACCATCGGTTTCTCCACCTGGACGGGACGCACCATATAATGGAGCTGCGCACCCGCGCCGATGGCGCGCTTGAGCGTCATCTTGAGGAGGTCCAGATAGGCGCCCTCGATGTAGTCGCGGAAGAAATCCGTGGGGACTTCCACGGTCAGGGTGGAGTCCACGAGCGACACCGGACGGATGGGCTTGAACCACGTGTCAAACTTCTGCGGATCAATGTTGCTGGCAATGATCTGCAGACAGTTGTTCCACACGGCAATATGTCTGTCTTGTCCGGTCACGAGGGATTATTCAAATGGTTTTGGAATACAAAGATGGAGGAAAAAATCTTGATAACAAATTAAAAATCCTATTGCATATTCGGATTTTTTTGCTTTTCTTATAGTTGCGCAAACCGTGGAAGGACCGCCAAATAATCCCTTGTAAATCAGTAAGTTGTATTCTTAAAACTTTTACAGAATGCGTATACCGACATTTCTTGTTTAGAAAGATTCAAAATAAGCGAATCTCGGGAAAAGCCCTTTCAGAAGCCCTTGGAAAGCAAGAAAATCAGCGAATGCGCGTGACCGTTTCTCCGTCCTTGGAGACCAGGAAGCAGCCCGGGAATTTTTTGTCGAGCTCCTTTTTCTTTTTCCGCACGGTGGCGAGGTCGTCGCCGGGAACCAGGATATATTTATAGAGTTTCCCGGACCGGACTTCGACCGGGGTGTATCCCCGGAAGAAAGCGTCGGTCGGTTTCATCTTCTTACCGGTGGCGAGGACCTGGACGCCGTACAGGATCCCGGACGGGGCGGCCGTCGTCCCGGACTCCGGTTTCGTTTCCGGCTGCTGCTCGGCGGGTGCCGGATTTGCGGCGCGCTCCGGCGCGGCGGTCGCCGCCGTGGAACTGTCATAGCGCTTCTTGAACGCCTTCACGGCCTTCAGGAGGTTGTCCGCGATCCGGTCGCGGTCCGATTCGGAGCGCAGGGCCTTGAGGTCGTTCGGATTGGTGATGAAGCCCACTTCCACGAGGACCGCGGGCATCGTCGTCCGCCACAGCACCCAGAACGGATCCTGGGAGACGCCCCGGTTGTGGGCGATGGGCCCGCCCTTCATCGCGTTGGCCACTTCCTCGGCGAAGACGAGGCTGTGCTCCAGGTGCGCGTTCTGCATCAGGCTGAACAGGATGTAGGACTGCGGGTCGGACGGGTCGAACCCCTGGTAGCGGGTCTTGTAGTCGTCCTCCAGGAGGATCACCGAGTTCTCGCGCTTGATCAGGTCCAGGTTCTTGCTGAAAAGGTCGTTCCCCTCCCGGCTGGACTGGCCCAGGCAGTGGATGGAGTAGCCGTTGGCCGAGGTCCCCTTCGCCTGCGCGTTCACGTGGACGGAAATGAACAGGTCCGCGCCCAGGTCGTTGGCGATGTCCGCCCGGCCGCTCAGGGTGACGAACCTGTCGTCGGACCGCGTGAGGACGGTCTTCACCCCGGGGAGGGACTCCCCTATCTTCCGGGACAGGCGCTGGGCGATGTCCAGGGCGATGGCCTTTTCCTGGGTCTTCCGGTCCGCGCTGATGCAGCCCGGGTCGTGGCCGCCGTGGCCGGGGTCGATGACGATGGTGGAAAGTTTCAGCCGGTCCTGCCCGGCCGCCTCCTCAGGCACAATGCTTGCTGCAAAGAGGACGGCCAGAAAGGCCAGGACGGGACGTATGCTGCGCATCATAGACGTGTCGTTTTGAATTGACTGAAAAATGTCGTAATTTTGTCGGTTACAAATATAATAAATTTGGACAGAATCTGGAAATATATCGTGGCCGTCCTGCTGGCCGTCGTCCTGGGACAGGGGGTCTCCTCCGCCCAGCTCTTCCGGCGTAACCGGAACCGCGTCCAGCCGCCCGTGGACACTACTGTGGCCGCCCTCCCCGATTCTGTCATCGCCCGCCGCGATTCCATCCACCGGGCGGATTCCATCGCCCGGCGCGACTCCCTCGACATGCTCGAGAAGAGCTCCCTGGAACTTCCCGCCTTCTCCACGGCCAAGGACTCCATCATCACGGAGTTCACGGACGGCGAACGGAAAGTCTACTACTACGGTGGCGCCACCGTCACCTACCAGGACATGAAGCTGACCGCGGACTACATCGAGTACGATATGAAGACGAACACCGTCTTCGCCCGCGGCCGCAAGGACGAGGCCACCGGAGAATGGGTCGGCCAGCCCGAGATGACCCAGGGCAAGTCCACCTACAAGATGGAGGAGCTCCGGTACAACTTCGACTCGAAGAAGTCCTTCATCACCAATATGATCACCCAGGAGTCCGAAGGCCTCCTGCAGGGCAAGAAGATCAAGATGATGCCGGACCAGTCGGTGAATCTGCAGCAGGGAATGTACACGGTCTGCGACCTGGAACACCCCCACTACTATATGAAACTGTCGATGGCGAAGGTGGTCACGAAGCCCTCCCAGAAGACGGTCTTCGGTCCTGCGTTCCCGGTGATCGCCGACGTCCCGATCCCCATCGGCCTCCCCTTCGGCTTCGTCCCGTCCAAGCCCACCCGGGCCACGGGCCTGCTGATGCCCACCTTCGGCGAGGAGGTCGCCCGCGGCTTCTTCGTCAAGGACGCCGGTATGTATTTCGTCCTCGGCGACTACTTCGATCTCTCCCTGACGGGCAGTTACTTCACCCTCGGTTCCTACGCCGTCGACATCAACTCCCGGTACAAGGTCAACTACAAGTTCAACGGCAACTTCTCCCTGACCTATTCCAACGACCAGACCGGCGAGAAAGGGATGGCGGATTTCCGCCAGTCCAAGAACTTCGGCCTCAAATGGTCGCACACGCAGGATTCCAAGGCGCATCCCGGGACGACTTTCAGCGCCTCCGTGAACTTCTCCAGCCCGTCCAACAGCAAGTACAACTCGCGGTCGGTGGACGAGGCCCTGCAGAACCAGGTGTCCTCCTCCGTCTCCTATTCCCGCAACTGGAACGGCAAGGTGAGCCTCTCGGTGAACGCCCTGCACAACCAGAACTCCCGCGACTCCAGCTACTCCTTCACCCTGCCGAACATCTCCCTTTCCGTCACGCGTTTCTATCCCTTCAAGCAGAAGAACCGCGTGGGCAAGGAGAAGTTCTACGAGAAGATCTCCTTCGGCTACTCGACCTCCTTCCAGAACCGCCTCAATTTCAAGATGCGGGATATGCAGGACTTCGTGTACAACGGGGACGGCACCTACCAGGTGGACCCGGTGACCGGCGTGCGGGTCAAGGAATTCGGCGACTCGCTCGGCGTGAAGGCCCTGGACCGCCTCACGAACGGTATGGGCCACAACTTCCAGATCGGCCTCCCGAACTTCACCCTGCTGAAGTACCTGAATTTCACGCCCAGCGTGACCTACGGGATGAACTGGATGTTCAACGCCGGCCGGCAGTACCTGGAGGACGAACTGGATGCGGACGGCAACCCCATCATGGTCTCGGACAAGGATGGAAACCTGGTGCACGCGCAGCGGGTCGTCAACGACCCCGGGCGGGCCTTCAACACCTTCGGCGTCACCCAGACCTATTCCGGTGCGATGTCGATGAGCACCCGCATCTACGGGATGTTCAACTTCGGGAAGCACTGGAAGATCCAGGCGATCCGGCACGTAATCACGCCTTCCGTGTCGATGTCGTTCAGCCCGGAAAAGGGCAAGGCCTTCAATGGCTGGCGTACGCTGGACGCCTACTATGACAAGCGGGGCGGCTACCATCCGGAGACTTTCTACAACATCTACTCCGTCACCGGCCACCACAATTCCGTGTCCGCTCCCGGCCGCGGCAGGACCGGCAGCATGAACGTGTCCATCGGCAACAACCTCGAGGCGAAGGTCCGCGACCTGCGGGACACGACCGGCACCGGCTCTAAGAAGGTCAAGATCCTGGACCAGCTCACCCTCAACGGCAGCTACAACTTCCTGGCGGACTCCCTGAAGATGTCCAACATTGGCGTGAGCGCGTCCACGAACCTGTTCAACAAGCTGAACCTCAGCGGCAACCTGAACTTCGACCCGTACGCCGTGAACGAGCGCGGCCAGCGGATCAACAAGTACAACCTGGTGGTCAAGGGCGTTCCCCTGCGCCTGACGAACGCCAGCCTCTCCGCGTCCATCTCCTTCAACGGCAAGGGCGCCATCGACGGCAACGACGGCCGGCGGTCGGGCGGTTCCGATTCCGGCGGCAGCGGCTCTTCGGGCGGCGGCACGAACTCCTACCAGCGCATCTACTACCATCCGATCACGGGGGAATACATTCCGGGCGGATATGTGTACTATATGAATCCGAACTCGCCCTGGTCGGTCAATTTCAGCTACAGCTTCAGCTACGCGAAGACCTACCAGTATTCGAACAACCAGCTTCTTGAGAACAAGCGTTTCACCCAGACCATCAACGCCTCCGGAAACATCAAGCTGACCCCGCGGATGGCCATCAACGCATCTTCCGGCTTCGACATTATGGCGATGAAGATCACCACCACGCAGATTAGCGCCACCTACGACCTGCACTGCTTCAACATCGCCGTTTCCTGGGTCCCCACCGGACAGTGGAAGTCTTACAGTTTCCGCATCGCGGCGAATGCTTCCGCCCTGGCGGACCTCCTCCGCTTCAAGAAGAGCTCCAGCTATATGGACAATCTGCTCCAGTAAGGGCGGTATTTGGATTGTTTATTTTTTTTCGTACCTTTGCATTGCCTTTCCGGTCGGAGAGGCTTGCATCTGAATCTACATTTATTTTTCTATGCCCCATAGTTTATTGGAATTGAACGCGATGAGCGAAGAGCAGCTCAGAGCACTCGGAGAGAAGTTGAGCATCAAGAATGCGAAGAAACTGAGCATGGAGGACCTGGGGTTCGCGATCCTGGACGAGGAGGCGAACATCGAGTCCAAGAAACCCGTCGAAGAGAAGCCCCGCGCCAAGCGCGGCCGTCCTGCCAAGAAGAAGGAGGAGAAGCCCAAGCAGGAAGCTCCGGCCGAGCCTGTGAAGGAGGCCCCCGCAGCCTCTGCCGAGGCGACCACGGATACCCCTGCCCCGAAGAAATCCGCCCGCGGCCGCAAGCCCAAGGCGGACAAGGCCGATGCCTCGGGACCCGCGGAAGAAGCAGCTCCGAAGCCTGAAAAGGCTGCCGAGAAGCCCCAGACCGGGGAAAAGCCCGCCGAGGAAGCCCCGAAGCAGGATGGACAGAAGCCGGCCAAGCAGAAGCGCGCCCGCGTGAAGAAGGGCGCCGAGCCGGTGAACGTGGAAGCGGCTCCGGCTCCGGCCGACGAGGCCGCAGCGCCTGCTCCCGCCCCTGCCGAAGCCTCTTCCGTGGACGGAAAGCAGTTCATCCACAACCTTTTCAGCGAACTCAACGAGGACACCGCCCAGCAGGAGGAAAGGGCGCAGGAGCGTCAGCAGCGCAAGGCCCATAAGGACCAGCAGAAACCCCAGCAGCCGCAACAGCAGCAGCCCCAGAAGCCCCAGCGCATCGAATTCGAGGGCTCCGTCGAGGCCACGGGCGTCCTGGAGATCATGCCGGACGGCTACGGCTTCCTCCGTTCCTCGGACTACAACTACCTGAACTCTCCGGACGACATCTATGTCTCCCAGCAGCAGATAAAGCAGAATGCCCTGAAGAACGGCGACACCGTCACCGGTGAGATCCGTCCCCCGCGCGAGGGCGACAAGTACTTCCCGCTAGTCAAGATCAAGTTTATCAACGGCCGCTCGCCGGAATTCGTCCGCGACCGCGTCCCGTTCGACTTCCTCACTCCCCTCTTCCCGA
>CAMNGM010000083.1 GCA_946538425.1 uncultured Bacteroidales bacterium | reverse complement strand
CGGCGGTCACCGAGGAGATGGAGGCCGTCACCACGGACTTTTTCTGGACACCGTAACCGATGACGACCGTCTCTTCCAGCATCTCGGCATCCTCCTTCAGGAGGATTTCCAAGATGCGGTCCGGGGAGGCCGGAACGGTCTGGGTCACATAGCCGATGCAGGAGATTTCCAGGACAGCGCCGGAGGCCACGCGGAAGGAGAAAGCTCCGTCCGCGCCGGTCACGGTACCGTTGCTGGTTCCCTGCTCGACGACAAAGGCGCCGACAACCGGCTGGCGCGCATCGTCGAGAACGACACCGCTCACGGTGACATTCTGCGCGAGTGCTGCCAGGCTCAATCCTAATGCAAGGATCAGGGAAGCAAATTTTTTCATACGCGATTGGTTTGGTTTTGCGTTGGTTATTGTTAAATGAATCGTGTTCTTTCACTGGGTTCACCACAAAATTACACCAGGCAGGCACATCCCGTGCGCATAAGAAAATAAAAGTACCGCAAAGTAGTAGCCATCTTATTGCAAGACAGCTAATTAAAAGTTTTTAATAGGCCAAAAAAGTAGTGGAATAAGAACTGTTTTTCCGCTACTTCCCAATCATTTTCACCTGTTCTTCGAACTTGTCACGGTCCCCGAGGGACGCATTCTTGACCGAGACCTTATAGTTATATATGGTGCTGACGGAGTAGTCCAGCATCGTCGCGATCTTCTTGGAATCGTCCACGCCGAGGCGGATCAGGGCGAAGATCCGGAGTTCCGTCGTGAGCCTTCCCGGGGGCGGGACGATGCGCGCGTCCTCCTGCAGGAGGGCGTTGAACCGCTCCACAAAGTCCGGATACAGGGCGAGGAAAGTCTCGTCGAACTTGCGGTAGAAATCCTCCAGCGCCTTCTCCGAGCGTTCGGAAATGGCCAGTTCGCGGAACAGCTGGTCCGACTTGCCCTGCTTCAGCAGGTTCCGGAAGCGGTTGTCCTGGGAACGGATGGTCGCCACCTGCTCCGACAGGCCCTGCAGGAAGTCCATGATATAGGCGTCCTTCACCTTGTCGGCCTTGGAGATGCGCTGGTTCAGCACGCTCAGCTCCTCATTGGCGGCCGCCAGCCGGACATTGCTGTCCGCCAGGGCCTTCTGCATCCGGGAGAGCTTCCGGGAACGGACGACCAGGAAATAGGTGATCAGGGACAGCACCAGCACCAGGACGGCCAACAGGATGGCGAAGAAGACGGCCGCCTTGTTCTGCCGCTCCTGACGGACGGAATACGCTTTCTCCACCTCCATCAGGAAGCGGGAGATCTGCCAGGGACGCAGCTTGGCATTGTACAGCACCGCATCCTCCTGCGCCATCCGGAGATAGCGGAACGAGCGGTCCACGTCCATCGGAAGGATGTTCTGCGCCACCATCGTCAAGGCGGCATAGTCCTTCACCGCGTTCACGAGGTCGCATTCGGCCGAACGGATGAGCCAGGCGATCCGTGCCGGCTGATTCCCCCGCAGGTTTTCGATTTCCGACTGGAAGTAAGCGAAGATGGCATAGTCCCGGTCCTCCGGCTTCACCGTCGAGAGCAGCAGGCGGTTCACGCTGTCGGCGGAGGCGAGCCTGCCCTCGTCCATAAACTCGTCCCGCAGCACGGAGCGCCAGCGGTCGGAATCCTTGGGCAGGAGCTGGTACAGGCGCGGCCGGAACGACGCGGCCGGCGGGATGGACAGTTTCTCCACCATTCCGGAATTGCCCGCCAGGTCCTTGCTGTAATCGTACAGGACCCACATATACTCCGCCATCAAGGGCCGGGCGAAGGCCGCCGTGTCCAGGCCCCCGTACAGGAGCTGGGACGCTTCCAGGTAACTGCCGGCCTTGGCATACAGATGCCCCAGCAGGACGGAGGTCTCGTTGTACAGGTCCCGGTCGCCCAGCACGTCCCGGGCCAGTTCCTGGCAATGCTTCAGATAAAACTGGGTGGAGTCGAAACTGAAGGCGAAGAACTCCCGGGCGATGTTCATCTCCAGCTCATAGCGCCGGAGCGGGTCCTGCGTGGAGCGGGCGAGTTTCCCCAGCGCCTCCATCTGGTCCAGCTTCCGGGCCACGTGCATATTGCTGGCGCTGATGTAGCCGTCCAGTTCCAGCAGGAGCCGCTGCGTGGCCCGGTCCGGACGGGGCGTGCGCGCGCAGGCCGCCGCCCCGAGGACGACAGCGAGCCAGATGCCTATGCGCAGGACGGATTTCATCGGTTATCGTTCTTCTTCCAGGTGTTCGACAGGCGACGGAAGCATCGGAGCCTCCGGAACAAGCAGCGCCCGGCTGCGGGCCTGGCGGAGGGAGGCCTCCGAGGCCGCGGGCGCCGGCCGGATCGGATCCACCGTCACGTCCCGGGCCTTGAAATCGTCCAGGTCGAAGGTCTCGCCCGCCTTCTCCATAATCTTGCGGACGATGAGGATCCGCTGCCAGGTGGAGAAATAGGGGCGGTTGTCGATCATGCAGCTGATCTTTTCCGACCGCCAGCGGTAATAGAGGGAAGTCTGGGCGCCGTGCCAGATGCCGATCCGCCCATAATCCGGATTCCGGGCGGTCCATTCGTCCAGATGGTCCAGCAGGTCCGCCTGCCAAGGGACGGTGTCATAGAATCCGGAGGCGTTCAAGGCGTACGGGGCCGAGTAAGAGTGCCCTGCGATCGCGCCCGGTTCCGTATACTTGGTTGTCGCGCTCCAATACTCGTCCGTCAGGCGGGCATAGCCGTGGCCGGCGAATTCGTGGAGGAACGTGTTCCGCCAGTCGCCCACGTGGCGTCCCATCTCGTCCCGTTCCGCATCCGTAGTCTCCCGGGACCCTTCGGAATCATCCCGGGGATTGACCGCCTGGACTTTCGGGAAAGACCAGCGGATCGCGCGGCCGGCATACTGGTAAGGAATCTGGCAGTATGACCAACCGTTCGAATACGTATGGCAGATGCCGCCGTACCGCTCGTCGTTGATGATCAGTGCTGTCGGGATGTCCACGTAAGTCAGTTCCCCGGAGACGACCTCCGGAATGTTCGCCATCAGGTAAGACTGGACCTTTCCCGCATTGGCCGTCATATCGCTGTAGGAGCTCTCGCCCCAGCGCGACCCGAAATAATTGTCCACGGCCGTCACGACAGTCCCGTTCCCGTCCGTCACGCCGGCCCCGGATTCTTGGGAGGGGACGCGGCAGAGATAGACCGTGAAATAATCCTTATAGGACTTGTAGGGTTCCACGGAAAACACGTAGTCGACGGCATTCTTCGCCAGCAGTTCGAACTGGTCCAGTTCCGACGCCTGGAAGCCGTCGGCCAGGATGGCGATGACGTTCTTCCTGCCGCCCACCTTCTGATGGACATACTCGATCACTTCGGGGCGCTCTTCCGGCTCCCAGGAATCCCCCAGGTGGATCGTCCCGAAATCGGCGATCCGCGACCGGGACAGCGTGAGGGCCTTGGAGGTGCGCTTGACGAGGGTATGTCCGTCCCCGTCCCGGAACTGCATATGGAAGCCGGTGGACAGGGTCGCGGGGACCAGGGCGATGCAGTAATCCCGTCCCTCCTCGAAAGGACCTTGGAGGGTGATGGACGAGGCTTGCGGAACCGTCGGATTGCTCCAGTTCTTGGAAAAGTCGATGACCGGTTCCCCGTCCACGAAATAGACCGTGGCGTCGCCCGCCACCGTGGTTCCCGCTTGGAATGTCACGGATTCGAGCGAGGACACGCAATCGCCGTCCACCTGGAAGCGGACGTAGGAAAGCAGGTTGTGGAAATGGAGATCGGCGGAAAAGTCCGTGGAGAAGGCCGCGGCCCGGTTCAGGCCCTCGGCGATGCCGCCGGCCACCGCCTGCTGCTCGGACGGGACGGGCGTAATCAGGTAGCAATCCATCGTATTCCGCCGGCCCACCCGATACACGTCGGCGGGATAGCCGCTGGTGAACGCCGTGCCGGAAAGGGTCTTGGTCGAGGTGAAAACAGCTTTTTCAACCCCGTCATCCTGCGTCGTGAAAGTGACCGAGGAATAGTTGGACTCGTTCATCCGCACCATCTTGAAAGCGTCGCCGCGCGACCAGAGCACCCGGGCCTGCGCCGGCTCGAAATCCAGCCGGGACCGGGTTTCCGCGTCCGCGGACGCGAATCCGGCCCGGATGGTAGTGCCCGGCGGCACGGGGGTCGCCGCGGGCTCCGGATCGACCTTGGAGCAGGCGGCGGCGACGAGCGCGAACAGAAGGCACAGACGGGACCGCTTCATCCTATACGAGCTGGTTGACCGCTTTTTCGACTTCCTCCTTCCGGTCCTCCGGCGTGACGGCCGCGAGGAAGGAGATCATCTGCAGGACCTTCGCCTCCGACTCCGGGACGCCGCGGGTGCGCATATAGAACAGCGCATCCTCGTCCAGGCGGCCGGTGGTGGCCCCGTGCGAGCATTTGACGTCGTCGGCATAGATTTCCAGCTGCGGGGTCGTTTCCACGCGGGCGCCCTCCGACAGGACGATGTTGTGGTTCTCCTGGTAGGCCTCCGTCTGCTGGGCGTCGGGCGCCACGATGATGCGGCCGTCGAAGGTCACCCGGGACGAGCCGCCCGCGATGCCGTTGAACAGCTGGTGCGACACGCACCCGCCCGCGCGGTGGTGCATCAGGATGCGGAAATTCACCCGCTCCTCGCCTCCGCACAGGTACAGCCCCTTCAGGGACACCTCCGCCCCTTCGCCCGTGAGGTCGATGGCGACGTCGATGTCGCGGGACTCCCCGGGAAGCACCACGAACGTCAGGTCGAGCTTCTCCCCCGCCCCGACGACATAAGATTCCTTCGCTCCGCCTTCGGCTCCGCTCGGAATGACAACGGTACTGTCATTTCGACCAAGCGCAGCGCGTGGAGAAATCTCGAAAGGATCCTTGTAATTACCGTAGCCCATCAGAACTGGTCAAATCCTTGTTTTTCAATCGCATCGATCAGCTCCGGACCGCCCGTGCGGACGATGCGGCCGTCCTTGAGGACGTGCACCACGTCGGGCCGGACATACTCCAGGAGCTTCTGGTAGTGCGTGATGATGATGGCCGATTTCTCCGGCGAGCGGAGGGCGTTGACCCCGTCCGCCACGATCTTGAGGGCGTCCACGTCCAGGCCGGAGTCCGTCTCGTCCAGGATGGACAGGGTCGGGTCCAGGAGGGCCATCTGGAAGATCTCGTTGCGCTTCTTCTCGCCGCCGGAGAAGCCCACGTTCACTTCGCGCTTGGCGAATTCGGGCTTCATCTGGACGAAGGCCATCTTCTCCTTGAGGAGTTTCAGGAACTCGGGCGTCTTCATCTCCGGCAGGCCCTGCGCCTTCCGGCGGGCCTGGACGGCCGCCTTCATAAAGGCGGTGATCGTCACCCCGGGAATCTCCACGGGATACTGGAAACTCAGGAAGATGCCCGCCCAGCTGCGCTCTTCGGGGGCCATCGACAGCAGGTCCTTGCCGTCGTAGACGATGCTTCCTTCCGTCACTTCATAATCCGGCCGGCCGGTAAGGACGGCGTTCAGGGTGGACTTTCCCGCCCCGTTCGGGCCCATCACGGCGTGGATTTCGCCCCGGCCGATGGAAAGGTCGATCCCGCGGAGGATCTCCTTGTCCCCGATCCGGGCGTGCAGATTCTTTATTTCGAGCAGTTTATCCATTTTTCTTGTACAGTTTCATCCAGGAATACAGCGACCACAGGCCGTTCGCCAGGTACAGGCCGCAGACGATGGGCATGAACACGTTCCCCACGCTCACGTGGAGGATGATCTGGGTGACGTTCACGATGAGCCAGGCCAGCCAGCAGTCCCACTTCTTGAGGGCCGACAGGAGCTGCGCCGTGAGGATCAGGACCGTCACGCAGCAGTCCAGGTACGGGGCGGGATTGGCCGGGAAGAAGGTCTTCATCACCCAGCCCCAGAGCAGGGCGACGACGAGAATCGCCGCGACGGTAAATCCCCGCTGCGGCCAGGACAGCATACTGACTTTCAGCCTGTTCGCATCCTCGGACGAGCGTTCCTCCTCCTTGGGATGCGTCCAGCGCCAATGGCCGAACACATTGATGGCGAGGGAGACGGGCTGGAGCAGCAGGTTCGCGTACAGGTTCCGCGACCAGAACAGGAAGAACAGGGCGGCCGTGTACAGGTAGCCCACCCAGAAGTTGTACTTCGAGTTCCGCCCCGCGAGGAAAACGGTCGTCAGGCCCAGCAGCGAACTGACAAGGTCCACCAGGAGCACCGGCTTCCCGCCGAGCTCGAACAGCGCGATATTGATCCAATCCATCATCCGACCGACCCTTCAAGGGAGACTTGCAACAGTTTCTGCGCCTCCACCGCAAACTCCATCGGGAGCCGGGAGAGGACTTCGCGCGCATAGCCGTTGACGATCAGGCCCACGGCCTCTTCCGGGCCGATGCCACGCTGGTTGCAGTAAAAGAGCTGGTCCTCGCTGATCTTCGAGGTTGTGGCTTCGTGCTCGACGATGGCCGTCGGGTTGTCGGAGCGGATGACCGGGAAGGTATGGGCCCCGCACTTGGAGCCGATCAGGAGGCTGTCGCACTGCGAGTAGTTGCGGGCGTTCTTCGCCCCGGCGCCCATCCGCACCAGGCCGCGGTAGCTGTTCTGGCTGCGGCCCGCGGAGATGCCTTTGGAGACGATGCGGCTGCGGGTGTTCCGGCCGAGATGGACCATCTTCGTGCCCGTGTCGGCCTGCTGGAAGTTGTTCGTGACCGCGACGGAATAGAACTCCGAGGCGGTGTTGTCCCCCTTCAGGATGGTGGACGGGTACTTCCAGGTGATGGCGGAGCCCGTTTCCACCTGGGTCCAGCTCAGGTGCGCCCCGTCGCCCTTGCAGATGCCGCGCTTGGTGACGAGGTTCAGGATGCCGCCCTTGCCGTCCGCGTCGCCGGGATACCAGTTCTGGACGGTGGAGTACTTGACATCGGCATCCTTCTCCACGATGATTTCCACCACGGCGGCGTGGAGCTGCTGCTCGTCGCGCATCGGCGCGGTGCAGCCCTCCATATAGCTCACGAAGGAGCCTTCGTCGGCCACGATGAGCGTGCGCTCGAACTGGCCGGT
>CAMNGM010000082.1 GCA_946538425.1 uncultured Bacteroidales bacterium | reverse complement strand
GTTGATGTACCAGAGGTTGTTCTTGAACAGGCGGCAGGCGCCGATGAGGAGGTCCTTGTCCAGCACCTTGCCGCCGGACAGGAAGCCGCGCACCACGTGGTCCGCGATCTCGCGCTCGTCCACACTGGAGAGCCGGACGCGGGTGACGTGGCGGTGGAACAGGCGGCTGGTCTCGAAGATCTGCTTCATCGCGTTCACCATCGACCCGCTGAAGATGAAGGAGAAGCCCTTGAGGCCCTGCTCGACCGCTTCCTTGATGACCGCGTCCAGGGGACGGAGGATCCGGTCGCCGTCCTCGGTCTCCTGCACGTTCTGGAACTCGTCGATGACCAGCAGCAGCGGGTTGCCGCGGTCCGCGGCGAGGCGGAACGGCAGCCGCAGGACGGCCTTCACGTCCTCCTCGTCCAGGTCCCAGCTGCGGGAGAGGATCTGGTCGGAAGCGGAGAAGGCTTCGGGGTCGAAGACGAAATGGGTGCCGCCCAGATAGTCCTGGACAATGCGGGCGTACTCCGTCGGGGCGGACGCCACCATCCGGATGATGGTGGAGCCGTAGCGGGCGAGGAACTCGTCCACGGTACGGATGTTCAGGACGGAGAACTGGCCCACGGTGAAGGCCCGCTGGCCGTAGCGCATCGAATACATCGCCTGCTGGACGAGGGAGGTCTTCCCGGCCTTGGGCGGCTCGTAGAGGACCACGTGCTCGTGCTGGGCGATCAGGTTCGAAAGGACCGTGCATTCGGCTTTCCTGCCGATGAAATTCTTGCCGGTCACGAATTTGTCATACGGAAACGGGGTATCCATAGGCCTGTGGGTAACTAACTTGTTACAAATATAGGAAATCTTAGGGGAAAACGGGCCGGGAAAACAAGAAAAAGTTGTTTTTCCCCCCAGAATGTTTAAATTTGTGCAAGAAAAGCTTTTTCCTATGCGTAAGTTCCTGATATTGATTGCCTTTGTCTGCTGCTCCCTGGTCCTCTACGGCCAGGTGGACACCGTCCGGCTGGGCTATTCGGTGCAGGGGAACGTCGTGGATGCGGTGACCGGACGCCCGATGGAATCCGTGCACGTCTCCGTGCCCGGCCGCCATTACGCCACCGTCACCAATGCGGACGGCGATTTCACCATCAAGTCGGACCAGCCCGTCCCGGAGGTCGTCTTCTCGTACCTCGGCTACCGGACCCTCCGGCAGAAGCCGTCCGGAGGCACGCTCCTGGTCCGCCTCACGCCGGAGTCGATGCCCCTGTCGGAAGCGTCCATCGTCACGGGCGACCCGCGGGAAATCATCCAGGAAGCCCTGGAGCGGGTCCGGGACAACTACAGCCAGAACCCCGAGCTGCTGGAGTGCTTCTACCGGGAGACCGTCCGCAAGCGGAACCGCTACATCTACGTTTCCGAAGCCGTCTCCCGGATCTACAAGACAGGCTATGACGGCACGGTCTACCGCGACCGGGCCGCCCTGGAGAAAAGCCGCGTCCTGCTGAGCCAGCGCCGGACCGACACCCTGAGCGTGAAAATGCAGGGCGGCCCCACGCAGGCCGTCACCTTCGACGTGGTGAAGAATCCGGAAATCCTGTTCAACGACGAGGAGCTCTCCCTGTACGAGTTCGAGATGGGGATGCCCACCTACATCGGCGACCGCCTGCAGTTCGTCATCCATTTCCGCCCCGGCAGCCGCGAGGTGGAATGGGCGCTCTACCACGGGACGCTGTACATCGACCGGGAACTCCTCTCCTTCACCCGCATCGAGATGTCCCTGGACATGTCCGACTCCGCCAAGGCCACCCGGATGATGGTCGTCCGGAAGCCCCTCTCGCTCCGCCTGTCGCCGAGGGAGCTTTCCATCGTCATCAGCTACCGGCTCCGGGAGGGCAAGAGCCGGCTGGAGTATTTCCGGTCCACGATGCGCTTCAACTGCGACTGGAAGAAACGCCTCTTCGCGACGGCGTATGCCGTGGTCAACGAACTCGTCGTCACCGACGTCCGGGAACCCGCCGTGCCCATCCCGCGCGCCGAGGCGTTCCGCTCCGTGGACATCCTCAGCGAAAAGGCCGCGGAGTTCCAGGATCCCGACTTCTGGAAGGACTACAACATCATCGAACCCACCGAAAGTCTGGAGCACGCCATCGGTCGGCTCCGTCGAGGGCGGTAATTCGCCCCCAATAAGGGGATTTCGTCACATTTTCCCCGCTTTCGCCACCTTTATTTGCCGCCCTCTCCCGGGGGCGGTATTTTCGTGTCCAGCAACAAAAGCCACGACGATGGACCAGACCTTTTCCCTTGCCATTCCCGCCCGGATGCGGATCGACAATGCGGCGAACATCTATCCCGCTTCGCTCAGCAGGCACTATGCGTCCCTGTACCGGATGAGCGTCACGCTCACCGAGCCGGTGGACCCCACCTTGCTCCAGCAGGCGCTGGAAACCGTGTCCGAAAGGATTCCCACATTCCGGTGCGGACTCCGTTCCGGGCTGTTCTGGTGGCACCTCCGCCGGATGGACAAGGCCCCCGAGGTCCTGCCCGCCGCGCCGCTCAACCGGTTCCATTTCCGCGACAACGGCGGTTTCCTGTACAAGGTGGGCGCCGAAGGCGGCCGGATCGTCCTGGACGTCTTCCACGCCCTGGCTGACGGCACCGGCGCCGCGACTTTCCTGCTCACGCTCGCCGGGGAATACCTTCGTCTGAGATACGGCCTGTCCATCTCCTATTCCGGCTTCGTGCTGAACCCCGCCGAAGCGCCCGACGCCGCGGAGGTGGAGGACAGTTTCAAGACCGTCTTCTCCGGCCGCAAGGGCGAACTGGAGAAGAACGTCCCCGCCTACCACATCCCGGGCCGCAGGCTGCCCGGGGCGGGTCTCCGCGACATCCGGGCGGTGATGCCGATGGACCGGGTGAAGGCGGTGTGCCGCCGGATGGACTGCAGCGTGACGGACCTCCTCACCGGCCTGATGCTGGACGCGCTCCAGAAGCTGTACCGGGCCGACGACGACCCGGACAAGCGCAGCGTCGTGAAGGTCAGCGTCCCGGTGAACCTGCGGCCGCGCTACGGCAGCCGCACCGTGCGGAACTTCTCCTCGTACGTGCACCTCGGGACGGACATCCGGAGCGGCTACCTGCCGCTGGAGCAGCTGGTCCGGCTCGTGAAGATGCAGAAGGAGGCGATGCTGCGCCCGGAGAACCTGGAGCCGAAGATCGCCGCCAACGTGGAGCTGGAGGAGAGCTTCGCCGTCCGCTGCCTGCCGCTCGTGGTGAAAAGGCCCATCATCGACATCATCAACAGGCTCCACGGCGACAAATACTGCTCGCAGACCCTGTCCAACCTGGGCCTGGTCCGCGTGCCGGACGAGATGCGCCCGTACCTGACCGAGTTCGACTTCATCCTGGGCCGCCAGCGCGGCAACAGCGGCGCCGTCTCCTGCGTCGGCTTCGACGGAAAACTGTTCCTGCACCTGTCCCGGAACATCTACGGGGCGGAATTCGAGCAGTTCTTCCTGGACCGGGCGAGCCGGCTGGGGCTGCTCGGCGGCGTTTCCCACCATATTCTCGCCTGAGTGGGGCCTCCTGCCGAAGATGGTGAAACTTTTTTCACTATCTTTGTTCATATGAAAGCGCTCCGCATCATCCGGAATATCGTGCTGGCCCTCCTGGGGCTGGCGCTGCTCCTGTTGGTCGCTTTGCAGATCGTCCTGCGGCCGAAGGTGCTCACCCCCCTGGTGAACCGGTTCGCGGAGCAGTATGTGGAGGGAGGCGAACTCCGTTTCTCGCGGGTCCGCGCGTCGGTCATCAAGGACTTCCCCTTCCTGAATTTCCGGCTGGACAGCTGCGCGATCGTGTATCCCCACGCGCGCTACGCGTGGTACGACTCCACTTTCATCGAGACGGGACGGTTCCCGCTCCTGCAGGCCGGCCGGGCGCCGGTGACGGACACGCTGGCGGCATTCCGGACGCTGGAAGCGTCGCTCAACCTCGTCAATCTCCTCAAGAAGACCAGTTACGACATCCGCCGGGTGGAGCTGGACCAGCCGCGCATCTTCGCCCACCAATACGACAGTACGACCGCGAACTGGCACATCCTCCGGCTCGGCGACCCGGATGACACCACCGCGTCCGCTCCCCTGCCCCCCATCCGCCTGCACAAGGTCCACCTGACCGGCCGTCCTTACATCGTGTACACGAACCAACAGGACACCCTGCTGGCGATGCTGCGGATGAAGCGGCTGACTCTGGACGGGAAAGTGGACACGCACAACATCCCGGACCTGAGGATGCGGCTCGTCGCGGACAGCCTGTTCGTGAACGGCCGCCTGCCCAAGGACACCCTCGCCCTGGGCCTCGACCGCCTGCAGGCGGAAGGCAAGGACCGCCGCCTCTCGCTGGTGGCGGACGCGAAGGCCTTCCTCTCCCTGCACGCCTCCGGCCGGATGCGGATTCCGGTGCGCCTGGAGGCTGACGCGGCCTTCCCCGAGCGGACGGACGGCGTCCTGGAGGCGCAGGTGGACCGCCTCGCCCTGA
Organism: uncultured Bacteroidales bacterium; assembly: GCA_946538425.1. Lineage (GTDB taxonomy): Bacteria > Bacteroidota > Bacteroidia > Bacteroidales > UBA932 > Cryptobacteroides. Next base: position 2,668 of record CAMNGM010000082.1, on the reverse strand, counting down.
AGGTCGCCACCATCGACCTGAAAGGCGGCGGCAACGCGGTCTTCCACCCCGACAGCACGGTGATCCGGGCCGATGCGACCATCGAAAAATGCCCCCTGGGCGACCTCCTGAAGGAATACAAGGCCCATTTCCCCGCCCTGGGGAAGGTGCGGACGGATGCGGTGCTGGACCTGGACGCCCATTGCGACGGGGTCCTGGCGAAGGGCCGGCTTCCCCGCATCAACGCCCGCCTGCAGATCCCGGACGCCTACGTCGATTACGAAGGGGTTGGAAGGCGGGGCCAGGTATCGCTGGATGTCAACGCCAACACCGACGAGGAACTGAAACTGGACCTGGACCTGAACCGCGTGCTCCTGGACATCGTGGGCGCCCGCATCGACCTGAAGGGCACGGCGGCGGACGTGACCGGCGAGGATCCTTTCTTCGCCGTCGACGGGAAGATCCGTGCCCGGGTGGACTCCCTCACGAACGCCTTCACGGCCGAGCGGGGCATCACCGGGACCGGGTCCATCACCGCGTCCCTCAATGGGCAGGCGCGGCTGTCGCAGCTGAACCTCGCCCAGATCGGCAACGCCGACATCAAAGGGAACGCCGTCTTCCGCGACCTGTCGGTGGACGACCGGAAAGACAAGCTCAAGGCCTGGGTCCGGAAGGCGGACCTGACCCTCGAGACAAAGGGCAACCGCATCGACGACAATATGCGCCGAGGCACCCGCGTCCTGGCCCTGACCGCCCTCCTGGACACCCTGGACGCCACTTACAAGGGCGGGACCTATGTCCGCGGCAAGGACATCGACATCCAGGCGCAGAACTCCGCGGCCATCCTCCGCGGCGGCCGGGAACTGACCCCGCTGATGGGCGTCCTCAAGGCCGCGAACCTGTCGATGCGGGACGAGGAAGGCACGGCCGTCGGCCTCCGCGACAACACGGAGACCTTCCGCGTCACGCCTTCCACCAAGGACTTCCGGTCCCCGAAGCTGAACCTGACGAGCCAGAGCGCGGGCGTGCGGCTGCGCGCCGGCGCCAACGGCGTCCTGCTGCGGAACTTCCAGTTCGATGTCACGGCGCACAAGCACCAGCTCACGGAAAGCGCCTCCAGACGCCTGAACCGCCTGCTGGATTCCCTGCAGCGGGTCTGGCCGGGCGTCCCCCGGGACTCCCTGATGGCGAAATACCGCCGGAGCCATCCCCGGCGCACCTTCCCCGCCTGGATGCAGTCCGATTTCCGGAACCGGGACATCCACGTGAACCTGTCCGACGCCGTCCGGCAGTACTACCGCAACTGGGACTTCTCCGGGAACGTGTCGCTGGAACGGGCGCAGGTGCTCCTGCCCGCCTTCCCGCTGCAGACGCAGGTCCAGGACCTGCGCGGCGCGGTGACCAACGACCGGGTGGACCTGAAGAACATCCGGGTCGAAGCCGGCGAGTCCAACCTCTCCGCCCAGGGCACCCTCGGCAACCTGCGCCGTTCCCTGCTGTCGCGCGGCACGATGGAACTGGACGCTACGGTCTCCTCCGACCACCTGGATGCGAACGAGCTGCTGCGGGCCTACGACTATTATGCCCACTATGATCCTCAGCCGTCGATGGAACGCGCCAGCGACGAGGCCCTCGAGCGGGCGATCGAGACGGTCGAACTCCCGGACAGCGCGGCTTCCCGGCTCCTGGTGGTTCCCGGCAACCTGAACGCGCGGGTGAGCGTGGAAGCCAGCGACGTCCGGTACGACAGCCTGGAAGTCTCCTGGGCCGCCGCCGACCTGGAGATGAAGCAGCGCACCCTCCAGATCACCAACGCCCTGGCTGCCACGAATATGGGCGAAATGCATTTCGAGGGCTTTTACGCCACCCGGAGCAAACAGGACATCAAGACCGGCTTCGACCTCAATCTCGTGGACGTCACCGCGGAAAAGGTCATCACCCTGTTCCCGGCGGTCGACACGCTGGTGCCGATGCTGCGCTCCTTCACGGGCGACCTGAACTGCGAGCTCGCCGCCACCGCGGAGATGGACACGACGATGCGGCTGCTGCTCCCGTCCATCGACGGCATCCTCCGGATTTCCGGCAAGGAGCTGTCCATCGACGGAGACTCCCCCGAATTCAAGCGGATTGCCAAGATGCTGGCGTTCAGGGACAAGAACGGGGCCTATGTTCCCGAAATGGGCATCACGGGGATGGTCCGAGACAACGTGATGGAGGTCTTCCCCTTCGTGTTGGGCATCGACCGGTACACCCTGGCCGCGAGCGGCCTGCAGCACCTGGACGAGTCGTTCAGCTACCACCTGTCGGCCATCAAGTCGCCGCTGCTGGTGAAGTTCGGCATCAACATCTGGGGCGACAACTTCGACCACATCAGGTACGGACTGAGCCGGGCGAAGTACCGGAGCGTCCCCGTGCCCGATTTCAGCCGGCAGCTGGACACCGTGCAGAACAGCCTCCTGGCCTCCATCCACAATGTCTTCGAGCTGGGCGTGGACCAGGTCATCGCCGAAAACAACGCCCAGCGCTACATCCAGGACCGGATGTCGGAGACGGGCTACACCCCCGCGGCCGACACCCTGGCGGCCCCGGCCGCCGTCCGGGACTCCGTCGCCCTGATGACTCGCCGCTTCGAGCAGGCCTCCGCGGTCACGGACAAGGAAACCCTCAAGGAGGAGGTGCTCTCCGTCAT
>CAMNGM010000081.1 GCA_946538425.1 uncultured Bacteroidales bacterium | reverse complement strand
CCCAGATGAGGCCTTTCTTGAAGCGGTTGGCGCTGCCGGTGTACTGGGTGATCATATCGTCGATGGTCTCCAGTTCCTTCATCTTGATGCCGCGCTCGTTGTGCCCGGAAGTGATGTTGATCAGGACGTTCTTGGCGGTCTTGAGGTCGAAGTCGTTCAGCAGCGGGGACTCGAAGGCGCCCTTGACGGCGTCCTCCAGGCGGTTGTTGCCGGTGCCGAGGCCCGTGCCCATCAGGGCCATCCCCGAGTTCCGCATCATCTTGGACACGTCCTTGAAGTCCACGTTGATGTAGCCGGGCTGGGTGATCACCTCGATGATGCCCCGGACGGCGGTCGCGAGGACTTCGTCGGCCATCGGGAAAGCCTCGTGGGCGAGCGTGTCGCCGAAGAACTCGTACAGTTTCTCGTTGTTGATGATCAGGAGGCTGTCCACGTTCTTCTCCAGCTCGTGGATGCCGTCCACGGCCTTGGACTGGGATTCGTTGCCCTCGTTCTTGAAGGGGATGGTGACGACGGCGACGGTCAGGATGCCGCGGTCCTTCGCCATCTTGGCGATGACCGGCGACGCGCCCGTCCCCGTGCCGCCGCCCATACCGGCGGTGATGAAGAGCATCTCGGTGCCGTTGTCCAGCACCTTGGCGGCGATCTCGTCCTGGGACTCCAGGGCGGCGTTGCGGCCTTCCACGGGGTCCGTGCCCGCGCCGAGGCCCTTGGCGCCCATCTGGATCTTCGTGGGCACTTCGCTCTTGAAGAGGGCCTGGGAATCGGTGTTGCACACGATGAAGTTGCAGCCCTTGATCTTCTGCTTGTACATGTAGTTCACGGCATTGCAGCCTCCGCCGCCTACGCCGATGACCTTGATGATGGTGTTCTCGTCACTCCAGTCACGGGGCATGATGTCCTGGGCGATGTCCATATTGTTGTCCATATCCTATTCCTCCTCTTTATGCTTGTTTTCGCCGCTCTTGGGGGCGGATTCATCCTCTTCCTCGCGGGTCATTTCGTCGTAGAACTGCAGGACGCCGGTCTTGAACTTCGCGCCGATGTCCTTCAGCCAGAGCATCTTCGGTTTGCTGGGCTCCTTCTCGCTCCGGGCCTTCTCCTTCTTGGCCTTCTTGCCGGGCTTCTGCGGCGTTTCCGGCTTCGCTTCCGGCTGCTCCGCGGGACCGTACTCCTCCACGTCGATCAGCGTGCCCTGCTCACCCTGCTGGAAGGTGGAATCCGGCACGAAGAACGGCTCGTCCGCCGTCTCCCCGGCCGCTTCCTCTTCGGGTTCCTCCGCCTCGGGGTCGTCGGCCCAGACCGGTTCGGGGCGGGTGACGCAGTCGGGCAGGCGGTCGTCCTTGGCCGCGAGGACCATCCCGATGGCCGCGGCCGCCGACGGACTGTACACGCCCGCGCCCACGGATGCGGAGAAAAGGTGCCTCGGGAAGCCGATTCGCACCTCGTATCCGGACAATTCCTTGAACAGGTTCGCGAAGTTCACGAGCGAGGCGCCGCCGCCGGTGAGGACGATGCCGCCGCGCAGGTTGTTCTCCAGTCCGCTTTCCTGGATGTAGTAGAGGACCGCGTTGATGATTTCCCGGGCGCGCGCGTCGATGACTTCGGAAATGTACTTGACCGTCACTTCCTTGTACGGCTCGGTGAGGCGGATCTGCAGGACTTTCTCGCTCAGGGAGGCGAGCTTGCCGGGCATGCAGGCGCCGAACTTGAGCTTGATCTTCTCCGCGAGGTCTTCCGAGATGGAGCACTCGGTGCGGATGTCGCCGGTGATGGTCTTCCCGCCGAAGGGGATCGCCACGTAGGACCGCATGATGCCGCCCTGGTAGATGGCGACGGAGGTGACGCCGGCGCCGATGTCCACGAGGGCGACGCCGCTCTGGCGGTCTTCCTCCGTGAGGACGGTCTTGGCGACCACGTCCGGAAGGAAGTATTTCTTCGCGATGGCGATGCCCATCGAGTCGAAGATCTTGTCCACGGCGGTGGTGGCGCGGCGGCTGCCGATGAACACCTTGAAATTGCCCTCCAGGGCCTTGGAGAGGGTGCCTACCACGTCGCTTTCCACGAGCTGGATCTGGTCGTCGATGGAGAAGGACTGGGCCACGGCGCCGTAGATGTACTGGCTGTTCGCGTCGTCCAGGGGATAGGAGTCGAGGGCCATCGACTTCAGGTTCTCGACTTCCTCCTCGGTAATGTAGTCGTCGGGATTGCTGCGGACGAATCCTCCCGTGGCCGTCTCCTGCCGCACGTCGCTGCGGGGCAGGCCCACGACCACCTGCAGGATCTTGATCATCAGTTCGTCCTGGGCGTCCTCGATGGCTTTCTTCAGGGGGAGGGACGCCTTCATCGGGTTGGCGACCACGCTGCCCCGGATGCCGGCGGACGGGGTTTCCTTGTAGTAGACGACCTGGACGTCGTCCCCCTTCACCCGGGCCACGCAAAGGCCCAGTTTGGAGGTTCCCAGGTCGATGGATGCAATGTACCTTTCTTCCATATCGTAGTATTATTTGTTTCTGCAGATGATCTGGCCGTCAAAGCGCACGTCCACGGTCTTGTAGGGCGTCTTCCGGGTCGGAGCGACGCTCTCGTAGTATTTGCGGATGCGGCCGAACTTGGCGTCGATGTCGGTGGGCGTGCCGAAGAGGAAGCGCTCGGGGCCCTCGCGCGGCACCAGGACCAGGTTCCCGTCCTTCCGGACCGAGATCTGTCCCACCAGGTCGTTCCATTCCTTGCGGGCGCCCAGCCAGCGGACGAGGTCCAGCACGGAACGGACCCACTGCTTCTCCTTCTCCGTCGCGGGTTCGCCCTTGAAGTTCTTGTCGATCTTCAGGGGCAGGGCGCCGTCCACGACCGGGACGCGGGCGGTGTGGCGGAGCTGGAGCGGGAACAGGAAGCCTTCCGCGTCGGCGTAAAAGCCGCCGGAAGCGCCCTGGAAGCGGACCACCGGCGCGCGCTGGGTGACGCTGACGTGCAGGACGCCGTCGTCGGTGAGCCAGGCCTGGCTCTTGCGGACGGCGCTCTTGCCGTCGATGACGGCCTCGACCTTGCGGAGGTCCACGCTGTCCAGCCGGAGCCCGAGATAGGTGCCGTAGTCCGCCATCCAGTCCTTGATGTCCTCCGGGGAGACGAACGCGAGGCTGTCGGCGATGATGGCGTCGAGGCTGTTGCAAGTCACTTCCCGACGGTTCTCCGCGCCCACGCGGTCGCCCACCAGCCAGAGGAACAGGCAGGCGGTGACGGCCGATGCGGCGATGATGTAGCGGACGAGGGGTTTCATCAGCGGCGGTTGACCAGTTCGGTGATCGGGGCGATGAATCGGTCGATGTTGCCGGCCCCGAAGGTGACCAGCACGTCGACCGGTTCGTTCTCAAGGTATTCCATTAGCTTCTCCTTCTCCACCAGCACCTTTTCCGGGCCGGTCACGTCCCGCAGGATGATCTCGGAGGTGACGCCGGGGATGGGCTCCTCGCGGGCGGGGTAGATGGGGAGGAGGATGAGCTTGTCCACCGCGCTGAGCGCGGCGGCGAACTCGGGCGCGAAGTCCCGGGTCCGGGTGTACAGGTGCGGCTGGAAGATCGCGGTGAGCTTCCGGCCCGGGAAGATGTCCCGGAGGGAGGCGATCGCCGCCGCGAGCTCCGCCGGATGGTGGGCGTAGTCGTCCACGTAGGCGGCGCCGGGCTTGTTCACGTGCACCTCCAGGCGGCGCTTGACACCCTGGAAAGAGCCGATGGCGCGCTTCACGGCCTCCGGATCCAGTCCGAAGGTGAGGGCGACGGCGGCCGCGGCGATGCTGTTCTCGGCATTGAACCGGCCGGGCGCGCCCACGCGGACGCCCGGCAGGACGCCGCCGGGCCAGCGGAGGTCGTAGATGAAGTTCCCGCAAGCGTCCGGATGCGGGTCGACCGCGTGGAAATCGGCCTCCGGATCGGTATAATGGTAGGTTAGAAGGTTCGCTTTCGTGTCCGCGGCGGTGATGGGGACGCCCTTCTTGGCGATGACGGTCCCGCTCACCTGCGAGGCGAAGATCCGGAACGCCTCCAGGACGTGGGCATAGTCGCCGTAGATGTCCAGGTGGTCCGCGTCGATGGCCGTGATGACGGCGATCTCCGGGAACAGGCGGTGGAAGGAGCGGTCGAACTCGTCGGCCTCGGCCACCACCACGTCGTTGTCACTCACCAGGAGGTTCGTCCCGTAGTTGCGGGAGATGCCCCCCAGGAAGGCGGAGCAGCCTTCGCCGCTCTCGTGGAAGATATGGGCGACCAGGGTGGAGGTGGTCGTCTTGCCGTGCGTGCCGGAGACGGCGAGGCAGCGCTGGCCCTTCGCGACTTCGCCCAGGGCCTGGGAACGCTTCACCAGGCGGTATCCCTTCTCCTGCACGAAATCCAGCTCCCGGAGCTCGTGGATGGCCGGCGTCCAGATGACGAGGGTCTCATCCACATCGGCCGGAACGAGGTCCGGACGGTCGTCGTAGTGGACGCCGATCCCTTCCTTCTCCAGCTGCGCCGTCAGGTCCGACGGAGTCTTGTCATAGCCGGACACCGCGTATCCCTTGAACTTGAAATACCGCGCCAGGGCGCTCATTCCGATGCCCCCGATGCCTATGAAATATACGTTTTTCATCCTTTCTGTCATTCTGAGATCCTTTCTGTCATTCTGAGCGTTAGCTTTCTGTCATTCTGAGCGTTAGCGAAGAATCTTATACGCTTCGTCGCAGATCACCTGCGCCGCTTGAGTCAATGCCATCTTCCCCGCATTCTCCTCCAGCGTGGCGATGCGGCGCGGGTCGGAGAGAAGCTCCACGGCCGTCGCCATCAGTTTCTCGGGCGCCTCGGCGTCCTTGACGATGAGGGCTGCGTCGCGGCGCACCAGAGCCATCGCGTTGTGCGTCTGGTGGTCCTCCGCCACGTTGGGCGAGGGCACGAAGATGGCCGCCTTGTGCATCGCGCACAGCTCGGACACCGTGCTGGCGCCGCTGCGCGTCACGACGGCGTCCGCCGCCGCGTAGGCGAGGTCCATCCGGGCGATGAAGTCGTGGTGCTGCACGAGCGGGCAGGGATGCTGCGCCATAAACTCGTCCACGCCCTTCTTGTAGTACTTGCCGCACTGCCAGATCACCTCGATGTCCCCACCGCTGGGGCAGCCGGCTTCGATCCACCGTTTCATCGACCGGTTCAGCGTGCCGCTGCCGAGGCTGCCGCCCACGATGAACAGGTGCTTCTTCTCCGGGTCCAGCCGGTAGTACGCCATCGCCTCTTTCTTCATCTCGGCCGTCGGCGGGGTGCAGACCTCCTTGCGGATGGGGTTGCCGCTCATCACGATCCGGTCGGCCGGGAAGAAGCGTTCCATCCCCTCGTAGGCGACGCAGATCTTCTGCACCCGCTTCCCGAGGATCTTGTTCGTCAGGCCGGCGAAGCCGTTCTGCTCCTGGATGAGGGCGGGGACCTTCATCCCCGTCGCGGCCCAGAGCAGGGGAGCGCTGGCGTAGCCGCCCACGCCGATGACGATGTCCGGCTTGAACGAGCGGATGAGTCTTTTCGCCATCGACACGCTCTTCAGCACCCGGAAGGGCACCTGGATGTCGTTGACGATGTTCTTCAGGTTCAGCTGACGCTGCATCCCGACGATGGGGAGGCCGACGATCTTGTACCCGGCGGCCGGGACCTTCTCCATCTCCATCTTGCCGGTGGCGCCGACGAAGAGGATCTCCGTGTCCGGGTTCAGCTCCTTGAGCTTGTTTGCAATCGAAATGGCCGGGAAGATGTGCCCTCCCGTGCCGCCGCCGCTGATGATGGCTCTTATAGGTTTATACTCCATAATCGGGGTCATTTTGCAGGTTTTCGGACTCCATGTTCTCGAGGTCGTCGATGCTGGCCTGGACTTCGTCGGCGGGCTCCCGCTCGATGATGGGAACCGCCTCCTCCTCGCGCTTGCGCATCTTCAGGTACGTCTCCCGGCTGATGGACAGCAGGATGCCGAACACGGCGCTGAACACCAGGAACGAGGTGGTTCCGTGGCTCACCAGGGGCAGGGTCTGGCCGGTCTGGGGAACCAGCGGGAAATGGACATTGACCATCATATGCATGAAGGCCTGTCCGGTGACGAGGATGGCGAGGCCCGCCACCACGATCTTGTCGAAGTAGTTGTCGCAGTCCTTGGCGATGGTCGTTCCCCGGGCGAGGAGACTGAAGTACAGCAGGATGATGAGGACGGCCCCGATGAAGCCGGTCTCCTCCACGATGAAGCTGAACATATAGTCCCCGAAGATGACCGGGACCGCGTATTTCTGGGTGCTGTTGCCGATGCCCTTGCCGAAGATGCCGCCTTCCTTGATCGCCAGGAGGGCGCCTACGGGCTGCCGCAGCTCGTCGCGGGCCGCCTCGTATTCCGGGGAGCCGACCTTCGAGTTCAGGAGGATCTCCATCGTCGCGTCGTCGTCGTTCGTGATGCGGCTGAAGGCCGTCTCGATGCGGTTGCTCTTGATCAGACCGGTCTTGTATCCCACGACGAGGATGCCGCCCAGGACGAGGATGCTCGCGAAGAACAGACCGATTTCCTTGAAATTGACCCCGCCGATCAGGATGATGAGCAGGAGTACGGCGGCGAGGAACAGGGCCGACGAATTGGAACCCGCCGCCACGAACCCGATGGTCAGGAGGGCGGGGAGGTAGATGTAGACGATCTTCTCGCCGAGCGGCCGGGTGGTCCAGGCGAACAGTTTCGGGGAGAGGGCCGAGAGCATCTTGTTGAGCTTGAATTCGCCCTTCTTGTAGGCGTCCAGCGCCCAGGCGAGGTACAGGACCATGAATACCTTGACGAACTCGTACACGTGGAGCTGCTTTCCGAACACCTTGATGATGCGGCGGGCGCCGTTGATCTCGCCGGCCTGGACGATGCCGAGGTTCAGGTTGAAGACCAGGATGACGAGCATCCCCAGGGAAAGGAGGTAGCTCCACCGGCCCACCCAGCGGTAGAGCCCGCTCCGGCCGAAGATGTACAGCAGGAGGATGACGAGGACGCCGAGGCCCACCACCTTGAGCTGGGTGGTCATGATGCCGATGCGGTCCACGCCCGTCTCGATGGCCAGCAGCGGGGTGGAGGAGAACACGGAGATGACGGATATGAGCATCAGGAGCAAGGCGATGATCAGCACCACCTTGTCCCCCCGGAACCCGTCCATCCAGTTCCAGATGTTCCTTTTCTTCCCTTTTTTCCTATCCTTTG
>CAMNGM010000080.1 GCA_946538425.1 uncultured Bacteroidales bacterium | reverse complement strand
ATTTTGCTTGTACCGGTCCAGCTGATGGACCGGTACGAGCACTTGGATGCGGACGCGACCGCCCTGGCCCGTCGTCCCTGACAGGCGAGGTTTGTGCGTTGTGGCCGGGAGGCCGAGGGGGGGCTTAGTCCTTCAGCGGGGAGAGGAAGACGTTGCGGATCTCGAGCGGGCCCCCTTCGGATTGGAGGGCGATGGGGCCTCCGGAGCGGTCGAAATGGGCCTCGTTCATCAGGACACCGTTCACGTAGGCCTGGATGAAGTTGCCCTTGCAGACGATTTCGGCGGTGTTCCACTCGCCGGCGGGCTTCTCGGCGCTGTCCACGGTGCTGCGCAGGAAGCGGCCTTCCTTGAGTTCCTCGAAGGCGGAACCGCCGGAGGCGATCATGTCACCGGCGCGGCCGGCCATCAGGTTGACCTCGGCGCAGCGGGGCCAGACACCGTCGATGGGTTCGGCGTGCAGGAAGATGCCGGAGTTGGACGGCTCGCCGGGCCAGCGCCACTCGAGGTGGAGCTTATAGTCGGAGAAGGACTGGTCGGTGATCATATAGCCGAAGGGCTGGCCGGCGATGGCGATGACGCCGTCCTTCACGCCGAAGACGTCCTCGGCGGTGGCGGTGCTGTCGGCCTGGACGTGAAAGGTCCAGCCGGTCAAGTCCTTGCCGTTGAACAGTTTCGTTTCGCGCTCCCCGCAGGAGAGGCAGAGGAGGAGGCCCAGGATCAGGAGGGCGGCCAGGTTCCGTTTCATGGTATGATCGAATTGGTTATCCTCACAAAAGTACGGAATTTTCTTCTAAATAGCCAATTAGCAGGATATTTGCAGCCCGAATCGTCGTGATGAAATGGATTCTCTGCATGGCGCTCTTTTTCGCATCCCTTTCCGGCCGGGAGGTGAAGGTTTACAAAGGAACCAGCCGGTATAACTCGGACATCCTGTGTACGGTCCGGGATGGCGCGGTGTACAAGGGCCGGTCCAGCTATCTGTCGGACATCCTCTGCACTGTCCGGGGCAATGAGGTGTACAAGGGCCGCGGCAACTATCGCTCGGATGTGCTCTGCACCATCCGGGACGGGAAAGTGTACAAAGGGACAAGTAATTACAACTCAGATATTCTGCTGACGGTCCGGGACGGCAAGGTCTACAAGGGCATCTCGAACTACAACTCGGACATCCTGGCCACCGTCCGCGACGGCGCCGTCTATGTCGGAACGTCCAACTATCGCTCCGACATCCGCTTCACAACGGACGGCCCCCTCACGCTCGAAGAGTTCGTGGCCGTCTGGTATTCGGTGATGTATGGCTGGTGAGGATTTCTTGCTATATTTGCAAGCAATATGCTCGGAACCATCGTCAATACCGCCTGCATCGTCGTCGGTACCCTCGTCGGGACCCTCTTCAAGAAGGGCCTCGGGGAGAAGTATACCAAGACGCTGTTCAACGCGATGGGCCTCGCATCCCTCGCCCTGGGCGCGAACTCCTTTGTGGCGAATATGCCCAAGAGCGAGTTCCCGGTGTTGTTCATCCTGTCGCTCGCCATCGGCGGCCTCGTCGGCACGGCCCTGGACTTGGACGGAAGGGTGAAGCGGCTGCTGGCAAAAAAGGGCGGCGACAGCTTCGCAAAAGGCCTCATATCGGCCTGCCTGCTCTACTGCATCGGCACTTTCTCGATCGTCGGCCCGGTCCTGAGCGCCCTGCAGGGGGACAATACCTTCCTGTACACGAACTCGACGCTGGACCTGGTGACATCGACCGTATTCGCCACCACCTACGGCATCGGCATGATCCTGGCGGCGCCCATCCTGTTCTGCTGGCAGGGGTCCATCTGGCTGGCCGCCACCCTGGCCTCCTCCAGCCCCATCTTCCAGGGCACGCTGGTCAACGAGCTCGCCATCGTGGGCGGCGTCCTCATCATCGCCTCCGGCCTCTCCATCCTGGACATCAAGGACTGCAAAACGCTGAATTACATCCCCGCCCTGCTGGTCCCGCTGGTCTGGTTCCTGGTGAAGGGACTGTTCTGAGTCATCATTCCGTCGCGGCCGTCAGCGCCTGCGCGATTTTTCTTACGCCGTCACGGATACGAGCGCTCATGGAAGGCCTGGGCTTGCGATAGCCCGAGGCGTAATGAGACAATTGTTGTTGATTGATGCCCGTCATTTTGGCAATGGCCGCTCGGGAAACCAGACCCTCCGTGTAACGCAGCAATGCCCGCGTACTGAGGTGCCACTCGTATTCCCGGGGTTCGGTCAATTCTTCCGGAATGGGCAATCCGTCTTCCTGCAGCCCTTCCAAATGGAAGGACAGCGCTTCGTCCATGTTCTTTTTCACCTCATCCAGCGTCCGCCCGGTACTGACGCACGCCACTTGAGGAACGAGGGGCGATGCGGCAAAATTGCCCGAATAATCGATGAGGACAGTGATTTTTCCCATAACCAAATTTTCTTATTTCCACCCAGCCTGTTTCCAGATACTGTTCAGCAGGAATTGTTTTACCGTGTCCGACATCTTTCCCGGAAGCGTCACCCGTCCTGCTTTTTCCGGGTGTTTATACTGCCGATGGCTTCCTCTTTGTCCAACCAGATACCATCCGTCCGCTTCCAGGAGTCGGATGACTTCACTCTCTTTATATCGCTTCATCAGCCGCACAAAGATATAAAAATGTTTAACATTATACAAATGGCTTTTTGCTAAAATAGGTCATTTGATCTTGGTAAGCGAGCGGTTGTTGAAAACTTGTGTTGTTTCACTATGCAAATAAATGTTTTTGATTCTCCGCTTCCCGGATGTTGATAACTTTTTTCGGAGAAATCCCGGCAGAGTGCTATCTTTGTTATCCAAGATTGTAGCGCCATGGCTTTCGTACACCTTCACGTCCATACCCAGTATTCCATCCTTGACGGGCAGTCGTCCATCGAGAACCTGTTCAACCGGGCCGAGGAGCTCGGGATGCCCGGGCTCGCGATCACGGACCACGGGAATATGTACGGGGTGAAGGAGTTCTTCAAGTTCGCGAAGAAGCACCCGGGGGTGAAGCCGGTCATCGGGTGCGAGGTGTACGTGTCGGTGGGGGACCACCGGGTCAAGGAGAAGGGCTATTACCACCTGATCCTCCTGGCGAAGAACTATGAGGGTTACAAGAACCTTGTCAAGATCGTGTCCACGGCGCACATCGAGGGTATGTACTACCGCCCCCGCGTCAGCCACGAGGTGCTGGAGCAGTACCACGAGGGCCTGATCTGCAGTTCTGCCTGTATGGCGGGCGAGGTGCCGCGCGCCATCCTCGCGGGCGACATGAAGAAGGTCGACGAGGTCATCGATTGGCACAAGCGGGTGTTCGGCGACGACTACTACCTGGAAGTGATGCTCCACAAGACGGAGGTTCCGGGCCTGTCGCGGGAAGTCTACGACAACCAGATGATCTACAACGAGGTCATCTTCCAGATGGCGGAGAAGCACGGGGTGAAGGTCATTGCGACGAACGACGTCCACTTCGTCCGGAAGGAGGACGGTCCCGTCCACGACCGGCTCATCTGCCTGACCACCAACTCGTACATCGACGATCCCGACCGGATGCGCTACACCCAGCAGGAGTATCTCAAGAGCGAGGACGAGATGCTGGCCCTGTTCCCGGACCATCCGGAGGCCATCATCAACACCCTGGAAGTGTTGGGCAAGGTGGAGGAATATTCCATCGACAGCGACCCCATCCTCCCGGTGTACGAGATCGACCCGGCCTTTATGGAGGATATCGACGCGCAGATGGAGAAGTACAAGGAGGTCATCGACGCGGGCCGGTGCGACAAGAAGGGCAACTACCGCGGCGACGGTTTCTGCCACTCGGTCGCCTACCTGTGCCACCTGACCTACCTGGGCGCGCACCAGCGCTACGGCGAGACCTTCACCGCGGAGCAGGCCGAGCGCATCGACTTCGAGCTCAAGACCATCTCCCGGATGGGCTTCCCGGACTACTTCCTGATCGTCCAGGACTATATCGCCGCCTCCCGTGCGATGGGGTCGATGGTGGGCCCGGGCCGTGGTTCCGCGGCGGGCTCGGTCGTCGCCTACTGCCTGAAAATCACGAATCTGGACCCGATCCGGTACCAGCTCCTGTTCGAGCGTTTCCTCAATCCGGACCGCATCTCGATGCCGGATATCGACGTGGACTTCGAGGACCTGACGAAGGCCCACAGCTACGTGGAGAAGAAATACGGCGCAGACCACGTGTCCCGCGTCATCACCTTCGGCACGATGGCCGCGAAGAGCGCCATCAAGGACGTCGCCCGCATCAGCCGCGTGTCCATCGACGAGTCCAACCGCCTGGCGAAGATGGTCCCGGACCGCCTGAGCGAGAAGAAGGAGAAGGAATATCCGTTCAACCCGAAACTGGACGAGCTGAAACCGGGCTTCAAGGTCGTGGAGAAGGAGGTCGAGGAGGAGGTGGACGGCCAGAAGGTCCTCGTGAAGAAGACCTTCCAGCGGGGCATGGAGGACGTGGACGTGAAGATCACCCTCAAGAACTGCTACCGGCTGGTGCCTGAGTTCATCGACGAACTCGCGAACGGGCCGGAGCTGAACAAGGAGGTGCTCAAGTATGCCCAGGCCCTGGAAGGCTGCGTCCGCCAGGTGGGTATGCACGCCTGCGCCACCATCATCGGCCGGGGCGACCTGACGAACTTCCTGCCGATGACCCTGTCCAAGGACAAGGACACGGGCGAGTACGTCCGCACGTCGCAGTACGACGGCCACTACATCGAGGACGTGGGGATGCTCAAGATGGACTTCCTCGGGCTCATCACCCTGTCCATCATCCACAACTGCCTGGACCTCATCAAGGAGCGCTTCGGCGAGGATATCGACATCGAGGCCATCCCCATCGACGACAAGCCCACCTACGAACTCTACGGCCGCGGCGACACCGTGAGCGTGTTCCAGTTCGAATCCGAGGGGATGCAGACGTGGCTGCAGAAGCTCCGTCCCACCCGTTTCGAGGACCTCATCGCGATGAACGCCCTCTATCGGCCGGGGCCGATGGACTACATCCCGGACTTCGTCGCCCGCAAGCAGGGCGAGCAGGCCATCGAGTACGACCTCCCGGAAATGGCCGAGTATCTGGAGGATACCTACGGGGTCACGGTGTACCAGGAGCAGGTGATGCTGCTGTCCCAGAAGCTCGCCGGTTTCACCAAGGGCGAGGCGGACAAGCTCCGCAAGGCGATGGGCAAGAAGCAGATCGACATCCTGAACTCCCTGAAGGGCAAGTTTATGGAGGGCGGAATGAAGAACGGCCATCCGGAGAAGGTCCTGGACAAGATCTGGAAGGACTGGGAGAAGTTCGCCCAGTACGCGTTCAACAAGTCGCACGCCACCTGCTACGCCTGGGTGAGCTACCAGACGGGCTGGCTCAAGACCCACTATCCGTCCGAATTCTTCGCCTCCTGCCTCACCTATGCGAAGAGCATGGAGGAAATCAAGAAGATCATGGACGACGCCCGCGGCCACGGCATCCGCATCCTGAGTCCGGACGTGAACGAGAGCTCCGCCACCTACACCGTGAACAAGGACGGCGACGTGCGCTTCTCCCTGGGCGGGATGAAAGGTTTCGGGGCCAATATCGTGGACCTGATCCTCAAGGACCGCGACGAGAACGGCCTGTATACGGACATCTACGACTTTGTGGAGCGGATGGGCGGCGTGGTCAACCGCAAAGCGTTCGAGACGCTCCTGTACGCCGGCGCGCTGGACGGCTTCGGCATCAAGCGCCGCCAGTACGAGCTGCCGGGCCGCAGCGGGCAGCCGTTCATCGACGAGATCGTCCGGTACGGCGAACTGTACCGGAACGACACGGTCGATGCGGCCGCCTCCCTGTTCGGCGACATCGAGGAAATGAAGCCCGAGCGGCCTGCCGTGCCGGAAATGGCGGGCGAGGAAGACTACCTGGGCCTCCTGCAGAAGGAGAAGGAGCTCGTGGGGATGTACCTGTCGTCGCACCCGCTGGACAAATACCGGTTCGAGATGGAGCACTTCACCACCTGCGAGCTGGCGAACCTGGCGAACCTGGTCTCCGAGTGCGAGCTGGCCAAGAAATCCGCCAAGGTGAGCGTCGCCGGCCTGGTGACGGACTACAAGCAGCTCCTCACGAAGAAGGGCGCCCCGTATTCCCGGACGATGCTGGAGGACTATTCCGGCAGCTACGAGCTCACGCTTTTCACCCGGGAACACGAGCAGTTCTTCAAGTATATGGTTCCGCACGACGCCCTGTTCCTGGAAGGCGTCATCGAGGAACGCTACTTCCTGCGGCCGGAAGAAAGGGCGCAGGGAAAGACCGTCCCTTATACCTTCAAGCTCCAGAGCGTGACCCTGCTGGGCAATGTCGCCGAGAGCCGGATCAAGGCCTTCAGCATCAACATCGAGACGCCGATGCTCACCCCCGCTTTCCGCGAGGGCTTGGTGAAAGTGATCCGGAAGCACAAGGGAGGTACGCCGCTCGAGGTCTTCTTCTTCGACCCGGACACCCGCTACCGCATCCAGTTGAAGTCCAACAAGTACCAGGTCGCCGTCTCGGAGGAACTCCTCGCCGACCTTCGCCTCCTGGGCGTGGACCAGTATGAAGTGGTGAAAAAGTAGGAGGTGCGGTTTTTGCAGGGTCTCTTTCCCGATGAAGTTCCGTCTTGCATACCTGTCCTTGCTGCTTTTCGCGCTTTCTTGCGGAAGGGGGGATCCGGCCTTGCGCCAGGCTGAACGGGTGATCGAGGACCATCCGGACAGCGCCCTGTACATCCTGGACGGGGTCTCCCGCGTGAATCTCGCGGGCGAGCGGGAGAAGGCGGAGTACGATTTCCTCTTCGCCGAGGCTTTCTATCGCACGTATTTTTTCCTGGACGATCCGACCGAGGCCGCGCTGGAGCGCGCCTGCCTGTATTTCGAGGCGAACGGTCCAGCCCTGGAGCGGATGCGGGCCTGGGAACTGATGGGCACGATCCAGACGGCGGTGGGCCGATACGGCAGCGGGATGGTCTCGTTCCGCAAGGCGGGCGCCGTCGCGCGCGACATCGAGCGCTCGCGCAGCCGGCTCGGGATGCTCGCGCTCCTGGTTGCCGGCGTCCTCGCGACCCTCGTGCTCTATTTCTGGGCCCGGAAGATCCAGACGGAACGCTTGTTGGCCGAAAAGCAGGCGGAGAACGAACGCTACCTGTCGGCCGCGGAGGACCTGCAGTCCAAGCTTTCCGCTTTGAA
>CAMNGM010000079.1 GCA_946538425.1 uncultured Bacteroidales bacterium | reverse complement strand
TTGAAATTCACGAGATACACTTTTTCAACGGCGCGGGTAAGGGCCGTGTACAGCCATTTCAGGTCGTCCGGGGTGAGGAAATCCTGCCAGAAGGGATTGTCGATGAAGACGCAGCGCCACTGGCCGCCCTGCGACTTGTGGCCGGTGATGGCGTTGGCGTATTTGAGCTGCAGGGCGTTGAAGAAAGGGTCCTCCCGCACGGCGTCATAGCGTTTCTTCTTGGTGGGCAGATGCGCATAGTCCTCGCTGACCCCCTGGTACAGGGCGTTCGCCTGCTCATAGGTCAGGCCGGCGGATTCGGCCTCCAGGGTATCCAGGACGACCTTGGCGACGATTTCCTGGTCCTGATAGTCGGGGAAACGCAGACGCGCTTCCGCGAAATGCAGGCCGTAACGGTCCTCGTAACGGCCGATGCGGACGAGTTTGCAGATGTCGCCGTTGGCGATGTAGTCCGTTCCCTCGAGCTCTTCGGCGAAATGGTAGCAGTTGCGGACGATCATCAGCTTGTCGTCCCGCACGAGGCGCTCCTCGCGGAACTGGACCTGGGCGCGGATGCCGGCGTTGTAACGGTTCGCCCGCTTGTTGGACCGGCACAGGACGACGGTCTCGTCCTCGCCGTACTTCGCATACGCGTCGGTCAATGTCTCGATGAGCTCGCCGCCGGAGATGCGCTGCACGTCGTCGAAACCCTCGACCGTCAGCCCCAGCTCGTCCAGCGGGATCTCGCAGTCCTCTTCCAGCAGTTCCCGCAGGTGCGTCGCGTTCTCGAGGATGCCCGAATCCGCCTGCTGGCGGACCACCGTCCGGAGTTCCGAGAAGCGGACGCCCCCGACACCGGACATATACTCCTGCGACAGCGCCGGAGAACGGTCCAGGCCCACGGGAGGCAGCTGCGCCGAATCCCCGACCAGGATCATCCGGCAATCGACCCCGCTGCGCATATACAGGATGAGGTCCTCCAGGAGATTGCCCGAGCCGAAGGCCGCGGTACTCTGCCGCTCCCCCGCGTCAATGCCGATGAGCGACACCTCGTCCACGATGAAGAGCGTGTTCTTCGCCTTGTTCGGCGCCAGGGAAAACTGGCCGAAACCATCGTCCCCGTGGGATTTCTGCCGATAGATCTGCTTATGGACCGTCGAGGCCGGACGCCCGGTATAGCCGGAAAGCACCTTGGCCGACCGTCCGGTCGGCGCCATCAGGACGACCGGGGTTTTCAGGTCCGTGAAGGTCGACACCACCGCCGCCAGGACCGTCGTCTTGCCGGTGCCCGCGTAGCCGTTCACGACCAGGATGTCGCCCTCGTCCGAAGTCAGGAACGCCCCGATGTCGCGCAGCAGGGCATCCTGGCACGACGTCGGCTCATACGGGAGCCGGCGCAGGAATTCGTGGTACAGGAATCCCGCCCGGTCCATAGGCTAGCCCTTGTGGAAAATGCTCGCGAAGACCGCGAGGATCGGATAGATCTCCACGCGCCCCAGGAACATGTCGAACGAGAAGATGAACTTGAGGGCGTCCGGCTCGGCGTTGTAATTGCCGAACGAGCCGATGGAGCCCAGGGAAGGTCCCACGTTCGTCAGCGAGGCGATGGAGCCCAGGAGAGCGTGCTGGTTGGGATCGCCGATGACCACGCAAAGGACGGACGACAGGGCGATCAGCAGCAGGAAAAGGGCGATATAGAGGATCTGCTGGTACACGTCCTCGTCCCGGAGCATCCGCTTGCCGAAGCGGACCTCGAAGATCGAGGAAGGATACAGGGTCTTGACGATCTGCATCCGGATGGCCTTGAACAGGACCACCACCCGGTCGGCCTTGAGACCGCAGGTCGTCGAGCCGGCGCAGCCGCACACGAGGCCGCCGATCATCAGGATGAAGCACGGCAGCATCGGCCAGTTGGCATTGTCGCTGATGGCCAGGCCGGAGGTGGAGGTGTAGCTGACGACGTGGAACGTCGCGTCCAGGAACGCCTCGCCCCAGGTGGCGTCCACCCCCTGCAGCTTGAGCGAGAGGGCCGCCAGGACGGAACCGCCCAGGAGGCTGAAGAGGAAGAACTTCAGGACCGGATTGTTGAGCGGACGTAGCGAGCGGCTCACGAACGAGACGTACAGCAGGCCGAAATGCAGCGACGCCAGGACCATGAAGACGATCGTGAGGATGGAGATGAGCGGGGAATGGAAGTAGCCGATGGACAGGCTATGGGTGGAGAATCCGCCCGTCGCGCTCACGCTGAAGGCGTGGTTGACGGCGTCGAACGGAGTCATTCCGGCCGCCCAGAAACTGACGAAAGCCAGGGCGAAGATGGCAAGGTACACCCGGGCGAAGATGAAAACGGTCTTGTTGGCCTGGGAGCGGTAATCTTCTCGCGAGAGCGAAGAAAGCTCCATATTGGTCAGACGCAGGCGCACCGGCGAGGAGTTCGGGATGATCAGCAGCAGGAACACCACGACACCGAGGCCGCCGATGAAGTGCGTGGATGACCGCCAGAAAAGCAGGCTCCGCGGCAGCGCTTCCACATCCTCCAGGATGGTGGCGCCGGTGGTGGTGAAGCCGGAAACGCTCTCGAACCAGGCGTTGGCGATGGTGAACGGGCCGCCCCAGAGCACATAGGGCAGCATCCCGAACAGGAAGGACAGGAACCAGGACAGGAAAATGATCATATACCCGTCCCGGAGCGTGATGTTCTCCGTCTTCCGCACGAAAATGAAAGGGAAGATGCCCACGGTGAAAGTCAGCGCAAAGCTGATCAGGAGCGGAGCCAGGGCGCTGTCGCCGCCGTCGTAGACCGAAATGCCTACGGAAAACAGCATAAACAGCGAACTGACCAGCAGCGCCGTGCCCGTGTTCCTCGATATGACTCTCAGGTTCATTCGGTTTCCTCCGGCCGGGATTCCTTCAACAGCTTGATCCGGCGGCGGTACTGCCGGTTCTCTTCGGTGAGTTCGGAGATTCCTTCGTTGAGCTGGGACAGTTCGTCGTCTCCCTCGAAGGTACAGTTGTAACGGCGGCCGGCGGCCTGGTACTCATCCAGTCCCTTGAGCATCCTGTTCAGCGGATTCACATAGTAGCTGATGATGAAGAACATCAGCAGGATCACCAGGAGGACGCCCACGGACACCGCGACGACCACCGGGATGATGCTCCGGTGGAAGCCCTGATCGAATTCCTCGGAATTGGCCTGGAGGTCGTTGTACATCGCCTGGCTCAGGCGGTCGATGTCGCCGCTGAGGCGGTTGAAGGAAGGCTGCAGCCGCTCGAAATACCAGGTGCGGGAGTCGATGAAATCGCTGTGGACGACCTGCTCCAGCTCCAGGGAGGTGAGCATATACGCCGAGTAGGAATACAGGACGGAATCGGTGAGCGGAAGGACGTTCTCGCCGGAGAAGGACGAGCGCAGCGAGTCGCAGTAGGAGACGAATCCCTGCTGGTCGAAGTCGGGCAGCGAATTCAGCGAGTCGTCGCCGATGACGGCGAGGATCTGCAGGTTGTAATTGTCGGTGACCGCCGCCAGTTTCTGCGCCACGTTGATGCTGTGGATGTCCTCGGCGATCATATCGGACACGTAGTTGGACATTCTCCGATATTCCAGGATGGAGATGATACCGGACACGACGAGCACGACGGCGATGGCGCTCAAGGCCAGCACCATCTTGCCTTTCAGCGAGGGCCGGAACGAATTCCTCCATTTTCTGAGCCTTCCGAACATAGCGTACTTGTTTCTAACTTACAAATATACGGTTTTTTCCCATAACTTGCCAAGGGGGACATCATTCCGCAAAATAATTTAAGGAATTTTCAAAACCCTATTTTTATTTCAAAAAATTTTTGCTATTTTTGCGCCCATAGCAAGAAAGACGATGAGAACTACTTTCCTGGACAAAAAAGACAACAAGAATTCCCTCTTGAAGAAGACCATCCTGCGCCTCTGCATCCAGAGCGGGGAATACAGCATAGCCGCCCTCAGCGAGCAGATCAACACCAGCGTCCCGACCGTCACGAAGCTCATCGGCGAGCTGATGGACGAAGGCTTCATGATCGAACTCGGCAAGTCAGGAACCTCCGGCGGCCGGCGGCCCAGCATCTACGGACTGAATCCGGAAGCCGGCTACTTCATCGGACTGGACATCCGGCACACCCACGCCAGCATCGCCGTCACCGACTTCAAGGGCGGCCTCGTCTGCTTCGAGGACAACATCCCCTTCATCCTGGAAATCGACGAAGCCTGCCTCCATACCATTTCCAAGAGCATCCGCGACTTCTTCGTGCAACACGACCTGGACTGGAACCGCGTCCTCGGAATGGGCATCAGCGTCGCCGGCCGCGTCAATCCCAAGACCGGCTACAGCAACCTGTACTCCTTCGACCCGGACCGTCCCATCAACAAGATCCTCTCCGAGGACCTGGACATCCCCGTGGTCATCGAGAACGACTCCCGGGCGATGACCTACGGCGAATACCTGTCCGGCGTGGTCAAGAAAGAAAAGAACGTCCTGTTCGTCAACGTGAGCTGGGGCCTGGGAATGGGCATCATCCTGGACGGCCGCCTGTACTACGGGACCTCCGGCTACTCGGGCGAGTTCGGCCATTTCCCGCTCCTGGACAACGACCAGATCTGCCGCTGCGGCAAGGTCGGCTGCCTGGAGACCGGCGCCTCCGGCTCGGCCCTCGTGCGGATGATCAGCGAGCAGCTCCAGGCGGGCCGCGCCTCTTCCCTCTCCCGCACCTTCAAGGAGCAGGGCAAGGTGAACCTGAACGACATCTTCAAGGCGGTCCAGGAGGAAGACATCCTCACCATCGAGTCGATCGAGAAGATCGGCGCCAACCTCGGCCGCGGACTGGCGGGCCTGATCAACGTCTTCAACCCGCAGCTCGTCGTCCTCGGCGGCAAGGTGGCGATGGCGGGAGACTATCTCCTGCTGGCCGTCCGCAGCGCGGTGAAGCGCCACGCGCAGACCATCGCCAACCAGGATACCGCCATCAAGTTCTCCAAGCTCCGGAACCAGGCCGCGCCCATCGGCGACTGCATGCTTTCCCGCAGCCACCTGCTCGGCATTCTCTGATCAGTCCCGAAGCCGCGCGAGGAGTTCGTCTCCGAGGGCCCGCTTCACCCGGATATGCTCCAGGACGGCCCGGACGAAGGAATTGGACTCGAAATCGCCTCGGACCTGCTCGAAATCGAGCTCTTTCTCCTCCCGCGAGCCATCGGCGCCGAAGCCGGTCATCGAGGCGAGGCTGAACTCTTTCCGCGCATCCTCGTACAGCATCTCGTCCAGGCCGATGACCGCCGCCTTCCATTTCTCCACGATCTCGCGCACCTGCGCCGCCGTGACCGTCTCCAGCGGGAAGCCGAAGAAATCGGCATACTTGTCATAGGCCCAGGTCCATTCGAGCCGATAGTAGTCCGCGTGCATCCGGCGGAATGCGCCGTCGACGGTCTCCAGGTCCCCGACCTCCCCTTTCTCGATCCGGTCCAGCAGCGCCTCAACCAGCCCTTTCGGCGCGATGAGGCCGCTGAGGTCCGTCCATTTTCCCTTTCCGCCAGGAAGCTCCGGCTTCAGGGTCTCCCGGATCACCTCGTCGGAGGCGCCGGCGGGCAGGTCCTCCAGCTTTTTGATGATGGAGTTGCCGAGGAACTTGGTGATGGCGGTCCGGTACAGTTCGATGCCCCGCTTGAGCGAGCCGTTGCGGATCTTCGCGCTGTGGTAGGAATAGTCGTCGGAGAGTTCGCCGGAGGAATGCTGCAGGTTTCGCAGCAGCTGGATGCCCTTGAACATCTTCTGGATGGTGTACGGGCTCAGGAGGTTGTAGTTGATGCAGTCCAGGCGGTCCGGATCCTTGCGGCCGTCCCGCTTGGGCCACTTCTGGGCGTCGCGGATGGTGCCCACGCTCCGGAGATTCACCCCGGGGACGAGGTAGGTCGTGTTCTGCTGCTCGATGAGGTAGGAGAACGGGAGCCAGGTGGTGTCGGAATGGTTCACGTGCCGGCCCATCACCAGCGAGAACGCGCCCACGCGGGAAGGCCAGAGGATGTAGGAGTCGGACGAAGTCTTCGCGCCGCGCTCCAGGATGCCCTGATGGATGGGCCCCAGCTTGTACATATGGTTGGACTGGTTGGAGCCGCTGCCCGCATTCATGAAGGAGAAATGGCCGGCGATGAGGAGGGTCGACTTGTGGTGCGTCACGGTGAAAGGACCCGCGAAGATCGCGCAGGCCTCGCCGTTCTCGCCCTGGCAGTTGGAGAAGAACAGGGAGTCGGACGCGCTGTAGCTGTGCCCGAAGTGGCACGCCTGGCCGATGAAGCAGCGCGTGAAGGTCGTGTTGTCCGTCAGATGGGAGCCGCTTTCGATGATGAAATCGTCGGCGATGACCCCGTGGCTGATGCGCACCGGGGCGGCCTCGTTGCTGTTCACGCTGCCGTTGCGGAGCCGGTTCACGCCGCTCAGGACCGCGAAGTCGCCGACCTTCACCCCGTTCAGGTACCGGGTATTGCGGATGACCACGTTGTTCCCGATGTATCCGACCGTCGATTCCTGCGACTTCGCATACGAAAGCACCATCTCGTCCAGGGCCTTCACGAGTTCGGGCCGGTGGCGGTACATCGCCATCACGTAGGCGATCTGGGCGGTGAGGCGGTCGTAGATGAGCACCTCCCGGCCGCCCGTCTCGTTGAGGACGGACACCGCCACGCCGTTCCCGAAACGGCAGGGGCCGTCCGTCAGGACCAGGTCCACGTTCTCCAGGATGGTGTCGTGGCCGATCTCGTAGTTCGCGATGTAGTTGGAGATGTTCTCGATGAGACAGTCGTCGCCGACCGTCACGTTATGGAGCGTCGCGTCGGACAGGCCGGCGTGCTTTTTCAGCCCGCCGGGCAGTTCGAACTCCCGGTCGAAGCGTCCGAAACGCACCGTGCCGGAGAAGCGCACCCGGCGGATGTGGTCCACCTCGGGGGCCGACGTCAGCACGTTCCCCCAGTCTTCCGCCTCGCAGCCGGCGGCCTGCAACCTTTCGATTTCCTTCCGGGTAAGATTCCTGTAAGCCATATCAGGTAATTTGATTTCCGGTATAGAGTTCATAATACTTGCCCCTGAGCTCCAGGAGCTCGAAGTGCTTGCCGCGCTCGATGATGCGGCCGTGGTCCATCACGGCGATGTAGTCGGCGTTCTGGACCGTGGACAGGCGGTGGGCGATCACGAAGGTCGTGCGCCCCTTCATCAGGGAGTCCATCCCCTGCTGGA
>CAMNGM010000078.1 GCA_946538425.1 uncultured Bacteroidales bacterium | reverse complement strand
AGTTTCCGCATGCTGTAGCGGGAGAGCGTGGGAATCTGCCGGTCGGCGGAGAAACGGACGATCCGTTTGACAAGCGCCGCGGAGGGTTTCCACGTCGCGAAGAAATTGTAAAGCGGACGTACGGCGGCGCCCAGCGCCTCGAAAGAAGCCATCCGCGCCACCATCCACGTCCGCAGCGGCGTTCCCTGCCGGTCGTATTTCTGCTGCAGGATTTCGCTCCGCAGACGGGTCATGTCCACATTGGACGGGCATTCGGAGAGACAGCCCTTGCAGGCCAGGCAGGAGTCAAGTACTTCTGTGACAGCGGGATCGGTGAATCCGTCGCCGCGCGTCAGCGCTTCGCGAAGGATGTTCGCGCGGGCGCGGGTGGAGCGCAGTTCATCGCCGGATTCCTTGAAAGCGGGGCACATCGTCCCGCCGATCCGGTTGGATTTCAGGCAGGCGCCCGCCCCGTTGCACTGTTCGATGGAACACATCAGCGCGTGGGCCTGCGAACGAACGCCGCTGGCACCCTCCACCTGGCACTCATCAAACGCGGCCCGCCAGTTGTACACGGTCTTCGCATCCTCGATGACATAGCGCTGGTCCACCTCGAACCGGAGTCCTTCGTCCATCGGCGGCGTGTCCACGATCTTGTTCCGGTTGAAAACGCCCTCGGGATCCCAGCAGCGCTTGACTTCCCGCAGAAGGGCATAGACCTTGGGTCCGTACATCAGCGGGATGAACTCGCCGCGGAGGCGGCCGTCGCCATGCTCGCCGCTCAGGCTCCCTTTGTGCTTGCGCACCAGGGCCGCCGTTTCACCGGCGATCGCACGGAACAGCCTCCGCCCCTCCCCCGTCTTGATGTTCAGGATCGGCCGGAGATGCAGTTCCCCCGTACTGATATGGCCATAGAAAACGCAAGAAGTGTGCAGACGTTCCAGCATCGTGCGGAAGTCCCGCATATAGGCGGGCAGACGCTCCGGAGCCACGGCGGTGTCTTCGACCACGCCGATGGGCTTGGCGTCCCCTTTCATGCCGCTGAGCACACCCAGGCCGGCCTTCCGCAAGTCCCAGACCTTGGCGACATCGGCCCCGTATACGCGGGTGCAGGCATACACCAGACCGGAAGCCTCGGCATCCCGCTCGAAAGCCGCGGCCTTCGCATCGATCTCTTCGCGGGTATCCCCCCAGAACTCGGCGATCAGCAGCGCCGCCGGCAGTCCCTCCACGAAGGTGGTGTTCCTTTTCAGTTCGATGTTCTGGAAACTCAGTTCCAGGATCTTCCCGTCCATCAGTTCGACCGCGGCGGGATGGTGCTGCAGGGCGACGAGATTGGCCTCGAAACTGCCCTCCAACGTGCCGCAATGGGCACAGACGACCATTTTCTCCGCCGGTGGAAGCGGGTCCAGGGAAACGGTGATTTCGGTGATGAATGCCAAGGTTCCCTCGCTTCCCGCAAGGAGTTTGCACAGGTCGGTTTCGGGCAGGGCCTCGTCGATGGCATAGCCGCAGCTGCGGCGCCTGAGGCTCTTGTCGGGATAATTCTCCTCGATCAGCCGACGGGTCCGAGGATCGTCGCGCCACGCCTCAAGCTGAGCGAGGATAGCGTCCAGTCGCGGACGGGCCGCCCGGTAGCCGGGATCCTTCACACACACCGTATCGAAATCCGAGCCGTCGGACAGCATGCCTTTGCAAGCGAGGACATGGTCCCGCGTGGCTCCATACACCAGCGAATGCGTCCCGCAGGAGTTGTTTCCGAACATACCGCCGATGCAGCACCGGTTGCTGGTGGACGTTTCCGGCGAAAAGAGCAGGCCATAGGGCTTCAGGGCCAGATTGAGCTCATCGCGGACGACGCCGGGCTGTACCCGGGCCCAACGCTCTTCCGCATTGATTTCCAGAATCTTGTTCCAGCCCCGAATGTCCACGACAATGCCCTTCCCCACCACTTGGCCGGCAAGCGAAGTGCCGGCGGCGCGGGGAATCAGGCAGGTTCCCCGCCGCCGCGCTTCGGCGACGAGTTCCTGGACGTCCCCGACGGTTTCGGGATATGCCACCCCTTCCGGCATCTCGCGGTAGGCCGATGCGTCAGTCGCATAAGCCAGGCGGTGCAGGCGGTCGGTAAGGATGGCAGGCATAGTCTGGAAGAAGCGTTTCGGAGCTAGTCCCGCTTGAAGATGTCGCGCGTGTAGACCTTGTCGGCGACGTCGTCGAGGGCGGCGTCGTAGCGGTTGGCGATGATGGCGTGGGCCTGGGCCTTGAAGGCGGGAAGGTCGTTCACGACGCGGGATCCGAAGAAGGTGATGCCGTCCTGGAGCGTGGGTTCGTAGACGATGACCTGGGCGCCTTTCGCCTTGATGCGCTTCATAATGCCCTGGATGGCGGACTGGCGGAAATTGTCGGAGCCGGTCTTCATCGTGAGCCGGTACACGCCCACGACGACTTCCTTCTCCTTGGCGGAATCGAAAGCGCTGGAGGCGGTGTAGTAACCGGCCTTCTCCAGCACGCGGTCCGCGATGTAGTCCTTGCGGGTGCGGTTGGAGTCCACGATGGCCTTGATGAGGTTCTCGGGAACGTCGTTGAAGTTCGCCAGGAGCTGCTTCGTATCCTTCGGCAGGCAGTAGCCGCCATAGCCGAAGCTCGGGTTGTTGTAGTGTGCGCCGATGCGGGGATCCAGGCATACGCCATTGATAATCGCCTGGGTGTCAAGGCCTTTCATTTCCGCATAGGTATCCAGCTCGTTGAAATAGGACACCCGGAGCGCCAGGTAGGTATTGGCAAAAAGCTTCACCGCCTCCGCCTCGGTGCTGCCCATATACAGGATCGGCACGTCCTCCTTGAGGGCGCCGTCTTTGATAAGTTCCGCAAAGGTATGCGCGGCATCGGCAAGATTGCCGGTCGCAGCCGGCAATGACGCACGACCGTCATGCCCGACCTGATCGGGCATCTCGTCGTACCCGACGATGATCCGGGAGGGATACAGATTGTCATACAGCGCCTTGGATTCGCGGAGGAATTCCGGGGCGAAGAGGATTTTCGGGGTGACGACGCGGAAAGTGCCGTCCGCAAGGCGTTCGCGGTACGAGAATTTCTCCCGGACGGCCTTGGTGTAGCCCACGGGAACCGTGGACTTGATCACCATCACGGCGTCGGGATTGACCTCCAGGACGAGTTCGATGACCTCCTCCACGTGGGACGTGTCGAAGAAATTCTTCTTGGGGTCGTAGTTGGTGGGGGCGGCGATCACGACGAAATCCGCATCGCGGTATGCGGCCCGCCCGTCCAGCGTGGCGGTGAGATCGAGGGGTTTCTCCGTCAGGTATCTCTCCAGATATTCGTCCGCGATGGGGCTCTCCCGACGGTTGATCTTCTCCACCTTCTCGGGGATGATGTCCACGGCCACGACCGTGTGCCTCTGCGCGAGCAGCGTGGCAATGGACAGGCCCACATAGCCGGTTCCGGCGACAGCGATTCTCATAGCAAGTTGTCCAGCAGGTTACAGTCTCCCGTCGACGATGTTCCGGTCCAGGAAGCCCTTGACGTCATAGACGACGCCTTTTTCCTTCACGAGGGCCTTCACGTCGAGGCTTTCGAATTCCCGGTGCGCGACGGCCAGGATGACGGCGTCGAACTGCTCCTGCGGGAGTTCGTTCGTCACGTCGATGCCGTATTCGTTCATCACGTGCGCCTGGTCGGCCCAAGGGTCATAGACCGTGATCCGGCGCGTGTATTCCTCCAGCGTGTGGTAGATGTCCACGACCTTGGTGTTGCGGATGTCCGGGCAGTTCTCCTTGAAAGTGATGCCCAGGATGAGGATCCTGGCGTCCTTCACCACCACGCCCTTCTTGTTCATGCACTTGATGGTCTGGTTCGCCACATAGGCGCCCATCCCGTCGTTCAGGCGGCGCGCATTGCTCATCACGCGCGGCAGCACGCCGTACACCTGCGCTTTCTGGATCAGGTAGTAAGGGTCCACGGAGATGCAGTGGCCGCCCACCAGGCCCGGACTGAGCTTGATGAAGTTCCACTTGGTGGAGGCCGCCTCGATCACGTCGTGCGTGTCGATGCCCATCGCGTTGAAAATCTTCGCCAGCTCGTTCATAAAGGCGATGTTCACGTCGCGCTGGGAGTTCTCGATGATCTTGGAGGCTTCGGCCACCCGGATGGACGGAGCCTTGTGCGTGCCGTTCACGAGGACGGAGTTATAGACCGCGTCCACATAATCGGCGATTTCCGGCGTGGAGCCGGAGGTCACTTTCCGGATCTTCTCCACGGTGTGCTGCTTGTCGCCCGGATTGATGCGCTCCGGGGAATAGCCCGCGAAGAAATCGACATTGAACTTGAGACCGGAAACCTGTTCCACCACCGGCAGGCACTCTTCCTCGGTGACACCGGGATAGACGGTGCTCTCGTAGACGACCACATCGCCCCGGGAAATCACCTCACCCACCGTCTTGGATGCGCCCCACAGGGGCTTCAGGTCCGGACGGTTGTTCTCGTCCACCGGCGTCGGGACGGCCACCACATAGAAATTGCAGTCGCGTACCTCCTCCAGATCCGCCGTGCAGCGGAAACCGTGCTTGTCGATGGCTTCCTGCAGGAGTTCGTCGGAGACTTCGAGGGTGGCGTCGTGGCCCGCCATCAGCGCTTCCACGCGCCGGCGGTTCATATCGAAGCCGATGGTGGGATATTTCGTGGAAAACAGGCGCGCAAGCGGCAGGCCGACATAGCCGAGGCCGATCACGCAGATCCGGGTATCTTCAATCGCAGTATGTTTCATATAACCTTTTCTGGTTTAGGGCGCAAAGGTAAGAAAAAACTCGCGTTTGCGCACGCGCGAGCCTATAAAATGCCGTGATACGTCCGCTGGACCTCCTCGTAGGAGGCGAGATTGCCGATATCATAGCGCCTCCCGGGCATCTCCCAGGCGTGGACCGGGGTCTGCGCGGAGAGCCAGGCGATGAAGCTGCCGGGGGCGTCCACCCCGCAGCCGCTGTCGATGCCCACTTTCACGAGCGGCACGTCGCTCCGGCGGTAGAAATAGAACGGCGGGCAGCACCAGTGGCTCTTGGGGCAGGCCGGCTTCTCCTCCATCTCCAGGATCAGGTCGTTCCCATCGACGGTGGCGACACCGGTCTTGTGGAGCTTCTCCTCCGACGGCTCATAGTACCGCATGATGCAGGAGGTTCCCTTCTCCCGGGCATATTCCAGGAAACGCACCAGACTGAAATCCAGCACGTTGTCGCCCGCGATGACCAGAAGGTCGTCGTCCAGTCCCAGCGTGTCGATGGCAAACTGGATGTCGCGCACGGCGCCGAGGCGGGTCTCGTTCGAGGACGTGCCGTCGTCCAGGACGGTAATAGATGCCCGATCAGGTCGGGTATGACGACCGACGTCATTCCCGGCTTGACCGGGAATCTCCTTCGCCCAGTCTTCGAAGATCGGGGCGAACTTGTGGTTGGAGATGACGACATATTCATCGACCAGGCCGGCGGTGTCGATGTCGTCGACGAGCCAGTCCAGGATGGTCTTCTCCCCCACTTTCAGCAGGGGCTTCGGGAAATTCTCGGTCAGAGGATAGAGCCGCGTGGCGTAGCCGGCGGCGAGGATCAGGCATTTCATAAGTTCAGTCCGTTAGCGCTGTCACAGATATAGACGCCGTATTTGTCGGCCAGGCGCGGGAAATCCTTCAGGTAGGCCGCGCTCACCTTTTCGGCGATGTCTTCGGCATAGGCCGGGTCGATGAGGGCCATGCAGCAGCCCTTGAAGCCCGCGCCGGAGAAGCGGCCGCCGTAGATGCCGTCCGTGCGCCGCATAATCTCGTACAGGCGGATCTGCTCCGGGGCGCCGGATTCCCAGTTGTGGATGCTGCTCCAGCCGGATTCGAAGGAGAGACGGCCGTAGGTGTCGATGTCGCCGCGCCGCCAGGCTTCCGCCCCTTGCTCCACACGCTCGAACTCGGTGTACCAATGCTCGCAGCGCCTGCGCCAAGGCTCCGGCAGCCGGTCTTTGTAGGTCTCGTACACATCCCGGGGAACGTTCCGGGCCATTGCATCCTTGAACTTGCCGTATTCCATCCCGGCAAAGGCCTG
The DNA here is from genome assembly GCA_946538425.1 of uncultured Bacteroidales bacterium. Taxonomy (GTDB): domain Bacteria; phylum Bacteroidota; class Bacteroidia; order Bacteroidales; family UBA932; genus Cryptobacteroides. The sequence continues at coordinate 1,400 of CAMNGM010000078.1, read as the reverse complement.
AAGGGCGTAGACGCCGCTGCGGAGCTCGTCGACCCGCATATTGTACTTGGAACCGGCGAGGTTGTGCTCCAGGCCCGAGAAGAAGATCGCGATCTTGTACGGCTTCATCTCCGGATGCTCCGGAATCAGCTCATACTGACCGTCTTTCGTATCCAGGTACAGCAGGTGGCGCGCCTGGCTGAGCACCTCGCAGCTCTGGTCGAGCTTGCCCACGGACACGCCCACATAGTTCAGCTCGGCATCATAGGCCAGGTCGATGAGCTCCTGCTCGCTGAGCCGGATGTCGTTCACGCGGCAAAGGGCCGTGAGGAAAGCGAGGGTCACGGCGGCGGAAGAAGAGAGCCCGCCGATGGGCAGGGTGCCTTCGATGACCCCGCAGACACCGACCTTCAGCCGGTGCTCGCGCTCCAGCGAGAGGGTGGCGCCCCGGAGATAGTCGGCCCAGTCGCCCTCCTTCCGGGACGGGACGTTCTCGATGTGCCATTGCGCCCGCTTGGGGAACTGGATGGAGGACATCTCCACCACGCCGTTCTGCTTGGCGGCATAGACAATATGGATGCCCTTGTCGATCGCGAGGCCGGTGATTTTCCCGAGGTTGTGGTCCGAATGGGCCCCGATGGGGCAGATGCGGTAGGGACAGAAGGCGATGCCGTCGTAGTCCCGGCCGTAGGTTTCGTAGAATCGTTCTTCGCAGCGCATAGAATTCCAATCGTTGGCTACCAGCCGATGTAGACGGGCCTGGAAAGGGAAAGCCGGCGGCCGGTGAAAGTCAACAGGCCGGTCGACGAATCCCGTTCATAGATTTCCACGGAATCGTTGTCCCGGCAGCAGACCAGGACGAAACGCCCGTTCGGGGTGATGTTGAAGTTGCGCGGGTGGGGCCCGGTGGCCGTGTAGCCGACATAATTCAGCAAGCCGCCGGGGCCGACCTCGAAGACGACGATGCCGTCGCCGCGGAGACGGAGGGAGGCATACAGGAACTTGCCGTCCGGCGAGAAATGGATGTCCGCGGCGCCGCGGGCGTCCATCCGGTCCGCCTTGACGACCTGTTTCTCGGTCAGGGAACCATCGGCATAATCGAAGACGGTGATGTCGCCGGAAAGCTCGCCGATCACGTACAGATGCTTGCCGGAGCCGTCGAACAGCAGATGCCGCGGGCCGTAGTCGGAATGCAGGGCGGCGGCGCGGCAGTAGTTCCGCACGCCCCCGGCATAGACATCCATCCGGCCGATCTCGTCGGCGCTGAATTCACTGAAAAACAGATGCTTGCCATCGGGCGAAAAGACGGCGCAGTGCACGTGGGGCGTCGCCTGGCGGGACAGGTCGGGGCCGCCGGTTCCGGAAAGGAGCAGGGAGTCCAGCGGGGCGATGCTGCCGTCCTGCCGGAGCCGGTAGGTCGC
>CAMNGM010000077.1 GCA_946538425.1 uncultured Bacteroidales bacterium | reverse complement strand
CGACCTGATCCCGATGGCGGACGACCAGTACCGGCTCCTCCACTATCAGCTGGGCGTGTACAACGGCCAGGGCATCAATCTGGCCGATGCCAACCAGTCGAAGGACATCATCGGCACCCTGCAGATCCAGCCCGTCAAGGGCCTCTATCTCGGCGCTTTCGGCTGGAAGGGCGACTGGGTGAACGGCAAGGGCGAGACCCTCAAGCGCGAGCGCGTCAGCGCCGGCCTCAAGTACGACTACGACAACTGGACGGTCCGCGCCGAGTATGCGACGGCCCTCGCCGGGGAGAAGGAGCAGAGCGGCGCGGCCGATGCCCTGTATGTCACGGTGGGCGTCCCCGTCACGGACTGGCTGAAGGTCTACGCCAAGTGGGACGAGTTCCGCGCCGGCGGCAATGCCGAAACCAGTCACGATATGTATTCCGGCTGCCTGAACTTCCGTCTTCACAAGAACCTGAACTTCCAGCTGGAGTACCGCCACCACAACAACAAACTCCTCCCGAAGCCGCAGTACAACGAGCTTTGGTTCATGTCCTATATCCGTTTCTAACGGCCCTTCAGAAGCGCGCTTCACCCGGAACCATCTTATGAAACAGATCCTCCTATCGCTGTTCGCAGCCCTTTCCATACTGGGTCCGGGCGTCGTGTGCTCCGCCCAGGAAGAGACCCCGGCCAAGGTGAAGGTCTATGGCTTCATCCGCAACTATATGGTGTTCGACACCCACGAAGTGAGCGCGGGAACCCAGGACCTGTATTTCTATATGCCCAAGGATCGCAAGATGGTGGACGGGGTGGACCAGAACGCGGTCCCGTCCTTCCGGATGCTGGCCCTGACCACTCGGCTGGGGCTCGACATCGGCGGCTATCGGATCGGCGAGCTCAAGGTCTCCGGCAACGTCGAGGCGGACTTCTACTCGATGAACGGTTCCCTGGCCACGCTGCGGCTGCGGCACGCCTATGCGAGCCTGCTGTGGGACAACCTGGTCCTCGGCGACCTGCTCGTCCACGTCGGCCAGACCTGGCATCCGATGGCGGCCGATATGCCCCACGTCACCAACCTGGAGACCGGCGCCCCCTTCAATCCGTTCAACCGCAGCCCGCAGGTGATGTTCCACTGGACCGTGGGTAAGTTCACTTGGACCGGCGGCATCCTGTATCCGATGCAGTACCTGCCGGTGGGGCCGGTCAATACGACCAGCCCGGTCTGGAACCCCTCGACCGGACGGTATGAGCCCAAGCTCACCTATGGTACGACCAAGAGCGCCGATTTCAACAAATACGGCCTGATTCCGGAGGTGTACCTGGGCGTGTCGTTCAAGAGCGGCGGTTTTCTGGGCAAGGCGGGCGCCAACCTTTTCTCCAGCCTGCCGCGCTGGGAGGCCCCGGCCATCACGGTCGTGGACGAGGCCACGCGGGAGCTTACTTTCGATTACGACCACACGTCGGTGCTGAAGGAACGCCTTTACGCGATCTCCCCGTTCGTGTACCTGCAGTTCACCAAGGGCAGTTTCCAATTCAAGGCCAAGAGCATCCTGGCGCAGTCCGGAGAGCATATGAACCTGCTCTCGGGGTATGCCGGTACCTACAACTGGAACCGTCACTCCCTGGAGTACACGCCGATGCAGGACTGGGCCTCGTTCGTCTCCGTCCAGGCGGGCCGCAAGTTCCAGTTCCTGTGCATGCTGGGGTATATGCAGCAGCTGGGCACCACCAAGTCGGTCTTCGCCTACCTGGCCAACGACCGGCTGAACACCCTGTGGCTCAACACGTCCGCGGACAGCAAGATCCAGCGTGCCTTCCGCGCCACGCCCACCCTGGCCTACAACCTGGGCAAGCTCACTTTCTCGCTGGAGTACAACTGCACCGGCGCCTGGTTCGGTGAGGGCGACCGCAACCGCGGCGGCCTCTACGAAACCGGCCACTGGGTCCTGAACCATCGTCTCGAGCAGATGGTCAAGTTCAGTTTCTAAACGGATATTCGTAAACGGAAGAAGGCTCGCCGTCCGGCGGGCCTTCTTCCTGTTTATCGCGCTTTCTTTCTATCTCACCCGTAGCCTCCGTCCGATTCGGAGGACGGTGGTTTCCTTGATGCCGTTCAGGCGGCACAGGGCCCGGACTGTGGTGTGGTTTTTCTGGGCGATCTTTCCGAGGGTGTCGCCCGAGCGTACCGTGTAGTATCTGACGGCCTTCGCCTCGGCGGCGGCGCGGGCTGCGGCCTCTTTCTTGGCCTGCTCTTCAGCCAGGAGGCGCTCCTCCTCGTCGGTACGGTAGATTTCGTCCTCGTCGTCGACGGACTGGACATACCGGCTGTTCGGGTTGAAATACCAGCTGCGGAAGGTCAGCAGGCGGTGCCGCAGGGTGCCGGTCTCGAAGTCGATGAGCCAGGTGGGGTCGAAGGCGTAGCCCTGGTAACGGGTCTCGAAATGCAGGTGCGGCCCGCTGGAACGGCCGGTGGAGCCGCCCAGGCCGATGACGTCGCCGGCGTTCACCCAGTCGCCCGGTTCCTTGTCGCGGCGGGACAGGTGACCGTAGAAGGTCTCCAGGCCGTTCGCGTGCCGGATGATGATCAGGTTGCCGTATCCGCCCACATAGTCGGACACGCGGACTTTTCCGTCAAAGGCGGCGTACACCGGCGTACCGGTGGGGTAGGGAAGGTCGACGCCCTGGTGCCGGCGGCCGTGCCGGTAGCCGAACTTGGAGAACACGCGGGTCTTGTTCGGGCAGCAGTAGGAGTCCAGGGTGTCCACGATCCACAGGGAGAAGCGGTCGGGAAGGGGCTTCTCGTCGTGGTAGGGGTTCACGCTCCGGGTGTCCCAGTGCTCGGTGAAGACCTTGTCGTCCTGAATGGCCTTGGGGTCCTTGACATAGCGGTAGGTGCCGTTGCTGTACAGGACCACTTTGATCGCGGAATTCGCGGTGTCCAGCGTGTCGGCGTAGGGCGTGGCGGTGCTGCGCGCGGAGCCGACGCTCATCCGGCCGAACTGGTGGCGGAGGGAGTCGGCTTCGTGGTCATCCTGCGCACGGAGGGAGAAACAGGCGGAAAGGAATAGGCAGGTTGTTAGTAGCGTCTTGAAATTCATTGGATTAGCGGGTTGCGCCGAAGCGTGTCTTCAGCAGGTCGTCGACCTCGGCAATCTTTTGCTTCAGCAGTTCGTCGGATGTCGCTTCGCACAGGAAGCGCAGGTAGGGTTCGGTGTTGGAGGGACGGATGTTCAGCCACCAGTCGGGGAATTCGATGCGGTAGCCGTCGAAGTCCATGAAGGCGGTCGCCTGCTCCCGGGCCAGGAAATGGTCCTTGACGGCGTCCATCGCGCCCTTCTTGTCCTCGACGCGGTAGTTGATCTCGCCGGAGTTCTTGTAGCGGACGATCTCCGCGATGGCCTGGCTGAGCGTCTTGCCTTCCTTCTTGAGGTCCGCGACGATGTTGAGGACGATCAGGGAGGCCAGGAGGCCGCTGTCGCTGTAGAAGAAGTCGCGGAAGTAGAAGTGCCCGGCCAGCTCGCCGCCCCAGACGCCGTCGATCTCGCGGAGCTTCGCGGCGGCGAAGGCGCGGCCTACCTTCCAGGTGTACATCTTGCAGCCCATCGGCTCGAGGTATTCGCCCACGGCCTTGGAGGAGCGGATGTCCTGCAGGACGACGCCCTTGAGCCCGCGCTCGTTCACATAGTAGCGGCCCATCAGGGCGATGAGGAGGTCGGGGGAGATGAAGCAGCCCTTTTCGTCCACGAAGACCACGCGGTCCGCGTCTCCGTCATAGATGACGCCGGCGTCGGCCTTGACTTCCCGGACGAGGTTCTCGAGGGGGACGACGTTCGCCTCGATGAGCGGATTGGGCTCGTGGTTGGGGAAGCGACCGTCCATCGTGTCGAACAGGTAGTGGACATTGCCGCCCGTGCCGAAGATCTCCTTCGCGAAGAGGTTGGACATCCCGTTGGAGAGGTCCATCGCGATGGTGATGCCGGAGAGGTCCTTCTTGAACTTGCGCATGAAGGCGAGGTAGTCGGCGAGGATCTCCTTCTGATAGACTTTGCCGCGGACTTCCGCCACCGGGGTGGGGACGCCTTCGTCGATCCAGGCCTTGATGTCCTTCAGGCCGGCGTCGTAACCGATGGCCTGGGCGTCCGTGGTGGACACCTTCATCCCGTTGTAAGGAGCGGCGTTGTGCGAGGCCGTGATCTGGACGGAGGCCTTGAAGCCGTAGTTCGCCGTGCCGAAATAGACCATCGGCGTGGAGCTCAGGCCGATGTCGTAGACGTCGGCGCCGGCGTCGTTGATGCCCTGGACGACGGCGTCGTAGATCTCCGGCGAGGAGACGCGGCAGTCGCGGCCCACCAGGACCTTGTCGGCCTGGAGCAGCCGGGGAATGAAATATCCGATCTTGTAGGCGGTCTCCCGGTCCCAGTCCTTGCCGTAGATGCCGCGGATGTCATATGCGTGAAAAGCTCCCATGGTATTGTAGTTTTAATGCTATTTCAGCTTGCTGTTGTAGTGCGGATGCACCTTCCCCTTGGCGATGTTCTGCAGCTTGGAGGCGATCATCTTCCGGCGGATCGGGGGCACGTTGTCCGTGAACAGGTTGCCGTCCAGGTGCGACAGCTCGTGCTGGACCATCCGGCAGGCGAACTTGTCCAGGGTCTCGGTGACCTGGACGAAGTCCTCGTTGTAGTAGCGGAGAGTCATCTTCGCCGGCCTGAGCACGTCGCAGTAGATGTTCGGGATGCTCAGGCAGCCCTCGGAGTAGGTGGCTTTCTCGTCGCTTTCCTCCAGGATCTCCGGATTGATGATCACGCGCTTGAAGCCTTTCAGGTAGTCGTAGGTGTCCGAGACGACGTCGCCGTCCACGATGACCACGCGGAGGCTCACCCCGATCTGCGGCGCGGCGAGGCCGCAGCCGTCGGCCCGGGTGAGGGTGTCCTTCAGGTCCTGGACGAGGGCTTTCAGCTCGTCTTTCTTCGAGAGGTCGGCTTCGTCGGCTTTCCGGCGGAGCACCTCCGATCCATACAGGTAGATAGGTTGAATCATTTCCTTCGTTTTGTCTTGTTCCGGGACAGACTCTCCGGGACGGAATCTGGATTCACTGCAAAAACCGCACCCGAAGTCCGGTCCATATAGCTCTGCAGGATGATGGCCGCGCTGATCCGGTCCACGGATTTCTTGTCGCGCCGGTCCTTCGCCTTCATCCCGCCGTCGATCATCACCTGGTGCGCGAGCACGGAGGTGAAGCGCTCGTCCTCCAGGGAGACGGGGATGCCCGGGAAGGCCTTCGCGAGGACCTTCAGGAAGGCGTCCACGTCGGCCTGGGCTTCGGAGGGGGAGCCGTCCATATTGACCGGCCAACCCACCACGAAGCGTTCGATTGTCTCCTTTTCGGTGTAATTTTTGAGATAATCTATTAACTTTGCAGAATCGACCGTATCCAGGGCAGCGGCGAAGATACGGAGCGGGTCGCTCACGGCAAGGCCGGTGCGTCTGCGTCCGTAATCGATTCCGACTAGTCTGTCCATATAGGTTACAAAGATAACATTTTTTATGGCTAATGACAAGAACCGGACGAGCCGGAAATACAGGGCGTCGCTGATCGACGCCGTCTCCCACGAACGACTTTGGTCCGTCGTCTTCACGCGGCCGGCGTTCATCACCGCCGCCGTCTCCCTTGTCGTCCTCCTGCTGGTGCTTTTCTTCCTGCTGACCGCCTTCACGCCGCTGAGGACCTTCATTCCCGGCTACCCCGATGCGCAGGCGCGCCGGCAGGCCGTCCAGAACGCCATCCGCATCGACTCGCTGGAGACCCAGATCCTCCAGTGGGAGCTCTATACGGAGAATCTCAAGAAAGTGGTGGCGGGGGAGGAGCCCCTGCTGCTGGACAGCCTGATCCTGAGCCGCCAGCAGGCCGGCCGGGACGCGGATTCGGTGTTCCTGGCCCGCCGGGACTCGCTCCTGCGCGTCCGGGTGACCGAGGCGGAGCAGTTCGAAGTGTCCGGCCCCCGGCGCGACCTCCCGATCGAGGCCCTTTCCTTCTATACCCCGCTCAAGGGCGTCGTGTCCCAGGGCTTCGACCGGACGCTCCACCCTTACGTGGACGTCACGGCCCCGACCGGAACGGCGGTGATGGCCGTCCTGGACGGCACCGTCGTCTTCGCGGGCTGGGAGGAGGCCGACGGCTGGACCCTCGCGATCCAGCACCGGGGCGACATCCTCTCGGTGTACAAGCGGAACGAGAGGCTGCTCAAGAAGGCGGGCGAAACCGTGAAGGCGGGTACGCCGGTCGCCCTGGTGGGCAGTTCCGGCTCCCTGACCAAGGGGGACCACCTGCGTTTCGAACTCTGGTATGCCGGGGAGGCCGTGGACCCGGCCGCCTACATCAGTTTCTGACCTTATGCAAAAAAAGAAGATAGCCATCCTCGGATCGACGGGATCCATCGGCCGCCAGACGCTGGATGTGGTCCGGCAGCATCCGGACCGGTTCCAAGTGGAAGTCATCACGGCGGGAAGCAACGCCGCTCTCCTGGCGGAGCAGGCGAACGAGTTCTCCGTCCCGCACGCGGTCATCTGCAACGTGTCGAAATACGGCCAGGTGCGCGACGCCCTCGTGGGGAACGCCACGGAGGCGCACGCCGGCATCGACGCCGCCTGCGACCTGGTGACCGGGAAGGACGTGGAAATCGTCGTTGCCTCGATGGTGGGGTTCAGCGGCCTCCGGCCCACGCTGGCCGCCATCCGGGCCGGGAAGGACATCGCCCTCGCGAACAAGGAGACGCTGGTCGCCGCCGGTTCCATCGTGATGGCGGAGGCCCGGCGGCACGGGGTGAAGATCCTGCCGGTAGACTCCGAACATTCCGCCATCTTCCAGTGCCTGCAGGCCGCGCAGGGCAATCCCCTCGAGCGGATCCACCTGACCGCCTCCGGCGGCCCGTTCCGCACCTGGGAACGGGCGCGGATCGAGAAAGCCGGGAAAGACCTCGCGCTGCAGCATCCCAACTGGAACATGGGCTCGAAAATCACCATCGACTCCGCGACGATGATGAACAAGGGCTTCGAGGTCATCGAGGCCAAGTGGCTCTTCGACGTGGAACCGGAGCGGATCCACGTGGTCGTGCATCCCGAGTCGGTCATCCACTCGATGGTGGAGTTCGCGGACGGCGCCGTCCTGGCCCAGCTGGGCTGCCCGGATATGCGGGAGCCCATCCAGCTGGCCCTGTCGTATCCCGAAAGGCTGTCCCTGAACAACCGGAAGCTGGATTTCGGCTCGCTGGGCGCCCTGACCTTCTTCGAGCCCGACCTCGACAAGTTCCCCTGCCTGAAGCTGGCCTTCGACGCCATCGGCCGGGGCGGCAACATCCCCTGCGCCCTCAACGCGGCGAACGAGGCCGCCGTCGCGGGCTACCTGCAGGACCGGATCGGCTTCTATGACATTGCTTCCATCGCTTCGGAAACCCTCGCTTGCACGGAATTTGTAGCAGACCCGACGCTGGACGAGATCTTCGCCACGAACGAGGAAGCCTTCGCCCACGCCCGCAGTCTGATATGGTAGTACTCGTCAAGACCCTCCAGGTCATCCTGGCCCTGTCCGTGCTCATCGTCCTCCACG